>NZ_JBIBVF010000010.1:0-250253 GCF_043080045.1 Streptomyces sp. NPDC015125
GAGGGGCAGGGGTGTGGGACGTAAAGCGAAGCAGTCCCACACCCCTGCCCCGGAGGCCCGTCACCGCACCCACAGCCCCGCGCAGCGGACCCGGCCCGCCGCCAGGCGCAACGGCGAGAAACCACCCACGGCGGGAAAGCCGAAAACGTGGGAAGGCAGCCAAGCGCAGCGTCACGCCTCAAGCGTGACCGTGAAAGAGAAGCGGTCGCCGCGGTAGTGGATCCGGGCGACATCGACCGGGCGGCCGTCCTCGTCGTAGGTGATGCCCGTGTAGTGCAGGATCGGGCTGAGCAGCGGAACCTGCAGCAGCCGGGCGGTCTCCGGGTCGGCCAGCCGGGCCTCGACGCTGTCGGTGATCCGGCTGATCCGTACGCCCGCCCCGTCCCGCAGCACCTTCGTCATCGGCCAGCGCAGCAGATCCGCCGGATCGATCAGCTCGGCGACCTCGGGGCGTACGTAGTTGTGTGCGTGGTTGGTCGGCTCGCCGGTCTCCTCGTCGCTGCGCAGCCGACGGAATCCGGCCACCTCCGTCATATCCGGGAAGTACTCGGACAGTTCGGACGGTACCGGGGTGGCGCCGTGCTCCAGCAGTTCGGTGCTCATCCCGGACTGCTGGGCCACGATCGCGTCCACGGAGCCCAGCAGCCGCACCGGCGCCACACCTCCATTCCGCCGGCCGTCCGGCCCGCTCGGCTCGATGAAGGTGCCACGGCGCCGGTGCCGGCTGATCAGGCCCTCCGTCTCCAGCTCCTTGAGGGCCTGGCGCATGGTCAGCACGCTCACGCCGTAGTGCGCGGCGAGCGCGTCCTCGGTGGGCAGCCGCAGCGGCGCCTCGGGCGAGCGGCCCAGTATGGAGGCGCGCAACGACTGCGAGACCTGGTACCACAGCGGCAGCTTGCGGTTCAGGGCGAGCGAGTCGGGAGCGAAGGCGGTCACGAGGCGTTCCCCGGTGTCACAGGCGGAAATGACGTTGCAGACCCTGCCATACGTCGTCGTAGCCGCGCTGCAGATGGCCGGCGTCCCGGGCCTGTTCGGTCAGCGTCAGCGGCCAGCGGGTCTCGAACATGAAGGCCAGCCCGTCGTCGATCTTCTGCGGCCGCAGCTCGGCGGTGCTCGCCCGGTCGAAGGTCTCCCGGTCGGGCCCGTGCGCCGACATCATGTTGTGCAGGGAGCCGCCGCCCGGCACGAAACCCCCTTCTCCGGCCGTCTTGGCGTCGTAGGCGCCCTCGATCAGCCCCATGTACTCGGTCATCACATTGCGGTGGAAGTACGGCGGCCGGAAGGTGTCCTCGCCGACCAGCCAGCGCGGTGCGAAGGCCACGAAGTCCACACCCGCCAGCCCCGGGGTGTCGGAGGGGGCGGTGAGCACGGTGAAGATCGACGGGTCGGGGTGGTCGTAGCTGATCGAGCCGATGGCATTGAAGCGCCGCAGGTCGTAGACGTAGGGGACGTGGTTGCCGTGCCAGGCGACGACATCCAGCGGCGAATGGTCGTAGGTGGCCGTCCAGAGGTTGCCGCAGAACTTGTTGACCACCTCAACGGGGCCCTCGACGTCCTCGTAGGCGGCGACCGGAGCGCGGAAGTCGCGGGCGTTGGCGAGGCCGTTGGCGCCGATCGGGCCCAGGTCGGGGAGCTGGAAGGGGCGGCCGTAGTTCTCGCAGACATAGCCGCGGGCGGTCGGGCTCTGCCCGCCGTCGGGCGCGGTGTCCAGCAGCTCGACGCGGAAGCGGATGCCGCGCGGGATCAACGCCACCTCGCCCGGTTCGGCGTGCAGCAGGCCGAGTTCGGTGCGCAGCAGCAGCCCGCCGCGTTCCGGCACGATCAGCAGCTCGCCGTCCGCGTTGCCGAACACCCGCCGCTCCATGGAGGTGTTGGCGCAATAGAGGTGGACGGCCATGCCCGTGCGCTGGGTGGCATCGCCGTTGCCGCCCAGCGTCCACAGCCCGTCCAGGAAGTCGGCCGGGCCGGCGGGCTCGGGCAGCGGGTTCCAGCGCAGCCGGTTGGGGTCGGGGACGCAGTCGGTGAACGGCGCCGAGCGGACGGCGCGCTGCCCGGCGCGGACGAACGGCGGATGCGTGGCCGACGGGCGGATGCGGTAGAGCCAGGAGCGGTGGTTATGGCCGCGCGGTTCGGTGAAAGCGGACCCGCTGAGCTGCTCGGCATACAGCCCGAGCGGTGCGCGCTGGGGGGAGTTGCGGCCTATCGGGAGCGCGCCCGGGACGGCCTCCGAGCTGTGCTCGTTGCCGAAGCCGGTGGTGTACTCCAGCCCCTCGGCCGCCTTCCTCGCCTGCTCGTTGCCCGTGCCTGCCATCGCGTGCTCCCGCCGCTCAAGGAATCCTATGCAAGACCTTAGGATTGCCGTCGGGGGTCGTCAACGGAGACTCCCGGCCGCGTCGGCCGGATCGCGGCGGCTCAGCCGGCCCGCCGCGGTCGGCAGGATGGCTGTGGTCGGCGGTCGGTGACCGGCGGACGGTGACCGGTGGTCGGCCGGATCGCGGCGAGGGCACTCTGCCCGTCCGGACGGCGGGCAGGATGGACGGGTGCAGCAGCCGAACCCCCGCCCCGACCCTCCGCCCGCCTCCCTGCGTCGTGCACCCGTTCAGCAGCGCAGCGCCCAGCGCCTGGCCAGGATCCTGGATGCCTGTGCCGAAGTCCTGCAGGAGACCGGGTACGACGAGCTGAGCACCCGGGCCGTGGCCGGCCGCGCCGGTGTCCCGATCGGCTCCGTCTACCGCTTCTTCCCCAACAAGCGCGCCATGGCCGAGGCCCTCGCCCGACGCAATCTGGACGCCTACGCGGACCGCATCACCGCCCGGCTGACCGCCCCGGCCGGCCGGCCGCTCCCGTGGCGCCACGCGATGGACGTGGTGGTCGACGAATACCTCGCCATGAAGCGGACCGTGCCGGGCTTCGCCCTGGTGGAGTTCACCGTCCCCGCCCCGCGTGCCTCCCGGCAGGCCAATGACGAGGTCGCCGACCGGCTGCGCGCCCTCCTCGCAGGCCCACTCGGTCTGGACACCGCCGACGAGCGGCTGCGCACCGCCTTCCTGGTCGGTGTCGAGACGGCCGATGCGCTGCTCCAGCTCGCCTTCCGCACGGACCCGGCCGGCGATCCCGCCATCGTCACGGAGACCAAGGAACTGCTCCGGGCCTACCTGGCGCGTTATCTGGACGGGGCGGGCGCGGGTACGGGGGAGGGGGAGGGGTGATGGGGGAGGGGTGATGGGGAAGCGTGCGGGGGAGGCGGAGGCGTGAGGGGCGGCCGGGCGACGCCGACGGCCCCGCTTCCCGATGGCCCCGCTTCCCGACGGCCCCGCTTCCCGACGGCCCCGCTTCCCGGCGCCCCGGTGGGCGGCGGGCTGCCGGTTGTGCGCACGCCCGTCCGGGGAGATCCGTATTGACCTGGGGTTTTGCTCGTATTGCTCGCGCGTCAAGACCTTGTTAACAAAAGTTGGAGGGACCTACCGTCGCCTGAACTGCCACCCCCCGGCAGATGTTCAAGGGCGAACGTGAGGTACCCCTAATGCTGACAATCCTCGGATTCGTCATGATCGCCGCCTTCCTGGCGCTGATCATGATGAAGAAGATGTCACCGATGGCCGCGCTGGTGCTCATCCCCGCGCTGTTCTGCATCCTGGTCGGACAGGGCGCGCACCTGGGCGACTACGTCCTCAAGGGCATCGGCGACCTGGCCCCCACGGCCGCGATGCTGATGTTCGCCATCATCTACTTCGGGGTGATGATCGACGTCGGTCTCTTCGACCCGGTCGTCCGCGGCATCCTGAAGTTCTGCAAGGCCGATCCGGTGCGGGTGGTGATCGGCACGGCCCTGCTCGCCGCGATCGTCTCGCTCGACGGCGACGGCTCCACCACCTTCATGATCACCGTCTCGGCGCTCTACCCGCTCTACAAGCGGCTGAAGATGAGCCTCGTCGTCATGACCGGTGTCGCCGCCACGGCCAACGGCGTGATGAACACCCTCCCCTGGGGCGGCCCGACCGCCCGCGCCGCCACCGCGCTCAAGCTCGACGCCGGTGACATCTTCGTCCCGATGATCCCGGCCCTGGCCGTCGGCCTGGTCGCGGTCTTCGCCCTCGCGTACGTCCTCGGCCGGCGCGAGCGCAAGCGGCTCGGCGTGCTGACCCTCGGCGACACCCGGCTGGTGGCCGAGGCCGCGGACGAGAAGGAGACCGAACAGGTCCTGGTCGGCGCGGGCGCCGGTGGCACGGGGGGCGCGGGCCGCGGTACGCAGCGAGGCACCGGCGGCGCGGGCACCGGCACGGACGGCACCGGGACCGACGCCGACCGCGATGCGGCAACCGCCTCCGGCGGCCGGGCCGATGCCGATGCCGACGACGACGGCCTCCAGGTCCTGGACCCGCAGCGCGCCACCCTGCGCCCCAAGCTCTACTGGTTCAACGCCGCGCTCACCGTCGCGCTGCTCACCCTGCTGATCCTGCAGGCCCTGCCGATCCCGGTCCTCTTCCTCCTCGGCGCGGCCCTCGCCCTGACCGTGAACTTCCCGCAGATGAAGGACCAGAAGGCCCGCGTCGCCGCGCACGCCGAGAACGTGCTCAACGTGTCGGGAATGGTCTTCGCCGCCGCCGTCTTCACCGGCGTGCTCACCGGCACCGGCATGGTCGAGCACATGGCCCGCTGGCTGGTCAGCGGCATCCCCGACGCGCTCGGCCCGCACATGGGCATCGTCACCGGCGTCCTCAGCATCCCGCTGACCTACTTCATGTCCAACGACGGTTTCTACTTCGGCATCGTGCCGATCCTCGCCGAGGCCGGCGCCGCCCACGGCGTGGCCCCCATCGAGATCGCCCGTGCCTCCCTCGTCGGCCAGGCCCTGCACATGTCCAGCCCGTTGGTCCCCGCCGTCTACGTCCTCGTGGGCATGGCCAAGGTCGAGTTCGGCGACCACACCAAGTTCACCGTCAAGTGGGCCGCGCTGACCTCCCTGGTGGTCCTGTGCGCCGGTGTGCTCTTCGGCATCCTCTAGCTGACCGTCCCCGACCCCGCGAGGCCCGGCAGGAGTTGGCTGCTGCGCCTGGTCCTCACCTTCTCCTTCGCCCAAGGAGTGGTGAGCACGGCCAGGCCGGCCGTCTCCCACCGGGCCCTCGCGCTGGGACCGGCCGCCTCAGCTGTCGTCGGCGGCGCGGCGGCGGTTCTTCAGTCGCCGGCCGAAGGCGAAGGCGACGAAGGCCGCGAAAAGAGCGCCCACGGCCGGCAGCAGCAGGTCCCTGCTCTCCCAGCCGGTGGTCGCGGTGGTACCCGCCGCCGTACCGTGGGTCCCGGATTTCGTCGGAGCCGACCCCGCGGCGGAGTTCGCCCCAGGCATGGTGCCCGAGGCCGTCGTGCCCTTTGCGTTCGTGCCCTTGGCGTTCGTGCCCGAGGCGCCGGAGGTGTCCGAGGTACCGGAGGTGTCCGAGCCGGTCGTCGTCCCCCTCCCCGTGATCTTGAACGACCCCACGACTTTCTCCCGCCCGCCGGCCGGCGTGCACCGCAGATCGAGTGTGTGCCTGCCCGTGCCGTTCGCGACGACGTGCAGGGCGATGTCGCCGACGGCGATCCGCCCCTTGCCCGTCTTGCTGAAGGGGAGCGGGGGTGCGGCCCCGGCTGCCTTGATGTCAACGGCACCGGATGCCGGGATCCTGGTCTTGGCGATGTCGAGGGGCACGCTGATGCGCCTGTCGCCCTGCGGCGCGGCCACGACGATCTTCGCGTCCACGGTGCCCTCAACGGTCTTCACGTCGAACCTGTGGAGCCACGGTGTGAGGTCCGCGCCCACCGTCGTCCTCGCATTGATGGCGAATTTCCGGCTGTTCTCGCCGACCGCGACGGAATCCGGGATATCCGCGCCGATCTTCGCCGTGAAGGGCTGGTTGCCGATCTTCGGAACCTTGCAGGTGTATTGCAGCGTGTGCGAAACCGGTTGTGCGGCCGCGGTTCCGGCGCCGGAAACTCCCACGACTCCGACGGCGGCTCCTAATGCCGTCCCCACCGCAAGAGTGATCCTCACCCTCGACCTTTCCCTCTTGTACCTGGAATTCATATGCCACCCCCGTGAGTTGTTCCACTGTGTTGTGCATCGGTATGTGACTGTCGGGTATCCATGGAGCTTCCGGGTATCCCCGTATTCAAGACGCTGTTCCGGTCGCGGACGGTTCCGGGTCTGCCGTGTCCGGCGCACTCGATCGGTGGGAGGAGTGCTGCATCTGGAAGGCATCGGCCAGGTGGGCTTGGAGCCGAGCGTGGCGGAATTGGTAGACCGCGCCGGCCCGGCGCAACACACCTCGCTGGTGAGCGTCGTCCAGAAAAGCGATCACTGCCCAGGGCAGCCGCCCGGTCAGCGGCAACCACATACGCGACAGAGCCACCCACTGGCCCCAAGCGGTGAAACTCAGCCCATACCCGAGCCCGCCCCCGAAAGCCGCCTCAATCCCGAACACCAGCCCGGCCAGGAGCCCGCGGACAGGCCTGGACGCGAACCCGATTTCAGGCCCGGACGTGAGTGCGAAACCGATCCCCGCCGGGAGCCCGATCACGAGCATCCACACGAGCATATGGAAGATCACATTCTTGCGGTTCGTGGTCAACAGATCCGCGGCGCTGACCACGGATTTGATGTCCATGGGAGCTTCAATCCAGGCCATGATGCCGAGCACGACCCCGGTCCCGAGCCCTACTTCCAGCGGAAACAGGATCGCGCCCATGAGCCCGCCACTGAGTCCGTCGTCGAACCCGAGCGGCCCGACCACACACCTGTCCATGAACTCCAGCACCAGCGCGAACGGGACCCCGACCCCGAGCCCCAGCAGGAATCTGGAGACGGACTTGGCGCCCCTCTCCCTGCTCCCGCCGAAGATCTGTATGCGTACGTGCGACGGCTTGACCGGCGCGGCCCCGGACATCAACCCGTAGGCGAAGCCGAAGGCCAGCCCGGCGATGAGCCCGTGCAGGAGCCCGACCAGGATCCCTCGCTCGATCGCGAACGGGAGATCGCGCGACGTCCCGACCAAGTCCACGGGCAGGTTCCCGATCCCGGTCGTCACGCCGAAGGCCAGTGCGGCCACGAGCCCGACCACGAGCATGCGTGACGAACGGCGCATCGTCGTGCCCAGTTCCCACCAGGCGAGGTTGGGCGTGCCGAGTTCATTCAGGTGCGTGGCGAGGTAGCCGAGCCAGCGCTCGGCTCGGTCGGGGTGCCAATGACGGCGGTGGCCCGTACGGCGGCCGGTCGGTGAGGGGTCGTAGACGGCGGGGAGGAACGCCGCCAGGAGATGGCCGCGCAGGGCTTCGGGGGACGCGAACGCGGTGGTGTCCAGGAGTTCCGAGGGGCTGCGCCGGGGGGCATCGCTGTAGACGGTGCGGGCCAGGGCGACCATCAGCGGGGTGGTGAGCACCGCGGCGAGGTTCACCGCACCCGGGCTGCGCGGCTGTTCGCGCAGCTGGTCCAGGACCGGTCCCCACGCGGTGCGCTGCGTGCCACCCGCTGCGACCGGTCGGCTGGAGCGGTGCAGGTAGTCGGCGTAGTCGTCTACGGTGAGGCCCTCCAGCTCAATGACTGCGGCGGCCCTGAGCACGTCGGGTTCCGCGACGGCCTCGCGGTATTCCTTGGGGCGGCTGGTGAGCAGCAGCGGCGTGACGGTCCGGTCGAGCACTCGCAGCGCCGCACCGTGCAGGCCGCCTGCGATCTCGTCGAACCCGTCGAGAACGGGCAGGATCTTGCGCGCGTCGACCAGGGCGCCGGCCAGATTCCCTCC
Source organism: Streptomyces sp. NPDC015125 (assembly GCF_043080045.1). NCBI lineage: Bacteria > Bacillati > Actinomycetota > Actinomycetes > Kitasatosporales > Streptomycetaceae > Streptomyces > Streptomyces sp. NPDC015125. Next base: position 7,770 of record NZ_JBIBVF010000010.1, read on the forward strand.
GTGCTCGGCCGGTGCTGCGAGGAAGGGGTAGTCGCGCACCAGTTGGCTGCACATCCAGTCCCGCAGCGAGGTGGTGGTCGGGTTCCACGAACTGAGGCCGAAGATCACCGGTACGGCGTCGCCGGGGGTGCGGGCGCCCAGCCAGTTGAGGACGAAGCGCAGGGTCAGGACCGACTTGCCCGAGCCGGCCTCGCCCAGGACCACCAGCCGACGGGACGGGATGGACCCGTAGACCTCCGCGATCCGGTCGAGCCGGCCGTCCAGCGGAAGGGGCCCCGAGGCCGTTCCGGGCGGGGCCTCACGGATGCTCTCCCAGTGATCGAACAGCTCCCGGGCAGGGGTGCACCGGAAGCGCACGGCGAGCGGGAACGGGTCGTGCACCCGCCGCTGCTGCTCCTCGCGACGCCATTGCGTGTCCACCTCGCGGGCGAGCCTCTTGGCCGACTCCTGCACCTGCGGCGCGTCGTTAGGCTCCGGCACATCCGGCGGCACGGGCGACGGAGGCGGGAGCTGTGTGAGCTCGTCGGCAAGGGGCGGCACGCCGATCAGATCGTTGAGTTCGCTGATCCGGTCCGGAGAGAGGTGATACCAGCGTTCCACGTTGCTTGCCACGAGCCTCCCGAGCCCGTCGGCCCGGTGATGTTCGCTGACCACCCCGATCGCATACCCGCCGCTCCACACCGCGGCCCCCGACATCCCCTCCCACGGGGAACGGCCCGGCTCGGAGTCGTACTCCGGAGGACTCACGGAGATCTCCAGCTTGCGTGTGCGCAGCCAGCCCCACGGTGTGGTCGTACCGCGCGCGTGGTGTGAATCCCGGTACCAGGTGGCAGCTTCACGGTCCGGTGACGCGGCATCGGGGCGCAGCCTGAACCTCGGGAATCCCAGAACTTCGCACTCCACGGGCTGCGTGATGCGGGCGAACCGCACCGGCGGGACCTCGACGTCGCGCAGTCCGCCGACGCCCGTATCGCCCACGATCTTGAGCACCGCGATATCCGAGGCGGAGTCCGCCCAGACGGGCTCGCCGGGTAACTCCGTAACGCCACCGTCCTCGGTGAGAAAACGCAGCTGCACCGACACTGCGTCACTCACCACATGCGCGGCGGTGAGCACCGCATCCCCGTTCACCCGGTAGCCCGACCCGCGCCGCCCCGCGCCCGCGTGCCGTGTGGTGACGACCTGGACCGTTCGCTGTGGGTCGAGGCCGTCCGGCCCGGACGCCCTGCTGTCTGCGGTATTCATTGCTCGTGCGTAACGGCGGTTCCGGAGACGAGCGGCGAGTGGCCCGACCCGGTGAGGGTCGGCTTCAGTGCCAGTGTGATGCGCTGGGTCCGGGTGGCGTTCACCGCCGCGTTCGCACCGGACTCCACCACCCAGAACCGTACCTTCGCCCCCGCGTTCCCGGTTCGCTCCAGAGCGACCGACACCTCCAGCTCGATGGTCCCCAACTCGAAGCGCAGCCGCTCACCCTCCGCCGCGACGACGGCCTGCTCCAGCTCCTCCCGCAGATCCCTGATCACGGTGGCTAACTCGATCACTTCACACCCCTTCACCGAGCCCGTCGGTCACCCAGGACTCTAGACCCGCGATGCGGTGCCGGGTGGCGTGTTCGGGGCTCGCGGCCGGCCGACTGCGAGGCGCTCGCCGACCACGCGCGTGCGCGGGCGAGCCCGGTACCGGCGGGTCCGGCACCACGACCCACCGGCCGGCCCGTCATGCGGGCACGGCCTGCCCATGACCGAGCCCATGACCCAGCCCATGACCGAGCCCGTGACCGAGCCGACGACCGAACCGAGACCGAGCCGTTGACCAACGTAAGGGCCTCTGAATCCCTTCGAAAGGGGCATCCAGGCTCGTGGCGAGCATCACCCCATCGGGTGACGGGCTACCTGGCGGCGCAAAACTACCGGCGCTAGTTTGGGGTGGACGACCAGCAGCCCGCCCGGGAGGACCACGACGTGAAGCAGCACGACGCGATGTACATCGACGGAAGCTGGCGGCCCGCCGAGGGCAGCGGCACGATCGAGGTCGTCAACCCGGCCGACGGGCAGGTCTTCGCCACCGTCCCGGCCGGCTCGGCACAGGACGTGGACGCCGCGGTCCGCGCCGCCCGCGCGGCCCTGCCGGGCTGGGCCGCCACCCCGCCCCGGGAGCGCGCGGCCCGGCTGGCCGCGCTGCGCGACCAACTCGCCGCGCGCGCCGAGGAGATCGCCGAGACCGTCACCGCCGAACTCGGCTCGCCGCCCGCCCTCAGCACGACGGTGCACGCCGGGCTGCCGCTCGCGGTCTGCGGCTCGTACGCCGAACTGGCCGGCACGTACTCCTTCGAGGAGAAGATCGGCAACTCCACCGTGCTGCACGAACCGGTGGGAGTGGTGGGTGCGATCACCCCCTGGAACTACCCCCTGCACCAGGTCGTCGCCAAGGTCGCCCCGGCGCTCGCGGCCGGCTGCACGGTGGTGCTCAAACCCGCCGAGGACACCCCGCTGGTCGCCCAGCTCTTCGCCGAGTGTGTCGATGCGGCCCGGATACCCGCCGGCGTCTTCAACCTCGTCACCGGACTCGGCCCGGTCGCCGGGCAGGCGCTCGCCGAGCACGAGGGGGTCGACCTGGTCTCCTTCACCGGCTCGACGGCCGTCGGCAAGCGGATCGGTGCCCTCGCGGGCGCCGCGGTCAAGCGGGTGGCGCTGGAGCTGGGCGGCAAGTCCGCCAATGTCATCCTGCCCAGCGCCGATCTGCCCAGGGCGGTCGCGGTGGGCGTCGCCAATGTCATGGCCAACTCCGGCCAGACCTGCAGCGCCTGGACCCGGATGCTGGTCCACCAGGACCGGTACGCCGAGGCCGTCGAGCTGGCGACGGCGGCGGCCGCCAAGTACGTCCCGGGGGAGAGGGTCGGCCCGCTGGTCAGCGCCAAGCAGCGGGACCGGGTGCGCGGCTACATCGAGCAGGGCATCGCCGAGGGCGCACGGGTCGTGGCGGGCGGTCCACAGGCGCCCGCCGGGACGGGCTACTACATCACACCGACGGTCTTCGCCGATGTCACCCCGGAGATGACCATCGCCCAGGAGGAGATCTTCGGCCCGGTCCTGTCGATCCTGAAGTACGAGGACGAGGACGACGCCGCCCGGATCGCCAATGACACCGTCTACGGGCTGGCCGGCGCGGTCTGGGCGGGCGACGACGCCGAGGCGGTCGCCTTCGCCCGCCGTCTGGACACCGGGCAGGTCGACATCAACGGGGGCCGGTTCAACCCCCTTGCCCCGTTCGGCGGTTACAAGCAGTCGGGCGTCGGCCGCGAGCTGGGCCCGCACGGACTGACCGAATACCTGCAGACCAAGTCGCTGCAGTTCTGATCCGGGGGCGGGGCCCGGCGGGGCGGGGCCCGGCCGATGCCGCACCCCGCCGCGCTGCTCGCCCTTCCTCGCCGGCCCCACCACCCCTACCACCCCCGCCAGCCCCGCACTCCGTACTCCGACTCCCCACCGAGGAGCGTCCTTCCGTGGTCCGCGCCGCCGTACTGTCCGCCGTCAACGCCCCCTTGCGGGTCACCGAGATCAACCTGCCCGAGCCCGGCCCAGGACAGGTCCGTATCCGGCTCGCCGCCGCCGGCGTCTGCCACTCCGACCTGTCCCTCTCCAACGGCACCCTGCGCCAGCCGGCCCCGGCCGTCCTCGGCCACGAGGGCGCGGGCACCGTCACCGCGGTGGGCCCCGAGGTGACCACGGTGGCCCCCGGCGACCAGGTCGTCCTCAACTGGGCGCCGTCCTGCGGCGACTGCCACTTCTGCGGGCTGGCCGAGCCCTGGCTGTGCGCCCGCTCCGGCCTCGCCGCGGACGCTCCGTACGCCACGCTCGCCGCCGACGCCACCGACCTCTACCCCGGCCTCGGCACCGCCGCGTTCGCCGAGGAGACCGTGGTGCCCGCGCGGGCCGCGCTGCCGCTGCCCGACGGGGTGCCGCTCGCCGACGCGGCGCTGCTCGGCTGCGCGGTGCTCACCGGCTGGGGCGCCGTGCACCACAACGCCCGGGTACGAGCCGGGGAGTCGGTCGCGGTCTTCGGCGTCGGCGGCGTGGGCCTGGCCACGCTGCAGGCGGCGCGGATCGCGGGCGCCGGGCAGATCGTGGCCGTGGATGTCTCGCCGGAGAAGGAGGAGCTGGCCCGCGCGGCCGGCGCCACCGAGTACGTGGTGGCCGGTGACGACACCGCCAAGCGCATCCGCAAGCTCACCTCGGGCGTGGGCGCCGATGTCGCCGTGGAGTGCGTGGGCCGCGCCGACACCATCCGTACGGCCTGGTCGGCGACCCGCCGCGGCGGCCGTACGACCGTCGTCGGCATCGGCGGGCAGGACCAGCAGGTGACCTTCTCCGCCCTGGAGCTCTTCTACTTCGGCCGGACGCTCTCCGGCTGCGTCTACGGCAACAGCGACCCCGCCCGCGACCTCCCCGTCCTCGCGGAACATGTCCGCTCCGGCGCGCTCGACCTGTCCGCACTGGTCACCGACCGGATCGGTCTGGACGACATTCCGGCCGCCTTCGACGCCATGCTGGCAGGCAAGGGCGGGCGGGCGTTGGTGGTGTTCTAAAACCGGCCCCCGGGGCAGCCCGACCTGCAAGATCCAGCCGGCCGGACAGGGTGTTGGCTTTCGGCCGTCATCTGTCGAGCAGGTCCCGGATCGCCTGCAGCACGGCATCGGGGCGGCGCCAGTGGATGGTGACGTGCCCGGCGCCCTCGATGAGGCGGTTCTCGCCGCGTGGGACCGATTTGGCCAGCGCGGTGTAGAGCCGACGCTTGCCGTCGATCTCCTCGCGGAGGAGCGACTCGGATTCGCCTGCGGACACGGCCTTCTTGAAGGCATCGATGTCCGTGGCAGTGAGGACGATCAACGGCACGTCGGGCATCGGTCCCGCGTGACGCATCTCGTCGTAGAGCTGATCGATGTTCTTCACTTCCTGGATACCGACCCGCAGCCATTCCGGGCTGACGCGGCGTTCGATGAGCGGCTCGCGGACCTCCTCCGGCCAGTCGGTCAGCTCCTGTGCGAACAGGTCGCGGTAGAGCTGGACGAGTTCGTCGGGCAGCTCGTCGGGCATCGCCTGGTCGGGGTCCCATGACTCCCACTGGTCGACCAGTTGCCGGGGCATGTAGGCGTTGTAGTCCTCGTGCGCCGGGTCCAGCAGGAGCAGGCCGGAGACTTCGTCCGGGAAACGCGTCGCATAGTGGCGCGCGTAGAGGCCGCCGAGGGAGTGGCCGACCAGCAGATAGGGGGCGGGCACACCGGCGGTGCGCAGCAGCCGGCGCAGCTCGTCGGTCACCTCGACGGAGGTGCGCGGCAGTTCGACCCGGTCGCTCCACCCCGTTCCGGCCCGGTCGTAGACCACGCTCGTGGTGAGCTCAGCGGCCCGCGACTGGACGTTCCAGTAGTCCAGCCCGGCCGTGCCGGCCCCGGGCAGGAACACCACCGACGGGCTCCCGCTGCCCGACCGGTGCACCAGTAACCGTCGGCCCCCCACCTCGTAGTACCGCCCCAGGGGCGGCGCTGCCTCGGTTGTCGTGTCGGGGCACACCTCGGACGGTCGCTCTTCCATCGCTGACTCCCTCATGTCGGTGGGGGGCTGCATTCCCAGTTTTGGGAAAGGTACCAGATGTGGGATTGTGGGGTGGTGGACACGCTTGATCTCCTCCTGCATCCGGTGCGGGTGCGCATCGTGCACGCCATGTCCGGCGGGCGCACGCGCACCACCTCCGACCTGTGCGCGAGTCTGCCCGACGTCCCCAAAACCACGCTGTACCGGCACGTCGGCCTGCTGGCCGGGGCGGGAGTGCTGGAAGTCGTCGGCGAACAGCGGGTGCACGGCGCCGTCGAACGTCGCTACCGCCTGCGCCGCGAGCGGGCGACGATCGACGCGGAAGCGGCCGCGTCGATGTCACTGGAAGACCACCGTCACGGGTTCACGGCTGCCCTGGCCGCCCTGCACGCCGAATTCAACGCCTACCTGGACCGGGATCATGCAGACCCGACCGCCGACTCGGTGGGCTACCTGCAGATTCCGCTCTGGCTCGACCAGGACGAACTCGCCGATCTCATCGGCGAGTTGCGCAGTGTCCTCGCATCCAGGATGGGCAACGCACCCGCGGCGGATCGCAGCCTTCACATGCTGAGCCCGATCGTGTTCCCGATGGGGGAGCGACCGCAGCAGGACTGACCAGCGGGACTGGACTGACCAGCGGGACTGACCAGCGGGACTGACCGGCGGGACTGATCAGCAGGACTGGCCAGAGGGACTGGCCAGTAGGACGACCGCTGCCGGCGAGACGGCGCGCGGCGGCGGCGTCACCCCCTCATCCGCCGGCCTCGGGCGGACTGCGGTGACGACTCCGACCGTGCGACCGACGCGCCCTTTGCGGCCAAAGGCTTCGACACCGTCCCCACTCGGCGAAGAGGGGGCGCTTGCGGCCTCGCTTTGCGGCGGCCGTCGATGCTCTGGCGCAGGGGACGCCCCGGTATCTGCACAACGGGTCTACGGCGCCGTAGAACTACGGCTGCGTTCGCGCCAGTTCTTCCAGTCCTTGGTGGCCCACGTCCGGGGCGCTCATGGCCAGCCAGCCGTGGCCGTGTATCTCGGCGTCGGCGTCCACCGGGCCCGGATGCACGGACAAGTACTCGCACGCTTCCATGGCGCCGGCTGTGCCCTCGTGGGGCTCGGTCTCGTCGAACTCCGGGTCGAAGTCCTCGTCGTCCACGGCCCGCGTTTCCCACGGCAGGGGCTCGCCCACCCATTCGGGATTGCTCTCCAGCGCGTACCGGCGCCGGATGCGGCCGGCTTCGGCGACCGCCCAGATATCCGCTCCGCCCGCGAAGTCTTCATAGAACATCTGGGCCTCGCCGCAGTGGGCGCTCAGTCGCTCCAGGGCCCCCGTCATGTCGTCCCAGCCCCGGCCGATGACACTGTCGAGGTTGCCGCATATCAGGCGCCAGCCGTCGATTTCCGGGGTGACGAAGACGGGGTCGGCGGTCGGCCGGGCCGGCAGGTCGGCCACGTCGAGCCCCTCACGGAAGGTGACCGGGACCCGGTCATGGAGGTCCAGTGCCGCGAACAAGCCCTCGTGGTACGCACCGGGCACCACGTACCACCAACAGGTCGGGAGGTGGAACGGCGGCTTCTCGCCGGCGGCCTTGAGCAGGGCGCGGCGCGCCAGCAGCTTCTTGTCCCGCTCTCCCAGCCGGTCGGTGAATCCGGCCCTCAGCAGGGCACCCAGTCGGTTCTCGCTCATGATCGAGGAGCCTACGGCGCACCGCTGACACCCTCCGCAGCAGTCAGCAGTCAGCAGTCAGCAGTCAGCGGTCAGCAGAGGGCAGGAGTCGCGGGCCGGGGTGATGGGAGGCGCGCCCCGGCCCGCGCGGCGGCGGTCGTGCGCCGGGAGCCGGGCCGCGCGCTCAGCGGCCGTTCGGCGGCAGGAGTTCCGGATGCTGCAGCGCCAGGCCGTCCACCAGTGCCTGCAGCCCGGTCTCGAAGGCGCCCTCGTCGACCTGGCGCTGATGCTCCGCCAGGAGGTGGGCCTGGCCAAGGTGCGGGTAGTCGGCGGGGTCGTAGGCGCTCGGGTCGTCCACGAAGCCGCGGGCGAACGAGCCCAGCGCGGAGCCCGCCACGAAGTAACGGACCATCGCGCAGACCCTGGTGGCCTGGGCGGGCGGCCATCCCGCCTCGACCATCCCGCCGAACGCCGCATCGGCCATCTTCAGTCCGGCGGGGCGGCGGCCGGGTCCTTGGGCGAGGAACGGCACGATCTGCGGATGTGCGGAGAGTGCCGCGCGGTAGGAGCGGGCCCAGGCGAGCAGCCCGGCGCGCCAGTCCGCGCCCGTCCCGAAGCCCGACACGTCGACCTGCGCGATGACCGTGTCGGCCACCGCGTCGAGGATCTCGTCCTTGGTCGTGAAGTGGTTGTAGAGGGACGGCCCGCTCACGCCCAGCTCCGCCGCCAGGCGCCGGGTGGAGAGCGCCGGCAGCCCCTCGGAGTCGATGAGTGCCAGCGCCGTGGAGACGATGCGCTCGCGGCTCAGCAGGGGCTTGCGGGGTCGGGCCATGACCCACATAGTAGGGGCTGCCCACCAAAAACTAGCAGTGCTAATTAATTGGTGTTGTTGTTCATGTTCTCGTCCACGTGCTCGTCCACGTGCTCGTCCACGTGCTCGTCCACTTACTTGTCTACGTACTCGTCTACGTTCTCTTCCATAAGGGGTCCGAGATGAACCTGGAGCTCAGCGCGGAGCAGGCCGCGGTACGGCAGCTCGCCAAGGACTTCGCGGACCGCGAGATCACCCCGTACGCCACCGCCTGGGACCGTGCGGAGCAGGTCGACCGGAGCATCGTGACGAAGCTGGGCGGCCTCGGCTTCCTCGGGCTCACCGTCCCCGAGGAGTACGGCGGCTCCGGCGGCGACCACCTCTCCTATGTCCTGGTCACCGAGGAGTTGGGCCGCGCCGACTCCTCGGTGCGCGGCATCGTCTCGGTCTCCCTGGGGCTGGTGGCCAAGACTCTCGCCTCCTGGGGCGACGAGGAGCAGAAGCGGACGTGGCTGCCGCGGCTCACCTCCGGAGAGGCGGTCGGCTGCTTCGGTCTGACCGAGCCGGGTACCGGCTCCGACGCCGCGAACCTCGCCACCCGGGCGGTCCGCGACGGGGACTCGTACGTCATCGACGGCACCAAGATGTTCATCACCAACGGCACCTGGGCCGATGTCGTGCTGCTCTTCGCCCGCACCGGCGGCGCTCCGGGGCATCAGGGCATCAGCGCCTTCCTCGTCCCGGCGGACAGCCCCGGCCTGGAGCGCCGGGAGATCCACGGCAAGCTGGGGCTGCGCGGCCAGGCCACCGCGGAACTGGTCCTGAAGGGCGTACGGGTCCCGGCCGCCGCCATGCTCGGTCCCGAGGGCAAGGGGTTCTCGGTTGCGATGTCCGCGCTGGCCAAGGGCCGGATGTCGGTGGCCGCCGGCTGTGTGGGCATCGCCCAGGCCGCCCTGGACGCCGCCCTCGGCTACGCGGGCGAGCGCGAGCAGTTCGGCAAGCCCCTCGCCCGGCACCAGCTGGTGCAGGAGCTGATCAGCGATATCGCCGTGGACGTCGACGCCGCGCGCCTGCTGACCTGGCGGGTGGCCGATCTGATCGAGCGCGGCGAGCCGTTCGTCACCGCCGCGTCGAAGGCCAAGCTGTTCGCCTCCGAGGCCGCGGTGCGGGCTGCCAACAACGCCCTCCAGGTCTTCGGCGGCTACGGCTACATCGACGAGTACCCGGTCGGCAAGCTGCTGCGGGACGCCCGGGTGATGACCCTGTACGAGGGCACCAGCCAGATACAGAAACTGGTCATCGGCCGTGCGCTGACCGGGGTCTCCGCCTTCTGACCGGTGTGCCCGCGGGTGCTCGCCGGTCCGTCCACGGGTGCTCGCCGGTCCGTCCGCGGGCGCTGACCGGTCGGTTCGCGGGCGTCCCGGCTGCCTGCCGTCAGACCCTAAGCGCTTGCTCAGCGGCGCGATATGGTGTTCGATCCGTCAGAGGAGGGTCCCTGGCGGATCGAGGAGCGGGGTACGCGATGGGTGCGGCGGCGAAGCGGGCCGAAGAGGAGAACCAGGAGTGGGCCGGGGTGACCCCGGACGCCGCGCGGCGCCTGGTCAGCGCCGCCGTCGAGGCCTTCGCCGAGCGTGGCTACCACGCCACCACCACCCGTGACATCGCCGGCCGCGCCGGTATGAGCCCGGCCGCCCTCTACATCCACTACAAGACCAAGGAAGAGCTGCTGTACCGCATCAGCGGCATCGGCCACGAGAAGGCGCTGCGCATCATGGAGGCCGCCGCCGAGGCCGAGGGCAGTGCCGCCGAGCGCCTTCGCGACGCCGTGCGGACCTTCGCCTGCTGGCATGCCGAGCACCACACCACCGCCCGGGTCATCCAGTACGAGCTCCAGGCGCTGAGCCCCGAGCACTACACCGAGATCACCGGTCTGCGGCGCCGTACGGACCGGGTGCTGCGGCAGATCATCCAGGACGGTGCGGACAGTGGGGAGTTCCAGGCCGACGACGTGCCGGGCACCACCCTCGCGGTGCTGTCGCTGTGCGTGGACGTCGCCCGCTGGTTCACGGCCCGGGGCCCGCGGACGCCCGACGAGGTCGGCACCCTCTACGCCGACCTCGTACTGCGCATGGTGGGTGCGCCGGTCGCCTGAAGCGCGTGGTAGCCGGTTTGACGTGCAACCCCTGCCGGCATGCCCCGGTGAGCGGCTTTTGCCGGTCTTCCCCGGGCATCAGCGCCTCTCGGCCGACGGCACCCCTTGCTTCTTGAAGCTCTTCGCCCATTTCCGGGAGGTGGAGGCGCCCATCGCCAAGATCCCCACTCCCATGCATAACCACCAAATGGACCACAAGGTCGCCCCGACACCGGTCTCCCGGAAGCGCAGCCCGCTGCCGATCCAGGACTCGACCACGTCGCGCTTCTCGCCGGCCGGATAGTCCTCCGCGTTCTCCAGCCTTCCGCTCCACCCGTCGTGGCGCTTCGCCGCCGTGGTCGGCGCGCGGTCAGGGCATCTTCCCGGCGGGCGGCCCCGCCGCGTCAGGCCCCGCGACGGGTGCGCGCGCCCGACGCCGCGCCCCGGCGCCCGGCTACAGGTAGAAGCGGCTGACCGACTCCGCGACACAGACCGGCTTGTCGCCGCCCTCGCGCTCGATGGTCACGACCGTGGCGAGCTGGACGCCGCCGGGCACCTCGGTCACCTCCGCGATCCTGGCGGTGGCGCGCAGCCGTGAGCCGACCGGGACGGTGGCGGGGAAACGGACCTTGTTGGTGCCGTAGTTGATGCCCATCTTCACGTTGTCGACCCGCATCAGCTGCGGTACGAAGGCGGGCAGCAGCGACAGCGTCAGGTAGCCGTGCGCGATGGTGGTGCCGAAGGGGCCGCTCGCGGCCTTCTCCTGGTCCACATGGATCCACTGGTGATCGCCGGTGGCCTCCGCGAACAGGTCGATCCGCTTCTGGTCGATCTCCAGCCAGTCGCTGGTGCCCAGCTCCGCACCGACTGCGTCGCGCAGTTCGTCGAGCGATCCGAACACTCGGGGCTGTGCCATTTTCGTCCGCCTCTCGGGATCCATCCGCCGCCGTGGTGCACCGGCCGACGCTTACTAAGCGCTTGCTCAGCATGCTGAGTGCGGGTGCCCGATGTCAACGGTCCGGCGAGCCCCGGAGGACAGGGGGTCTCCCCGGTCTTGGTGGGCAAGGCCGGCGGTGCCGGATGCCGCAGGCTCGCGGAGACCGGGAAGGCACCCCAAGGGTCGCCTAGGGTTGAACCGTGCCCCAGCTTCCGTACAAGGTTCACGAGCTCACCGTCGGCCAGCTTTCCGCGCGCAGCGGCGCCGCGGTCTCCGCGCTGCACTTCTACGAGTCCAAGGGGCTGATCAGCAGCACCCGGACGGCGGGCAACCAGCGTCGCTACACCCGTGACGCGCTGCGCCGGGTGGCGTTCGTGCGGGCGGCGCAGCGGGTGGGGATCCCGCTTGCGGTGATCCGTGACGCACTGGCCGAGCTGCCCGACGAACGCACGCCCAACCGCGCCGACTGGGCCCGGCTCTCCGCGGTCTGGCGTGCCGAGCTGGACGAGCGGATCGGTCAACTCGTCGAGCTGCGCGACCGGTTGTCGGACTGCATCGGCTGTGGCTGCCTCTCACTGGAGACCTGCGCGCTGTCCAACCCGTACGACAGCCTCGGTGAGCAGGGGCCCGGCGCGCGACGGCTGCGGGTCGACCGGAGCGTCGAGGACCCGGAGGGGGCGCAGCAGCGCGCGGGCGGCGAGCAGCGGCCTACGCGGGTTCGGTCCGGCGAGCGGGACGAGCAAGGGTGCTGTACGGACGAGCCGTGAGCGCGGGTGCGCCCGCCCCTTGGTACGGGTGCGCCCGCCCCACAGCGCGGACGCGCCTGCCCTGTCACGCGGGTGCGCCCGCCCCATGACGGGGCGGGCGCGGGTGTTCCGGCTCCGTCACCACATGGACGGGGTGCGGCCCGCCCACGGGCGGGCCTGCTCCAGCTGCGCCGACAGCGCGATCAAGGTGGCCTCGTCGCCGTACCGCCCGGCCAGCATCACCCCGATCGGCAGGCCCTCGGCGTTCCACTGCAGCGGGACGCTCACCGCGGGCTGGCCCGTGGCGTTGTAGAGCGCGGTGAAGGGGGCGAAGGCGCCGATGGCGGCGAACTCGGCCTGAGGATCGGCGTCGTTGCGCAGCCCGCCGACCGGCACCGGAGGCGCGGCCACCGTGGGCGAGAGGATCACGTCATAGCCGGTGCCCGGCGGCATCAGGCCGTCCGCGACGGACTGGGCGAGAATCCGGAACGCGTACATCGAGCGTGCGAAGTCCGTTCCGGAGACCTCGGCGCCGCGGGCGCGCAGATGGCGGGTGAGCGGCATCAGCAGCTCCTCGCGCTCCGGCGGTACGGGGCGGCTCGCGGCGAGCACCGACCAGACTCGGGTGAAGGCGAGCAGGATGCCGTCGTCGGCCGGCAGGGACAACTCCTCGACCTCGTGGCCGAGCCCGGTCAGCAGGGCGGCGGTGTCGGTGGTGGCGGTGCGGCAGTCGGAGTGGACCTCGATGCCGGGGACGGGCGCCTCGGTGAGGCAGGCGATCCGCAGCCGTCCGGGGTCGCGGCGGGCGTGTGCGGCGAAGGTCTCCCCGGGCGCCAGTGACGGCGCGGCGAACGGGTCGCCGGGCATCGCGCCCGCCATGACGTCCAGCAGGGTGGCCGCGTCCGCGACCGTACGGGCCAGTGGTCCCGAGGTGGCCAGGCCGGAGATGTCGTGCAGCAGCGGGCCGCCGCTGATCCGGCCGCGGCTGGGTTTGATGCCGAACAGTCCGCAGACGGAGGCCGGGATACGGACCGAGCCGCCGCCGTCGCTGGCGTGCGCGAGCGGTGCCAGGCCGCCGGCCACGGCCGCGGCCGCCCCGCCGCTGGAGCCGCCCGCCGAGAGATCCAGGTCCCACGGGGTGCGGGCGGGCGGTGCCAAGTCGTTCTCGGTGTAGCACGGCAGCCCGAATTCGGGGGTGTTGGTCTTGCCGAGCAGGATCGTGCCGCCCGCCCGCAGCTTGTGGACGACATGGTCGTCGACGGTCGGCACCTGCCCGGCCAGCGCCCGGGAACCCATCGTGCAGCGCACCCCGGCGACCTGATTGAGGTCCTTCACGGGGACGGGGACGCCGTGCAGCGGCGGGAGCGCACGGCCCTCCCGGCGGGCCGCGGCGGCCTCGCTCTCGGCGTCCGAGGCCTGCTTACGGGCTGTCTCCGGGGTGCGGGTGAGGAAGGCACCGAGGGAGTCGTCGAGCCGCTCGATCCGTGTCAGGTAGTGCTCGGTGAGTTCCACGGGGGAGAGCTCACCCGACCGGATTCCTTCGGCCTGTTCGAGCGCGGTCAGATCGTGCAGTTCGGCCATGGACGTCCACCCTCTCCTACGGGTGCCCGTACGGCCCTGTGCCGTACGGGCGGGAGGGCCGACGACACCAGGCGGGCGCGATGCCGGTATGGGTGGTCAGCCCGTGAACAGTTGTTTCAGCTTGAGGGGCGGCTCGTAAAGGCCGCAGCGGAACGGGATGCCGACCCGGAGCCGGACGAGGGCGGGCAGGAGGGCGTGGTGGGCGGGACGAGCCGGCGGCTCCACCCCGGAGGGGCGACGATGCGGGAGCCGGCGAGCGCGATCATGCGGCGGAACGCACCTCGCCGGTCATCGCCGGAACGTACCTCGCCGGTCATCGCCGGAACGCACCTCGCCGGTCATCCGCCGGTCATCCGCCGGGAAGGCCGCTCAGCAAGGTCGCTGCAGCGGACACCAGTTGGGCATTGGCGGTAGCCGGCCGGCCGTCGGGCAGCAGCAGGGTGTCCTCGATGCCGATCCGGGTGGACAGGCCCAGCTCGCCGGCCAGCCGCAGCACGGGCCAGGCCCCGCCGTCCATCCCGTGCAGCAGCACCGGGCGGCCGGGCGCGGCGCCGGCCACGGCGGTCAGCAGCTCACGCGCGAGGGGCGGCGCGGACCCGGCGTCGGTGTCCATCACTTCGGCCAGCACCCGCAGCACCCGCGGCGCGAGCGGTGAGCGGGCGAACGACTCCGCGGCGTCCGTGCCCGACCAGATGCCGGCCTCGATGCCTATGCCGCGCTCCAGCAGGGCGGCGGCGACGGCTTCGGCGCCCGGCTCGTGCCAGTTCACCGAGGCGTGGTCGGGCAGTACCGTCCAGGAGCGGACCCGCTCCGCGCGGACTGCGGGATCCGGCTCGCACCAGGCGCCGGTCGTCACCCCGACCGGGACATCCACCACCGCCCGGACGGCTTCCAGGGCGGCGGCCACCACTTGCGGCGCAAGGGAGTCCTCGCCGCACGGGGTCTTGGGGTGGACATGGACATCGCAGGCACCGGCCGCCACCGCCTGCTGCGCGGCCTCGGCGAGGGCGGCCGGTGACACCGGAACCGCCGCGGAATCGGCCGCCGTACGGGGGCCGTTGAGACAGACCTGAAGCATGCCCCGATGATGACAGCAGGGTATGACAGTGGCACTGATTCCGGCCGTTCCGGTGTCACCGGCCGTACGGCGGCGCTAGGTGTCTTGCGCTGTGAGCTGAGGGGACGCGGCCTGGCGCCTCAGGCCGCCGCGAACGCCTCCGCTTCGTGCATCCGCGCCCGGCCCGCCGCGGCCAGCGCCTCGTGCGTCAGCACGGACAGCGGGGCCAGCACCCCGCACTGCCGGCAGGCCGGCCCGGCTGCCGGTGCGTCCACCGAGTCCGGGATCCAGGCGAAGCGGGTGCCGCCGCACACCGGGCAGTCGCGGCGCTGCCGCCCGGCTTCCATCGCCACGATCATGCGGTGCAGCACCACCGCGAGGCGGGCCGCGGGGTGGCGCTGCGGTGACTCGCACGGCACGATGTCGCAGCCGCCCCAGGTCCGCCGGTGCCATTCGTCGATCGCGCCGGGCTGCCGGATGCCGTCGTGCTTCTCCTTGCGGCGCCGGGCGGCGAACTCTTCCTCGTACGCGAGCCAGAGCGTGCGGGCCTCTTCCAGCTCGGCGAGCGCGGCCATCAGCCGCTCCGGATCGGGGTCGCGGTCCTGGGTCGCGATACCGGCCCGGGTGCACAGATGGTGCCAGGTCGCCCGATGCCCGTAAGGGGCAAAGCGTTCAAGGCACTTGCGCAGGGCCGTGCGCCGCTGAGCCGCGACGAGTCGTGGATTGCGGACCTGTTCTGCGAGGGCTCTGAAACCGGCCATTTCATCCCACCTCCGTGGGGAGGATCCGACTGAACGGAGATGGGACGTAGCGGATCGCCAACTGGATCCATCGAACTTTCTTGCGGTTTCGGGGGGCGATGTTCCGAGGTGCCGGGGGCGCCGGCGGAAACTCCCGCCGGAAGGGGAAAAGTTGACTGTTGTTCATCTTCCGGTCGGGGATAACCGGCGGTAACGTCCCGCCCGCCCTCCCCCGCGCCCGTGACGGGCAGGGGACCCCCAGCGAGGAGCAGGAATGCGACGACGTACCGGAAGGCTCAGGACCGCCGCCGCGGTGGCCCTGTTCGCCCTGGGTGCCACGTTCTTGGCACCGCCCCCCACCGCGGCCGCGGCCGCCGCACCCGATGACGCCCACGACTACTGCCAGGGCCAGTGCGCCGACATCCTGCCGCCCGGCGCCACCGGCAACGCCACCCTGGTGGAGATCCTCGGCAACAAGCTGTTCGGCACCCATCCCGAGCACTCCGCCGACCAACTCGGCCCGTACGGCGCGCTGGCGAGCGGCTATCAGTCGCTCACCGACGACACCCTCACCCAGTTCTTCAACGATGCCTCCTTCGGCGTCCCCCAGGACCAGGTCGGCAAGGTCACCACGCCCCGCAACGACGTGACCATCACCCGGGACAAGAAGACCGGGGTGCCGCACATCAAGGGCACCACCCGTTACGGCACCGAGTTCGGCGCCGGCTACGCCGCGGGCCAGGACCGGCTCTGGCTGATGGACCTCTTCCGCCACATCGGCCGCGGCGAACTGACCTCCTTCGCCGGCGGCGCGCTCGCCAACCAGGGCCTGGAGCAGCAGTTCTGGCCGCAGGCGCCCTACACCGAAGCCGATCTCCAGGCCCAGGTCGACACCATCCGCGACTCCAACGGCGAGCGCGGCAAACTGGCCATGGAAGACGCCCAGGCCTATATCGACGGCATCAACGCCTACCGCGAACAGTCCAAGAACGGCCGCTACTTCCCCGGCGAGTACGTCCTCACCGGGCATGTCGACGCGATCACCAACGCCGGTGAGATCCAGCCCTTCAAGCTCACCGATCTGATAGCCCTCGCCTCCGTCGTCGGCGGCCTCTTCGGCAACGGCGGAGGCGGTGAGGTCCCCTCGGCCCTCGCGCTGCTCTCCGCCCAGCAGAAGTACGGCGTCGAGAAGGGCACCGAGGTCTGGGAGTCCTTCCGGGAGCGCAACGACCCCGAGGCCGCCAAGACCCTGCACGACGGCAGCAGTTTCCCGTACGCGGTCAAGCCGGCCAAGGCCAAGGGCACCGCACTGCCCGACCCCGGCTCGGTCACCCCCGAGCCGCTGGTCCACGACCGCACCGGCGCGGCCACCGTCAAGAGCGGGACACCGCCGCGGGACCCGGTCAAGGCGCCCAAGAAGTACAAGAAGCTGGAAGGTCTCTTCAAGGACGGGGTGCTGCCCAAGGGGAGCTTCGACCCCACCCAGCACCGCGGGATGTCCAACGCCCTGCTGGTCTCCGGCAAGCACTCCGCCAGCGGCCACCCGGTCGCCGTCTTCGGCCCGCAGACCGGCTACTTCGCGCCGCAGCTCCTGATGCTCCAGGAGATCCAGGGGCCCGGCATCAGCGCCCGCGGCGCCTCCTTCGCGGGCGTGGGGATGTACGTCCAGCTCGGCCGCGGCCAGGACTACGCCTGGAGCGCCACCTCCGCCGGCCAGGACATCACCGACACCTACGCCGTGGAGCTCTGCAACGCGGACGGCTCCGCGCCCACCA
Organism: Streptomyces sp. NPDC015125; assembly: GCF_043080045.1. NCBI lineage: Bacteria > Bacillati > Actinomycetota > Actinomycetes > Kitasatosporales > Streptomycetaceae > Streptomyces > Streptomyces sp. NPDC015125. The sequence goes on from NZ_JBIBVF010000010.1 coordinate 24,802, forward strand.
AGGACTCCGCCTCCTACCGCTACCGCGGCGCCTGCGTCCCCATGGAGAAGCTGGAGCGCACCAACTCCTGGAAGCCCACCGTCGCCGACCCGACGGCGGCCGGCTCCTACCGGATGCAGGTCTTCCGGACGAAGTACGGGACCGTCACCCACCGCGCCACCGTCGACGGCAAGCCCGTCGCCTACACCGCACAGCGCTCCACCTACCGCCACGAGGCCGACTCGATCATCGGCTTCCAGATGTTCAACGACCCGTCCTACGTCCGCGACGCCCAGACCTTCCAGAAGGCCGCCGAGCACATCGGCTACGCCTTCAACTGGTTCTACGCCGACTCCCGTGACATCGCGTACTACAACAGCGGTCTCAACCCGGTCCGCAACCCCGAGGTCGACCCCTCACTGCCCATCAAGGCGGAGGACGCCTACGAGTGGAAGGGCTACGACCCGGCCACCAACACCACCGACTACACCCCGCCCGCCCAGCATCCGCAGTCCGTCGGCCAGGACTACTACATCTCGTGGAACAACAAGCAGGCCAAGGACTACGACTCGGCCGGCTTCGGCAACGGGTCGGTGCACCGCGGCAACCTGCTGGACGACCGGGTGCGCGCACTGACCGAGGACGGCGGGGTGACCCGGGCGTCGCTGACCCGCGCCATGTCCGAGGCCGCCGTCACCGACCTGCGCGGCGAGGACGTGCTGCCCGAACTCCTGCGGGTCCTGCAGAGCAAGCCCGTCACCGATCCGAAGCTGAAGACCGCGGTCCAGCAGCTGGAGGCCTGGCGCAAGGACGGCGCCCAGCGCCGGGAGACCGCCGCGGGCTCGCACACCTACACCCACCCCGACGCCGTACGCCTCATGGACGCCTGGTGGCCGCTGATGATCGACGCGGTCTTCAAGCCGGGGCTGGGCGGCGACCTCTATGACGCGCTGCGGGCCAACCTCGGGATCGACGAATCCCCGTCGGCAGGCCACGGCCCGACCGGGGCGCACGCCGGATCGGCCTTCCAGTACGGCTGGTGGAGCTACGCGGACAAGGATCTGCGGTCGGTGCTCGGTGACAAGGTGGCGGGCCCGCTCGCGCAGCCGTACTGCGGGAACGGTGAACTGTCCGCCTGCCGCGACACCTTGCTGGCCACACTCCAGCAGGCGAGCGGGAAGACGGCCGAGCAGGTCTACCCCGGCGACGACAGCTGCAAGGCCGGCGACCAGTGGTGCGCGGACGCGATCATCCACCGCGCGGTGGGCGGTCTGACCCACGACACCATCAGCTGGCAGAACCGGCCGACCTACCAGCAGGTCGTGGAGTTCCCGGCACACCGGTAGCGGCACCGCGGGACCGGCGGACGGTCCCACGGCACCAACGGAACGGACGCACCATCAGCAGGCCCCGGGCGCACGCCCGGGGCCTGTGCGCCGTGCTTTCCGGAGGCGGAGATCCCGTGCGGGACGGGCCATTTCACGGGTACCGCGAACGCATCCGGCGCATTCCGGAGTAAATCCCCGGAGAGCCCCGGCTGCTCCCGGGCGGAATTTCCGCGGGGGTTATGCTGCAGGGTTCTGAACTCCAGGGGATGGGAAAGCGAGGCATGGCCTTGTCAGGTCCGCAGCAGTACCCGACGGAGCTGCTGGATACCACCATGGACCAGCTGCGCACGCTGATCGTCGTCCACGAGGCGGGTACCGCGCTGGGCGCCGCGCGGCGGCTGGGCCGCGAACAGTCCAGTGTGCAAAAGCAGCTGGACACCATGAACCGCACCTTTGCCGCGCTGTGCGGCGAGGAGCTGGTCCTCAAACAAGGGCGGGGCAGGGACGCCCTGTTCACCGCGACCGGCGAGGCGCTGGTCGAGCTGGCGCGGCGCACGCTGGGGGAGTGGTCGGACGGGGTGCGCGACGCCCGCCGCCGGCTCGGCCGGACGCTGTCCGTCGGCACCACCCGCTACACCCTCGGCTTTCTGCTGGACGCGGTGGAACGCGTCGCCGAGGACTATGAGCGCGACGACGTCGACCTGAAGGTCACCCATGTCCGCACCGGCGACCTCTTCGCCAAGTTGCGCTCCAAGGAACTCGATCTGGTCTGCGGCAGCGTCGTGGTCACCGAAGGCGACGAAGCGGAAGTACTGGCTCCGTACGAGGTCATGGAATGGCGGCGCAGCGGGCTCTCCCTGCTGACGAACCTGCCGCCGGAACGGCTCCCCGGCACCTCCTTCGGCGCCCACGACCTGCCCCGGCTCCCGCTGGTCGTCTCGACGCGCGGCCTGATCAGCCGATTCCTGACCTCCTGGTACGGCCCCGACTACCGGCACAAGCTGTCCGTGGCCGCCGAGATCGAGGCCGCGCACTACGGCTTCGAACTGCTGCGGTCGGGAGTGGTCAGCGGGGCGATGCTGGTCACCCGGGGCATCGGGGAGGCCGCCGCGGACGGCCGTCTCCCGGAAGCCGGCGGCCTGCGCACCCTGGAGATCGTCGGGGAGGTGGGCCCCAGGACCGAGGTGCTGGTCGGCGTCTTCACCCGCCGCGGCGAGCGGGACTCCTACGCCCCCGGCCACCCCCTCAACCTCCTGTGGGACGCGCTGTCCAGGGAGAGCGGGCGATGGTGGCTGAGCTCGTGAGCGCCCGGCGGCACCGGCACCTCAGACCAGATCCCGCTCCCGGGTCTCCGGCAGCGCCAGCACGCACAGCAGCGAGACGACCGCCATCGCGCTGACGTACCAGCCCACCGAGGCCGACCCGTACGCCGACTGGAGCCGGGTGGCGACCAGCGGGGCCACCGCGCCGCCGAGGACGCCGCCCAGGTTGTAGGCCAGCGAGGCGCCCGAGTACCGCACCCGTGCACCGAACAGCTCCGGCAGATAGGCGCCCATCGGGCCGTACACCACGCCCATGCAGAACAGCGCGCCGCCGATGCCGAGGGCGATCAGCACCGGCGCCCCGGTGTCCAGCAGCGGGAAGAGCACCAGCCCCCACACCAGCGCGAGGGCGCTCCCGGCCAGGATCAGCTTGCGGCGCCCGGCGCCGTCGGAACGGGTGGCGGCGAGCCAGGTACCGGCGGCCAGGAAGAGGCAGGCGACGAGGGAGAGCCCCAGCATGGTGTTGCGGGAGATGCCGAGGGTGGCGGTGGCGTAGGACAGGCAGTAGGTCGTCGCGGTGTAGAAGAGGCCGTACGCGACGATCATGCCGCCCGCGCCCAGCAGCAGTTCGCGCGGATGACGGCGCAGCACCTCGACGGCGGGAACCTTGCTCGCTTCCCGGGCGTCCAGCACCTTTGCGAACACCGGCGTCTCACTGATCTTCAGCCGTACGAACAGCCCCACGCCGACCAGCAGGAACGACAGCAGAAACGGCACCCGCCAGCCCCACGAGCGGAACGCCGCATCATCGAGCACGGACGACAACAGCCAGAACACCCCGGTCGCTGCGAAGAACCCCACGGACGGGCCGAGTTGCGGGAAGGCCGCATACAGCCCACGACGCCTGCGCGGTGCATGCTCGACCGCGAGCAGTGCGGCCCCGCCCCACTCGCCGCCCAGGCCGATGCCCTGCAGGAAGCGCAGCACCAGCAGCAGCAACGGCGCCCAGACGCCCCAGGTGCCATAGCCCGGGAGCAGCCCGACGCACGCCGTCGAGAGCCCCATCAGCAGCAGCGAGGCGACCAGGACGGACTTACGGCCCACCCGGTCACCGAAGTGGCCGAAGAGCACTGAGCCCAGCGGCCGCGCGGCGAACGCCACCGCGTAGGTGGAGAAGGACGCGAGGGTGGCGTTGACCGGGTTGAGCGTCGGAAAGAACGCCTGGTTGAGGACGAGCGCGGCGGCCGTGCCGTAGATGTAGAAGTCGTAGAACTCGATCGCCGTCCCGATGAAGGAGGCCACCGCCACCCGGCGCAGGCTCTCACCGCCGCCGGCATCCCCTCTCGTCTCCGGGGGAGAATCTGTTGTTGCCTGCGTCGTTGCCTGCGTCGTTGCCTGCGTTGTTGTCTGCGCTGATGTCGCGTCACTACTCACCAGCGCACTTTCCGGCTCGGTGTAGGGGGCAGTCAATAGGCGAAATGGGCTGTCTCGGTTCTTGAGACCGGGGCAGGGCGGGACCGGGGGCAGGACGGGACCGGGGCCGGCCCGGATCGTGACCGGTCCGGATCGTGACCGGCCCGTGCCGTGACCGGCCCGACGCCCTTGTCGGGTGGCGCTTACGGGTACCGCAGATACCGCCGCCGCACCGCTCGGAAGTGCTTCAGGCCCTCCTGCCAGGCGGCCACGATCTCGTCCGGACCCGCGCCCGCGTCGATCATCTTCCGGACGGTGGACGAGCCGGTCAGCCGGTCGATGCCGTTGTCAGGACGCCAGGCGAAGCCGCTCCAGACCCGCTTCGCGGTCACCAGGAGGCCGACGCCGGTGCGTACCGGGTCGAACGCCTCGCGGTCGTGGACGTGCAGTTGGACGCCGCCGATCGTCTTGCCCTGGAACTTGGAGAAGGTGGGGGCGAAGTAGGCCTCCCGGAAGTGGACGCCGGGCAGGCCCAGTCCGGTGGCGGCCGCGGCCCAGCGCCGGTCGATGCCGTCCGCACCCAGCAGCTCGAAGGGGCGGGTGGTGCCGCGTCCCTCGGAGAGGTTGGTGCCCTCGAAGAGGCAGGTGCCGGAGTAGACCAGGGCGGTATCGGGCGTGGGCATGTTGGGGCTCGGCGGCACCCAGGGCAGGCCGGTGGCGTCGAAGAATTCGGTGCGCCGCCAGCCGGTCATCCGCACGGTCTCCAGCTCCACCGGGCGCCCGGCCGCCTGCGGCACGAACTCGCCGTTGAACAGCAGCGCCAGCTCCGTCACCGTCATCCCGTGTGCCTGTGTGATCGGCTCCCGGCCGACGAAGGAGGCGTACGCCTTGTCGAGCACCGGGCCGGTGGGCGAGCGGCCGGTGACCGGATTGGGCCGGTCGAGGACGACGAAGCGCTTGCCGGCGAGTGCCGCCGCCACCATGCAGTCGTACAGCGTCCAGATGTAGGTGTAGAACCGCGCGCCCACGTCCTGGATGTCGAAGACGACGGTGTCCACACCGGAGGCGCCGAAGATGTCGGCGAGTTCCCTGCCGCTCTTGTTGTACGTGTCGTAGACGGGCAGTCCGGTGGCGGGATCGTCGTAGCGGCCCTCGGAACCGCCGGCCTGTGCGGTGCCGCGGAAGCCGTGCTCGGGGCCGAAGACGGCGGTCAGCCGCACCCGGTCGTCGGCGTGCATCACATCCACGATGTGCCGCAGATCCCGGGTGACGCCGGTGGGGTTGGTGACGATGCCGACCCGGTGGCCGTCCAGGAGGCGGTAGCCGTCGGCGGACAGCCGCTCGAAGCCGGTGTGAACCCGCCGCCCGCCGCCGTGCTCGGGGCGCGCCGCCTGCGCGGGTCCCGCGCCCGCGGCCAGTGCCGCACCGGCCGCTCCGGTCGCCGCCAGCCGCCCGAGCAGAACGCGTCTCGACAGAGCCATCCGCACACCTCCGTGATCAGGGAATCAACCGGGCACGTGTCGTGTGCACGCTAGCCCGGTCCGGGGCGTGGCGGAACGGACCCGGCGGGTGCGGCACGGACTCTTCCGTAGGGGACCCGTCCGGTGGCAAGGACTCCTCCGCACGGACCCATCCGGTACGGCAGGGGCTCTTCCGCCGGGACATACCGACTGGTTAGTCTGCCCCTCAGCCGAATCGACACGACCGAGGGAGACCCAGCGTGGAAGCCGTACGGGACAAGACCGTTGTCGTGACCGGGGCGGGCGGGGGGATCGGCGCCGCGCTGGCCCGCCGGTTCGCCGCCGAGGGCGCCCGGGTCGTGGTCAACGATCTGGACGAGGCCAAGGCGGCGAAGACCGCCGGGGAGATCGGGGCGATCGCGGTCCCCGGCGATGCCTCCGCCGTCGTCCCGGCCGCACGGGCGGCGCTCGGCGGCGGTATCGACATCTTCTGCGCCAACGCCGGGGTGGGCACCGGCGGCGGGCCCGAGGCGTCCGAGGAGGACTGGACGCTGGCCTGGGACGTCAACGTCATGGCCCACGTCCGGGCCGCGCGGGAGCTGTTGCCCGAGTGGCTGGAGCGCGGCAGCGGTCGCTTCATCTCCACGGTCTCCGCCGCGGGCCTGCTCACCATGGTCGCCGCCGCCCCGTACAGCGTCACCAAGCACGGCGCCTACGCCTTCGCGGAGTGGCTCTCGCTGACCTACCGGCACCGCGGCATCGACGTCCACGCCATCTGCCCGCAGGGCGTCCGCACCGACATGCTGGCCGCCACCGGTGTCGCCGGGGACCTGGTCCTGACGCCCACGGCCGTGGAACCCGAGGATGTCGCCGAGGCGCTCTTCGCGGCGATGGCGGCGGGCCGCTTCCTGGTCCTGCCGCATCCGGAGGTCGCGGACTACTACACCGCGCGGGCGGCCGACCCCGACCGCTGGCTCGGCGGTATGAACCACCTCCAGCGGAAGTTGGAGGAGACCGAGGGCGGCCGCTCCTAGGGCCTGGCGACGACACCGCAGCCCGGACGCGCCCGGCAGGGCCCGGTGACAGGCCGGCCGGGCCCATGCGTCACCCCACGTCACCCAGGTGTCTCCCCCGCAGGGATGATCAGGCGATCAGGAAGAAAGGGCCGCACCCCGATGACCTCCTACCAGGACATGCCGTGGCTGGCACAGCTCACCGACGCCCAGCGCGCCCCCGTCCAGCCGCCCCCCTCGATGCTGCACGCCTTCCGGGCCGCGGTGGGCCGCGTCCCCGACCGCACGGCGCTCGCCTACTTCGACGGCCGGCTGTCCTACGCCGAGACCGATGCGCTCTCCGACGGCATCGCCGCCCACCTCGCCGAGCGCGGCTTCCGGCGCGGCGACCGGGCCGCGCTCATGCTGCAGAACACCCCGCACTTCGTGCTCGCCCTGCTCGGCGTGTGGAAGGCCGGCGGTGTGGTGGTGCCGGTCAACCCCATGTACAAGTCCGCCGAAATGCGGCACATCCTGGACGATGCCGAGGTCACCGCCGTCATCTGCGCCGACCGCGCCTGGGACGGCTTTCTGCGTGCCACCGCCGCCGAGGCGCCGTCCGTACGGCTCGCGCTCACCGTCCGGGAGCGGGACCTGCAGACCCGTGACGACCCGCGGGTGCTGCGCGGTGAGCCGCTCGGACCGCAGGAGGGCGCCGACGATCTGCTGACCGTCGCCCGCACCGCGGGGAGGATCCGCGCGGTGCCCGCCGACCCGGAGCTCACCGCCGACGACCTCGCGCTGATCAGCTACACCTCCGGCACCAGCGGCACCCCCAAGGGCGCCACCAACACCCACGGCAACATCACCTACAACGCCGAACGCCAGCGCACCGGCCTGGCCCTGCCCGAAGGCGCCACCTACTTCGCGCTCGCCCCGCTCTTCCACATCACCGGCATGGTCTGCGAACTGGCCGCCTGCGTCGCCAACTCCGGCACCCTGGCGCTCGCCTACCGCTTCGACGCCGGCGTCGTCCTGGACGCCTTCCTGGAGCACCGCCCCGCCTACACGGTCGGGCCCTCCACCGCCTACATGGCGCTGATGGCCCATCCCGGCGTCACCCGCGACCACTTCGCGTCCTTCCGGACCATGTCCTCGGGCGGTGCGCCGTTGCCGCCCGCCCTCGTCGAGAAGTTCCGCACCGACTTCGGGCCGTACCTCCACAACGGCTACGGCCTGACCGAGTGCACCGCCCCGTGTGCCAGCGTCCCGCCCGGCAGGCAGGCACCGGTCGACAAGGTCTCCGGCACGCTCGCCGTGGGCGTCCCCGGCCCCGACACCGTCGTCCGGATCACCGACGAGAGGGGCCGGGACCTGCCGTTCGGCGAGCAGGGCGAGATAACGGTCCGCGGCCCCCAGGTCGTCCCCGGCTACTGGCGCCGCCCCGACGCCACCGCCGAGGCCATCCCGGACGGCGAGCTGCGGACCGGCGACATCGGTTTCATGGACGCCGGCGGCTGGCTGTACGTCGTCGACCGCAAGAAGGACATGATCAACGCCTCCGGCTTCAAGGTGTGGCCGCGCGAGGTCGAGGACGTCCTCTACAGCCACCCGGCGGTGCGCGAGGCGGCGGTCGTCGGGGTGCCCGACGCCTACCGCGGCGAGTCGGTCAAGGCCTATGTCAGCCTGCGCCCCGGGACGTCCCCGGAGCCGGCCGAGCTGGCCGCTTACTGCAAGGAACGGCTCGCGGCGTACAAATATCCCCGTGCGGTGGAGATCCTGGCCGAGCTTCCGAAGACCACGAGTGGCAAGATCCTCCGACGGGAGCTGCGCCACCGCGCATGACTAAGCACGAAGGACAGGTGAGGGCGATGGCCGGCACGAAGGACGGCAACGGCAACGGCGGTGCGAAGCCGGTGGCCCAGCGGCTGCTGGCGACCGCTACCAAGCTCTTCGCGGAGCAGGGCTACGACCGCACCTCCGTCCAGGAGATCGTCGATACGGCGGGCGTCACCAAGGGCGCCCTCTACCACTACTTCGGCTCCAAGGAGGATCTGCTCCACGAGGTCTACGGCCGGGTCCTGCGACTCCAGCAGGAGCGGCTCGACCACTTCGCCGGCGCCGACGCGCCGGTGGAGAAGAGACTGCGGGACGCCGCCGCCGATGTGGTCGTCACCACCATCGAGAACCTCGACGACACCAAGATCTTCTTCCGCTCGATGCACCAGCTCAGCCCGGAGAAGGACAAGCAGGTACGCGCCGAACGCCGCCGCTACCACGAACGGTTCCGGGCCCTGGTCGAGGAGGGCCAGCGCACCGGTGTGTTCGCCGCCGACATCCCCGCCGACCTGGTCGTGGACTACCACTTCGGCTCCGTGCACCACCTGGGCACGTGGTACCGCGAGGAGGGACCGCTCAGCCCGCAGCAGGTCGCCGATCACCTGGCGGATCTGCTGCTGCGTGCCCTGCGGCCGTAGGCGCGCACCGGGCACCGCACGCCGTGGCCCGTGGCCCGTGGCCCGTGGCCATGGTCCGGAGGCCCGGCCCGGGGCGGAGGACCGGGCCCGCCCGGCCACGCCGTGCGAGCCCGGGCGTGGCGCCGGGAGGTCCGCCGCCCGCACCGCCCGGCCGTGGTGTTCTTTTGGCCACATTTGCGTGTGTGGCGTTCCTCACACACTCTCACCCTGCGTATCGGACCGGCCACATCGGGGCGAGCCGGGCCGCCTCCCGGCGGGCCCCGGAGGGCCTTCACCGCATCTCCTGGAATTTGTTGGATTGCGCGCAAGGCCTGTGGGAATGCGCTCCCGGGTAGCCACACTCCAGGGGTGGCCACGGCTCGGGGCTGTCCTCATCCGCCGTCCGTAACTTACGGTATCGATAGTTCTGCTATCACTACCGATGTGGGTGGCCTTGTGGCTGAAGTGACGCTGTTTCTCCGGGAGTACGCACGGACGCGCCGGGAGGTGGGCGCGATTGCTCCGAGCAGTCCCCGGCTCGGCAGGGCCCTGACCCGCTATCTGGTCCCCAGTCCCGGCCGCTCCCGCGCGGTCCTGGAGGTGGGTCCTGGCACCGGCGCGGTGACCCGCCATATCGCCGATGCGCTCGGCCGGGAGGACACCCTCGACCTGGTCGAGGCCAACCCGCGCTTCGTCGACATCCTGCACGGCGCCTACGGCGGCGACCCCCGGCTGCAGTTCCTCACCGGCCTGGTGCAGGAGCACGAACTCGGCACCTACGACACGATCGTCTGCGGCCTGCCGTTCGCGAACTTCGACGCCCCCACCACGACGGACATCTTCGACCGGCTGCTCGGCGCCCTGCGGCCCGGCGGCACCCTCTCCTTCTTCGGCTACGTCGGCGGGGCGACGGTCCGCCGTACGTTCAGTGGCGGAGCCGCCCGGGTCCATGCCCTCGACGGCCAGAACGCGCTGCGCCGCATACTCGACCGGCACACCTTCCGTACCGAACTGGTGCTGGGCAACCTGCCGCCGGCCCGGGTGCATCACCTCGTGCCGGCCGGCGACCCCGTTCACCCGGTCTGAGGCCGCGCCTGCGCCCGCCGGGCCCCGTCCTCCTGGGCGATACGCCGTAGTGCGGCCATCGCCGCGTCGCCCAGCACCGTCCCGAGCACCGCACCCTCGATCTGGGCGTCGAGGCTCGGGACCCCGTCGAACGCCGCCAGCTCGGCGGCGGCCAGGGAGCCGGCGGCCTGTGCGTACCGGTCGAGCAGGCCGAGCAGCTCGCTCTGGTCGAGCTCGTGGTAGGCGACCACGACCTGCACCAGCGTCCGCCACCCCGGATTCTCCGGCCGTACCGCCCAGTCGTGCCGCCGCACCAGCTCCGCGACCTCTTGCTCGGCGCGCTCCCACATCTCCTCGGTGCCCCGCTCGGCGGCCACCTTGCTGACCGCCGACTGCGCGGTCCCGAGCATGCCGTGCGGGGTGGTGCCCGGAGAGTCGATGCCGGCCAGTACCTCGGCGGCGGCCGCGATGGACAAGCCGCCCACTTCGGTCAGTGCCCGGATCAGCTTCAGCCGCCGGATGTGCGAATCGGCGTACCGGACCTGGTTCGGACTGATGCGCTCGCCCGGGGGCAACATGCCTTCCCGGGTGTAGTACTTGATCGACGGAACCGGCACCCCGGTCCGCCGCGCCAGTTCTCCGATACGCATCCCCCGAGGATAACGGCGGGGGCATCGCGGCCGGGGCCCGCTCCGACCGGTGGACAGGGGGCCCGCTCGCGCCGTGAGCAGGCCGTGCCCGAGGTCCCCACCCCCTCGGGCACGGCTGCGTACCGGGGCGGCCCCGGGCCGGCAGGCCCTACAGGTAGCGCTTCAATTCACGGCGTGCCAGCGACCGTTGGTGCACCTCGTCGGGGCCGTCCGCCAGCTGGAGCGTACGGGCGCCGGCCCACAGCTCGGCCAGGGGGAAGTCCTGGCTGACGCCGCCCGCACCGTGCAGCTGTACCGCCTTGTCGAGGATGTCCACGACGGTGCGCGGAGTGGCGATCTTGATGGACTGGATCTCGGTGTGGGCGCCCTTGTTGCCGACGGTGTCCATCAGCCAGGCGGTCTTCAGTACCAGCAGCCGCAGTTGCTCCACCGCCACCCGGGCGTCCGCGATCCACTCCTGCACCACGCCCTGCTGGGCCAGCGGCTTGCCGAAGGCCGTACGGGTCACCGCACGGCGGCACATCAGCTCGATGGCGCGCTCGGCCATGCCGATCAGCCGCATGCAGTGGTGGATCCGGCCGGGGCCGAGTCGCGCCTGGGCGATGCCGAAGCCGCCGCCCTCCTCGCCGATCAGGTTGGCCGCCGGTACCCGGACGTCGTGGAAGACCACCTCGGCATGGCCGCCGTGGTAGTGGTCCTCGTAGCCGTAGACCTGCATGGCGCGCTTGACCTCCACGCCGGGGGTGTCCCGCGGGACCAGGATCATCGACTGCTGGCGGCGGAGGTCCGCGCCGTCCGGGTCGGTCTTGCCCATCACGATGAAGATCTGGCACAGCGGGTTCATCGCGCCGGAGATGTACCACTTGCGGCCGTTGATGACGTACTCGTCGCCCTCGCGCGCGATATGCGTCTCGATGTTGGTGGCGTCCGACGAGGCCACCTCCGGCTCGGTCATCGCGAACGCCGACCGGATCTCACCGGCCAGCAGCGGCGCCAGCCACTGCTTCTGCTGCGCCGCGTTGCCGAACTGTGCCAGTACCTCCATGTTGCCGGTGTCCGGCGCCGCGCAGTTCAGTGCGGTGGGCGCCAACTGGGGGCTGCGGCCGGTGATTTCGGCCAGCGGAGCATACTGGAGATTCGTCAGCCCGGCGCCGTGCTCCGCGTCGGGCAGGCTGTGCTGATCCACGAAGAACAGGTTCCACAGGCCTTGCTTGCGGGCCTCGGCCTTGAGCTCCTCGACGATCGCCGGGGTGTCCCAGGGAGAGGCGAGCGCGGCCCGCTGCTCGTGGGCGGTCTGCTCGGCCGGGTAGACATGCTCGTCCATGAACGTCAGGAGCTTCTCGCGCAGCTCCTCGGTGCGGGCGTCGAATGCGAAGTCCATGGGTGTCTCAGCCTTCCTTGAGGGTGGTGAGTCCGTGGTCGATGAAGACGGGGACGAGCTCGCCGATCCGGTCGAACCCGGCGCCGACGGTCTGGCCGAGCGTGAAGCGGTAGTGGATGCCTTCGAGGATCACGGCGAGCTTGAACCAGGCGAACGCCGTGTACCAGGCGATGGCGGAGGTGTCCCGGCCGGAGCGGGCGGCATAACGCTCGATCAGCTCGGCCGGCGAGGGGTGGCCGGGGGCGCCGCTGGTGGTGCTGACCGGCGACTGCGGCAGGCCCAGGTCCGAGCTGTACATCGCCAGCAGGCCGAGGTCGGTCAGCGGATCGCCGAGCGTGGACATCTCCCAGTCCAGGACGGCCTTGAGGGTGTCGTCGGCCCCGATCAGGACGTTGTCGAGGCGGTAGTCGCCGTGGACGACGGACGGGGCGGGCGAGGTGGGCAGCGCCCGGCCCAGCGCCTGGTGCAGCTCGTCGATCCCCGGCAGGTCGCGGTTCCTCGACGCGCTCAACTGTTTGCCCCAGCGGCGCAGTTGGCGCTCAAGGAAGCCTTCGGGGCGGCCGAAGTCGCCGAGTCCGACCGCCTCCGGGTCCACCGCGTGCAGGTCCACGAGGGTGTCGACCAGGGAAAGCACCACGGCCCGGGTGCGCTCGGGCCCGAGCGGGGCCAGCTGGCCGGCCGTGCGGTACGGCACGCCCTCGACCAGCTCCATCACATAGAAGGGTGCGCCGATGACCGACTCGTCCTCGCACAGCAGCAGCGCCTCGGGCACCGGCACCGGTGTCTCGTGCAGGGCACTGATGACCCGGTGCTCACGCCGCATGTCGTGCGCGGTGGCCAGTACATGGCCGAGCGGCGGCCGGCGGACGACCCAGGAGGCGGCGCCGTCGGTGACGCGGTAGGTGAGGTTGGACCGCCCGCCCTCGATCAGCCGGGCCCGCAGCGGGCCGCCGGCCAGCCCCGGCCGCTCCCGGCCCAGATGCTCGCGCAATCGCTCCAGGTCGAGGCCGGGAGGTCCGTCGTCCTCCCGGTCCTGGCCCTGCGGGGGAGGGGTGCCCTTGCTCATCGTGCTCCTCCGTACGGAGTGGACGGTCGATCGGTCGCAGCACGATCATGCCGACTAGTCGGTATGGAGTCCAGTGCCGGGGCATGGGGCGTGGGTCACGCGAGGATTTTCCGCCACACCGGCGGCTCTGCCCCGGCCGCCCCGCCCTCCCCTCAGGCCTCCGGCACCACGGCCGTGGTCAGGCGTGGCACGCCATCGGCACCCCGCCGTTCATCACCGTCATATCGCCGAACCCGGCGACCACGTCGAGCGGGGCGCCCGGCGCGGTGCCCGCCAGCTCCGCGTATGCCCGGTGCAGATTCGCCACCAGCCGCTCGCTCTCGGCCAACCCGGCGAACGGGCCGAGATCCGTCTCCCGGGCCACCTCCAGCGGTGTACGCCCGGCCGCCCGGCCCTCCTGCGCCAGCCGGCCGACGAACCGCAGATAGCGCTCGATGCCGTCGTACACCTCGGGGCCGGTCACCGGACCGTGCCCGGGGACGACGGTGACCGCGTCCAGGGTGCGCAGCAGCTCCAGCGCCCGCAGCGATCCGGCCAGCGAACCCATGAAGACGAACGGGGTACCGCCGTGGAAGACCAGATCGCCGGCGAAGACGATGCGCTGCCGGGGCAGCCAGACGAGGGTGTCGCCGGTGGTGTGTGCCACGCCCGGGTGGATCAGCCGCACCTCGATGTCCCCGACGTGCAGGGCCAGCTCGTCGGTGTAGGTGACCTCGGGCGCCGTCAGGCGGATGTCGCCGTACTCCACCTCGGGCCACACCGCGTGCAACTGCTCTCCGGCGGCCAGCAGTTCACGGCGGCAGGAAGCATGCCCGAAGACCGTCGCCTCGGGCGCGAAGACGCAGTTGCCGTAGGTGTGGTCGCCGTGGTGGTGGGTGTTGACCAGCATGCGGGGCGTGGGCGCGCCGCTCTCGGCGATCCGGCGGCGCAGCAGGCGTGCCCGGCGCTCGGTGGCGGCGGTGTCCACGACCAGGGTGGCGTCCCCGTCGGTGACGAAGCCCGCGTTGTTCAGGCACCAGCCGCCGTCCGGCTGGATGAAGGCGTGGACCCCGGCGGCCAGTTCGGTGAGGTAGGGCTCGGGGACGGGGGCCTCGGTCGCGGGTGGTGCGTCCGCGGGCGTCGTGGCGCCGGGCGATTGCGCCGCGTCCGGCCGGGGGGCGCCGGGCCCGGGGGCCCCTGCCGCCGAGGTGTGCGCTGCCGGGGTCTGTGCCGGTGTGTTCCGTGCTGCCGAGTCGCCCATGCGGGTGTGTCCCCTCGTCCGGTGGTCCTTCATTCCCCGCTGCCGGGACGGGAGTCGGTCCGACCCGGGACGGCAGGGGTCGCGTCACCGTACCTCCGCCGCCCGCCGCGGTGGCGCCGCGCCCCGGCTCGGTGGCCCGGCTCGGTGGCCCGGCTCAGTGCCCCGGCTCAGTGCCCCGGCCGTACCAGGATCACCGCGCCGCACAGCGCCAGCGCGAGGGTGCAGCCGACCAGCAGCAGAGCCGTCCGCGGGGGCAGGCCCGGCGGGCGGCCGGTGACCATGGCCCGCATCCGGTGGTGCGCGAGCGCCACGAACGCGATCCACAACAGGCCCGTCAGCGCCGCCAGAACCACCTCCACCGGCCCCGGGGCGGCGTTCCGCAGCAGCTGACGGGCGGCCAGCGCCGCCATCGCCGTGGCGGACAGCGTCGTACGCCGCCACGCCAGCCTGGTCCGCTCCGGCTGCAGCCCGGGGTCCCGTTCGGGGGCCGGCCGCGGCATCCCCGCCTCCGGCCCCGCTCCGTCCGCCATCGGCTAGGTGGTCCGGCCCAGGAGGACCAGCACGACCACCGCCACCGCCAGTACGCCGACGCTCAGCGCCAGCGCCGTGGGGAAGCGGGTGACCGGCAGGTCCTCGCCGCGCCGCATCGCGCGCTCGCAGCGCACCCAGTGATTGACCGCCCGCAGCGCACACAGCGCCCCGCCCACCAGCAGGACGACGGTGAAGGTCACCCGCAGCCCCTGGTGCAGCCGGGGCAGGAACTGGTCCACCGCGAAACCGCCGCCGATCAGCGCCAGCCCGGTGCGCAGCCAGGCGAGGAAGGTGCGCTCGTTGGCGAGCGAGAAGCGGTAGTCGGGGGTCGTGCCCTCTTCGCGGACCCGCGCGGGCGAGAACCACAGCCGTACCGCGGCGCCGGCCGACCGCAGTCCCTCAGTGAGGATCATGGCCGAAACCCTATCGGCCGGCCGGTGCCCTGCCCGGATCGCCTCAGAATTCCCCCGCCTCCCGCCGGGCCAGCAGCTGCCGGTACGCGGCGAGCCCGTCCGGCGTCCACGGCCACTCGTCGAGCCGCCGGGTCAGCTCCTCCTCGGTCAGGAAAGCGGACCAGTCGATCTCCGACTCCTGCGGGGCGACCGGCAGGGTGCAGCGCACCTGGTAGACCGCGGACCACCAGGTGTGCTCGGCCGTCTCGTAGAGGAACTTGAACAGCGGCTCCGGCGGCTCCAGACCCCGGACGCCCAGCTCCTCCTCCGCCTCGCGCAGCGCCGCCTGGTCGTAGGTCTCGCCGGTGCCGACCACCCCTCCCACGAACATGTCGTAGTGCGAGGGGAAGACGAGCTTGCGCGGGGTGCGGCGGTGGACGAAGATCCGGTCCACCTCGTCCCGGGCGAGGACGAAGGCGCAGCGGGTGCGCATCCTGCGGGCGTAGGTCTCACCGCGTGGGGCCTGCCCCACGACCTGATCGTTCTCATCGACGACGTCGAGGATCTCGTCCGCATTGAGCGGTTGCTGATCGGTCATGGCAGCCATGCAACCACCCGGGCCCCGGGCGCAGTCCACCGGGCGGCGGTCTCCGCGGGCGGTCGCCACCGCGGGGGAGCGGTCCGGACGGCCTCCTCAGCGCGGCTGCAGCTCGGACGGCCTCCTCAGCGCGGCTGCAGCTCCCGTACGCTCTCCCGCCGGCCGGACCCCGGCGGCATCGCCGGATGGCTGCCGATCAGCACGATGCCCGCGACGACGGCCACGATCCCGGCCACCTCCCACGCCAGCGCCCCGGGCGTCACCCGCAGCTGGTCGCCGAGGAACCCCACCCCGCAGAGGATGCCGGCCAGCGGCTGGGCGGCGGTCAGCGCGGGCAGTGAGAGCCGCAGCGGCGCCGACTCGAAGGCGCTCTGTACGAGCACCAGCGCCAGCACACCGAGCACCACGATGGCGTACGGCTGCCAGCTGGTGACCAGGGCCGACCAGCCGCCCTGGCTGAAGTGCTCACCGCTGATCCGGGTCAGCGCGTCCTGCAGCCCGTAGATCAGGCCCGCCGCGATGCCCAGCAGGGCGGCCTCCAGGCTCACATGCACCCGCTCCCGCTTGGCGACCGCCGCCAGCAGCAACGCGGTGCCCAGCACCATGCCCATGATCAGCCACTGCCACAGATGATCCGCGCTGCGCTGCCCGCCCTGGGGGCGCCCGGCCACGATGAAGGCCGTCACCCCGCCCGCCAGCAGCCACAGCCCGGCCCAGCCGCTCCGGCCGAGCCGCTGCCGGGTCAGTCGCCGCGACAGCGCCATCGCGAACAGCAGATTGGTCGCCAGCAGGGGCTCCACCAGAGTGATGTCGCCCATCCCCAACGCCACTGCGCCGAGCGCCATCCCGACCACCATCAGACCGATACCGGCCAGCCACAGCGGCATCCGCACCAGGTCGAGCAGCAGACGTACCGACAGGTAGTCCTTCATCGGGGCGTGCTGCGCCGCGGCCTGCTGAAACACGAAACCGAGTCCCAGACAGCAGGCCGCTCCAAGGGCGAGCAGTATCACCGTCACGTCGCACCTCGTATCGGGGGGCGGGGGATGCGCCTGAGGATAGTCACCAGGCGGCGGGCGTGGGGTGGCCCTCGTCACCCACCATTCTCCCGCGCGCCCCTGTGTACTGCGCGGTAACCAGGTGGTTGACGCGGCAGTCGGGTGCGCTGAGGATCGTTCCACCAGGCGGCCGGGGCGCCCGGCGTGCCCCGTTGAGGAGTGGCTGAGATGGCGTACGACGCTGATGTGATCGTGATCGGAGCGGGGCTCGCGGGCCTGGCGGCCACCGCGGAACTGGTGGACGCCGGACGGAAGGTGATCCTCCTCGACCAGGAGCCCGAGCAGTCCTTCGGCGGACAGGCCCACTGGTCCTTCGGCGGCCTCTTCCTGGTGGACTCCCCCGAACAGCGCCGCCTGCGCATCCGCGACAGCCACGAGCTGGCCTGGCAGGACTGGCTGGGCACGGCCGGCTTCGACCGGCCCGAGGACCGCTGGCCGCGCGCCTGGGCCGAGGCCTACGTCGATTTCGCGGCCGGCGAGAAACGCTCCTGGCTGCACCGCCAGGGCGTACGGCTCTTCCCCGTCGTCGGCTGGGCCGAGCGCGGTGGCTATGACGCGACCGGGCACGGCAACTCCGTCCCCCGCTTCCACATCACCTGGGGCACCGGCCCCGGGCTGGTGGCCCCGTTCGAGCGCCGGGTGCGGGCCGGGGCCGCCCGCGGCCTGGTGGAGCTGCGCTTCCGCCACCGGGTGACCGGGCTGTCGCGCACCGCGGGGAGCGTGGACACCGTCAGCGGCGAGGTCCTGGAGCCCTCGGACGCCGAGCGCGGTCGGCCCAGCAGCCGTGAGGTGGCCGGCGCCTTCGAGCTCAAGGCCCAGGCCGTGATCGTCACCTCGGGCGGTATCGGCGGCAACCACGAGCTGGTGCGCGCCAACTGGCCCGAACGGCTCGGCAAGCCCCCGCGCCGGATGCTGTCCGGGGTGCCCGCGCATGTGGACGGCAAGATGCTGGGCATCGCCGAGGCGGCCGGCGGCCGGATCATCAACCGCGACCGGATGTGGCACTACACCGAGGGCATCGACAACTGGGACCCGATCTGGCCGCAGCACGGCATCCGGATCCTGTCCGGGCCGTCGCCGCTGTGGCTCGATGCGTACGGCAAGCGGCTGCCGGTGCCGCTCTTCCCCGGCTTCGACACCCTCGGCACCCTCGAACACATCATGCGGACCGGCCATGACCACACCTGGTTCGTGCTCACCCAGAAGATCATCGAGAAGGAGTTCACCCTCTCCGGCTCCGAGCAGAACCCCGATCTGACGGGCAAGAGCATCCGCGGCGTGCTGGGCCGGGCCAGGGCCGGCGCACCGGGGCCGGTGCAGGCGTTCATGGACCGTGGCGCGGACTTCGTCGTCGAGCGTTCGCTGACCGATCTGGTGCGGCGGATGAACGAGCTGACCAAGGAGCCGCTGATAGCGGAGGATGCGCTGCGCGGCGCGATCGTGGCGCGGGACCGGGAGATCGCCCACTCCTTCACCAAGGACCTCCAGGTGACCGCGATCCGCGGGGCCCGCAGCTACCTCGGGGACCGCCTGATCCGCACCGCGGCGCCGCACCGGCTGCTCGACCCCAAGGCCGGCCCGCTGATCGCCGTACGGCTGAACATCCTCACCCGTAAGACGCTCGGCGGTCTGGAGACCGACCTCTCCTCGCGGGTGCTGACCGACGGTGGCGCGCCCCTGCCCGGCGTGTATGCGGCAGGCGAGGCCGCCGGGTTCGGCGGCGGCGGGGTGCACGGCTACCGCTCGCTGGAGGGCACCTTCCTCGGCGGTTGCCTCTTCTCCGGGCGGACGGCGGGACGGGCGGCGGCGCGGGCGGTGTCCTGACGGGGCGGCGCGGGCGGTGTCCTGACGGGCGGGGCGGGCTGGCGCGGGGGAGCGTGATGCCGGAGGGGCCCGGCCGCAGGGCGGTGCGGGCCGGGCCCGGGGGTGTCGCCCCCTCCGGCCGGGTCCGGTGGCCGGCCGCTCCCTTCCGTATACGAAGAGAGAGGGGGCGGATCCGGCCATTCCCCTTCCCGTCTTGACGCGGAGCTCTGCGGGCCGCTTTGCTGTGCGTGATGACTGGTGCGGACCAAGCCATCACCCTCTGTAGAGGTGCGCGCATCCGGTCGCCGCCCACCGAGGACGACTCGGTGCGGTGAGACGGCCGGTGCAGCGCGCCATGGAGTCCCTGACCCGTGATTTCGATGTCGCCACCGATGCCGCCACCCCTCCGACGCGCCCGCTGCCCCGGCACCCCGGTTCTCACCCCGGCCCTGGACGACGCCCAACTGGCCCTCACGGCAGATGCGTTGTCGCTCGGCCAGTGGTGCCGGGTACGTACCCTGCTCGCCGGGACCGGTGCGGACTGGGATCTGCGCGGCCACCGGTTAACCGTCCTGGCCACCTGCCCCGGCAGCGCCGCCTGGGCCGGCGACTGGCAGCTCGCCGAACCGGACAGCGGTGACGCCGCCACCCTTCTGGCCCTCGCCACCGTCCATCTCGCCCTGCGCGGCGAGACAGTCGCCGAGGCCGCCGCCGAAGCCTGTGCCACCGCGGCCCGGATGCTGCCCGACGACCCCACCCCCTGGCTCGGCGCGCTGATCCTCGCCCGCCGTGCCGGCACCCCGGACCAGCGGGCCCACGCCTTCCATCAGGTGCGCGCCCGCCACCGCGACCACCATCACGCACACCACCTCATGACCGCCTCCCTGGCCGAGCAGCTGCCGGGCGCCACCGACGACCCGCGGCACCCGGCCCATGTCTTCGCGGCCCGCGCGGCCGAACGCGCCCCCGCCGACTCCCCGCTCGCCCTCCTCCCGGTCGTGGCGCACGCCGAGCGCTACCGCGTCCTCGCCGCCGCGGGCCTGGCACCTCCCGACCCCGCGGACTGGGGCCACTGGTCCACCCGGCGCGCCCGGCAGGTGCTGCAGGCCGCCGTCGACTGGTGGCTGGAGTGGGAGGGTGAGGAGCACCCGCGCCGCAAGATCGATCTCAACTTCCTCGCCCATGCCGCCTTCCACCAAGGGAGGGTCGCCGAGGCCGCCACGCTGTTCCAGCGGATCGGACCGCACGCCACGCGCGCACCGTGGTCGTACCCGGGGCGCGACGGCGCGGGCGCGTTCCGGGCCGCACGGGCCACCGCACTGTGCCGCGCCCGGGACGCCGCCGCCCCCTGACCCCGCGGCGCTGATGACGGACGTCTGATGACGAAAGTCTGACGCCGGGGCCGGGACGCTGGCCCCGGCCCCCGCCGGGTGTTCGAATCGAAGGGTGACCAAGGACGCGAAGAGGCCCCGCCCGGCGGACGGCGGCGAGGACGGGCAGGGCACCCCCGTGGGCCGCCGTGTGGTGCTCGGCATGCTCGCCGCCGGGGCCGCCGGCGTCGCCGCGGCCCCCTTCCTGCAGAGCGCCTACGACAGCACCCTCGGGGCCGCCGCACAGCAGGACCCCACCGGCCTGACCGGGCTGCTCCCGGGCGGCGGCGGCTTCCGCTACTACTCCGTGACCGGCTCCGTACCGGCCAAGGACGAACGCAGCTACCGCCTCACCGTCGACGGCCTGGTCCGCCACCGCACCGGCTACCGCCTCGCCGATCTGCGCCGGCTGCCGCAGACCCGGCTCGTGCGCGACGTCCAGTGCGTCACCGGCTGGCGGGTGCCCACCACCCCTTTCGAGGGCGTACGCCTCTCCGCCCTCCTCGACGCCGCGGGCGTCCGCCCCGAGGCCAAGGCCGTCCGCTTCACCTGCTTCGACGGCACCTACAGCGAATCCCTCACCCTCGAACAGGCCCGCCGCGACGACGTCCTGGTCGCCCTGCGGATGCAGGACAAGCCGCTCGCCCACGCCCACGGCGGTCCGGTGCGCCTCTACGTCGGGCCCATGTACTTCTACAAGTCGGCGAAGTGGCTCTCCGGGATCACCGTCACCGACCATGTCCAGCCCGGATACTGGGAGAACCTCGGATATGACATCGACGCCTGGGTCGGCCGGTCGAACGGACGCGACGATGCCCCCACCACCTGAGAGCCGGTCCGACTCCACCACGGCGCGCCCCCGTGTCCTCCGCTTCGCCCCCGCCGAGCACCGGGTGCACCGCGCCACCGCCACCTTGATGGCCGTCTGCGTCCTCACCGCGGGCTGTCTCTACCTCCCCTTCCTCGCCGAACTCGTCGGCCGCCGCCACCTGATGGTCACCGTCCACGAGTGGTCCGGCATCCTGCTGCCCGTCCCCCTGCTGCTGGGCCTCGGCTCCCGCGCCCTGCGCGCCGACCTCACCCGCCTCAACCGCTACGGCCCGCACGACCGCCAGTGGCTGCGCGCCGCACTGCGCCGCCGCGGGGGCCGCCCGGCCGGCAAGTTCAATGCCGGCCAGAAGCTCTACGCCGCCTGGATCGCCGGTGCGGTCCTGGTGATGCTCGGCACCGGCCTGCTGATGTGGTTCACCGGTCTCGCGCCCCTGGTCTGGCGCACCGGCGCCACCTTCGTCCACGACTGGCTCGCGCTCGCCGTGGTCATGGTGATCGCCGGCCATGTCGGGAAGGCGTTCGGCGATCCCGAGTCACGCCGCGGTCTGCGCACCGGCTCCGTCGACGCGCAATGGGCACGGCGCGAGCATCCGTTGTGGGTGCACGAGGAGGGCGACGGGGGCGACAGGGGCGAGGGCGCCGGGGGCGACGCCTAGGAGCTTTCCGGGGCGGCTGTTGCCGCGGCCGGGAGCCGTCCCGCGAGCCACTCGGCCTGGATCGTCCGTGGATCTGCCGTGGATCTGCCGTGGATCGGCTCTGCCTCTGCCGTCACGGTCAGTCCCCGCCCCGCCCGTTGCAGGGAATGCGTTGCAGAGACTGCTTTGCAGAGAACTCTATGCAGAGAAGTCTCTGCAACTCTAGGCTGCCGTCCATGACCGACTCCTGCGAGACCGACTCCTCCGAACGACAGCAACCGCCCCGGCCGATGCCGCCGGCCGCGCCCCCGACCCGCCGGATGGACGCCCGCAGTCTGCGCGGGGTCGCCCATCCCTTGCGGATGCGCATCCTGGAGCTGCTGCGGCTCGACGGGCCGGACACCGCCACCGGGCTCGGGCGCCGTCTGGGGGAGAACACCGGTACGGTCAGCTGGCATCTGCGTCACCTCGCCGAACACGGCTTCATCGAGGAGGAGACCGGCCGCGGCACCAAGCGCGAGCGCTGGTGGCGGGCGGTCCGGGTCGCCCACCGGCTCGACACCACCGAATTCCGCGACGATCCGGACACCCGCGGCGCGCTGTCGCTCTATGTGCACGAAATCGTCCAGCAGCACTTCAACCGCGTCGTCAGCTACCTCACCGAGGACTGGGCCCCCGAATGGCGGGATGCCGGCACCCTCTCCCAGTGGCACGATCTGCGCTTGACGCCCACACAACTCGCCGCACTGAACGAGGAGATGGAGCAGGTTGTCGCACGGCACCGGGCGGCGGCCCAGAGCGGAGCCGACGAGGGCACCCCGGCACCGCCCGAGGAGCGGCCCGTCGTCGTCCAGTTGCAGTCCTTCCCGCGCAAGGAGCGTCACGAGCGGTGAGCGGACTGCTGCGCCGCCATCGTGACTTCCGGCTGTTGTGGTGCGGTGAGACGGCAGGGAAGTTCGGGGCGGCGGTCACCACCGTGGCGATGCCGCTGGTAGCGGTGTCCACCCTGCACGCCTCCACCTTCGCGGTCGGACTGCTCAGCGCGTGCGGCTGGCTGCCCTGGCTGCTCATCGGCCTCCCGGTGGGCGTCTGGGTGGACCGGACGCGCCGCCGCCCCCTGATGCTGGGCGCGGCCGGCCTGTCGCTGGTGCTGTTCGCCGCCGTACCGGTCCTCGCCCGGTACGGCGGGCTCAGCCTCGGCCTGCTGATCGCCGTGGCCCTGCTGGCCGGTGCGGCGGCGGTGGTCTTCCAGACCGCCTACAGCGCCTATCTCCCCGGCCTGCTCGCACCGGCCGACCAGGCCGAGGGCAATGCCAAGCTGCACGGCAGCGCCTCGGCGGCCCAGATCGGGGGCCAGGGGGCGGGCGGCTCCCTCGCCCAACTGGCGGGCGCCGTCCACGCGTTGTCCGCCCAGGCGGCCACCTTCCTGGTGGCCCTGCTGTGCCTGCTCGGCATCCGGCACCGCGAACCACGCCCGGACGCCCGCGACCGCGCACCACGGTCCCTGGTCGCGGACATCGCCGAGGGGCTGCGGCTGGTCACCGGTGATGTCTGGTTCCGCACCCTGACGCTCTTCGGCGCCACCTCCAACCTCGCGCTCATGGGGTACCAGTCCATCGCGACGGTCTTCCTGGTCCGCGAGGTCGGTCTGCCGCCCGGCGCGGTCGGCGGGCTGCTGGCGCTGGCCAGTACGGGCGGTGTCGCGGGCGCCTTCCTGGCGCGCCGGGCCGCCGACCGGTTCGGTACGGCCCGTGCCATGCTGCTGTGCGAACTGGGCCTCTCCGGCACCGCGTTGCTCATCCCCCTCGCCGCCCACGGCGCCGGGGCGCTGCTCTACGTCGCGGGCAGCTTCGGGGTCTGTGCGGGCGCGGTGGGCGGAAACACCCTCAAGGTGGGCTTCCAACAGCGCTACTGCCCGCCGGCCCTGCTCGGCCGGCTGATTGCGGGCAGCTCCTTCCTCAACTACGGCACGCTGCCCCTGGGCGCGGTGCTCGGTGGTGCGCTCGGCTCCGCCCTCGGCCTCCGCGCGGCGATGTGGATCATGACCGCCGGTGTGCCGCTGGCCGCCCTGATCCTTCTCTTCTCGCCGGTCGGAGCCGTCCGCGACCTGCCGGTGGGCCGGATGGGGGACGAGCGCCGGGAGGAGTGTCGGGACGAGAGCCGGGACGAGAGCCGGGGAGAGCGCCGGGACGAGCCCGGAGAACGCGGCCCGGATCGGGAGGGCAGGGGCGGGGCGGCGGCACGGCGCTGAGGCGTGCTAGGGCACCGAGGCGTGCCGGGGCACCGAGGCGTGCCGGGTTGCCCGTACGCCCACGCCGCGGACGGGCTCGGCCCGCGGGTCCGTCCGCCGCCCCGTCCGCTGCCCCTTCTACGGTTCCACCGGCACGTCCGCCGACGGCAGTTCGACCTCGAAGCGGCAGCCCGCCCCGGTATTCCGTACCGTCGCCCGGCCCTCGTGGGCCTCCACGATCCCGCGGACGATCGCCAGGCCCAGCCCGGCGCCGCCCTTGCCGTCCGCGCGCGGGGTGCGTGCGGCACCGCCGCGCCAGCCGGTGTCGAAGACCCGGGCCAGATCCTCCGGCGGGATGCCCCCGCAGCCGTCCTCGACCGCGAGCACCACCCGGCCCTTCTCGTGCCGGGCGCTGACCGCGACGGTGCCGTCCGACGGTGTCGCACGAATCGCATTGACCAGCAGATTGCCCAGGACGCGGGTGATCAGCTGGGCGTCCACCCGCACCGGCAGCGGCACCACCCCGCCGTCCACCAGCCGCACCCCGCCGGCCCGCGCCAGTGGCCCGGCCCCGGCGAGGGCATCGTCCACCAGGTCGTACACCGACACCCGCGACAGCGTCAGGGCCAGCGCGCCGGCCTGGATACGGGACAGTTCGAAGAGATCGTCGACCATGGCGGCCAGCCGGTCGACCTCGACCCGCATCCGTGCGTGGTAGCGCGCGGTGTCCTCGGCGACCCCGTCCTCCAGCGCCTCGGCCATCGCCCGCAGCCCGGCGAGCGGGGTGCGCAGGTCGTGCGAGATCCCGGCGATCAGATCGCGCCGGGAGGCATCCAGTGCCCGCTCCCGCTCCCGTGCCTCGGCGAGCCGCCCGCTGGTCTCCTCCAACGCCCGGGACAGTGCGGCCAGTTCGGCGGTGGGCGGCTCGGCCGGTGCCATGAAGCCGCCCTCGCTGCCGACCGTGCGGGCCGAGCGTGCCAGCTCCCGGCTGCCCGCCGCGATCCGGCGTCCAAAGAGCAGCGCGGCCGCCAGCGACACCACCCCGGAGACGGCCACCACCGCCATCACCACGCCCAGGTCGTGCCCGGACAGGAACATCGCCTGGGCGACCGCCACCGTGCCCGCCGCCATCGCGGCCACCGCCAGCACCGCCACCGCGAACAGCGACAGTGCGACCGAGCGCCGCCGCAGCACCCGTACCGCGGGCGCGGCGAGCAAGCCCGCCAGCGCCGCACCCAGCGCCGCCAGCGCCACGATGACCAGGAAGTCCGTCATGAGAGCGGATCGCCTCCCAGGAGCGGTGCGGGCTCCGGCGGGGGCTCGTCCTCCACGGGGTCGAAGCGGTAGCCCGCGCCCCAGACCGTCGTCACCAGCCGTGGCGCGGCCGGGTCCTCCTCGATCTTCTCGCGCAGCCGCCGCACATGCACGGTCACCGTGGACAGATCACCGAACTCCCAGCCCCAGACCCGGTGCAGCAGCTCTTCCCGGGAAAAGACCTGCCCGGGGTGGCGCAGCAGAAAGACCAAGAGGTCGAACTCGCGGGCGGTGAGGGAGAGTTCCCGTCCCGCGCGGTCGGCGCGCCGGCCGCCGGGGTCGGCACGGAGGTCCCCGGCACACAGGACGGCCGGCGGCGCCGCGGCCGGCGGCGCGGACTCCGCGCGGCGCAGCACCGAGCCGATCCGCAGCACCAGCTCCCGCGGGCTGAAGGGTTTGGTCACATAGTCGTCCGCACCCAGCTCCAGCCCCAGGATGCGGTCCGCCTCCTCGCCACGCGCCGTCAGCATCACCACCGGGACCGCCGGGCCGTCGTCGGCGCGGCGCAGCCGGCGGCACACCTCCAGACCGTCGATGCCGGGCAGCATCAGATCGAGCACCACGAGATGCGGACGGAACTCCGCGGCCCGGTCGAGGGCGGCGAAACCGTCGGCGGCGTGCTCGGTGGTGTAGCCGGCGCGGGAGAGGTAGCCGGTGACGACCTCCGCGACGGTCGGATCGTCCTCGACGACCAGGACACGGCGCGGCGGCCCGTGCAGAGGAACGGGCGGGGGCGTGGAGGGCGGCGTTGCGCGGTGCACGGGCTCAGCGTGCCCTTCTGGAGAGATGCATCATGCTCCCAGCCAACACCAGCACGCGCGGTGGCGGGGCGGGCCGGCCTGCTGCCGTAAGACTCCGGTAACCCGCACCCGGTGACCGGGGGCAGTGAATCGGTCACGGTGTCCTTCACCGGAGCCGACGGGCGCTTGGATGCGGGACGCGTTGGACGCGGGCCGCGGCGCGGTCGCGGCGCCGTCGTGGAGTCTCAGCCGTCCAGCCGTCCAGCCGCCTCAGCCCTCCAGCCCCTCCCGTACCCGTCGCGACACCGTGATCGCATAGAGGTCGAGCACGCCCGGCGGTTCAGCCAGGCCGGGCCCGCCGGCCCGGATCCACGCGGCGATGTCGGCGAGCGCGTCGTCGTCGTTGACCAGCCCCAGCCACACGGGGCGCCCGCCGGCCGCCCGGCCCGCGGGCGACGGCTGGACCACGACCACATTCGCCTGGTCACAGACGTCCAGACACTCCGAGGCCCGTACCGGCGCCGCGCCGTCGAGCGCCGCGCGCAACCGGGGTATCTGCCCGGCGTGGTCGACACCCGGGATCTTGGCTGCATCGCCGCAGCAGCAGCCGCGGCACACGGTGACCCGGCACGGGGCCACGGTGGCTGCCCGTCCGGCACGCTTGTCGATCATCCGGCTCATGCTACGGGCCGGCGCCACGCTGCCCCCGTGCGGGGAGGGCCACCGTAAGGGGAAGGCCCGTGCGGGAAGGCCCTTGCGCGGGCAGCGCCCCCCCGTGCGGGAGGGCTCCGTGGGGGGAAGGCTCCGTGCAGGTGGGCCCCGGGATACGACCCCGGAATGCGACCCCGGAATGCGACCCCGGAATGCGACCCCGCGATGACGGCCGGGATACGACGCCATGACGGCCGAAGGACGCGGAAGACCAACCCGGGCCTGCGGGGTAGGAACCCGGGCCCGCGGGATAGACATCCGGCATGCCCCTCACCGACTCCCACCCGCAACCCCACCCCCACCCCGGCCCCGCGCCGGAGAGCGAGATACCCGGCCCGGCCGGGCTGCCCGTGCTCGGCTCGATGCTCGACCTCCGGCGCGACTCCCTCACCACGTTCCTCAACGCGCGGCGTGCGCACGGCGATGTGGTGCGGCTGGCGGCCGGACCGCCCGGTCTGCGCAGTGTGTTCCATGCGGTCTTCGCGCCCGAGGGCGTACAGCAGATCCTCGCCTCCCGGGCCGCCAACTTCCGTAAGGACCACCCGCTCTACGAGGAGGTCCGTCAGGCCTTCGGCAACGGCCTGCTCACCAGCCAGGACTCCGACTACCTCAGGCAGCGGCGGCTGGTGCAGCCGCTGTTCACCAAGCGCCGGGTCGACAGCTATGCCGCGGCGATCACGACCGAGGCCGGCACCCTCGCCGAGCGCTGGCGCACCGCCGAGGGCAACACCGCCGAGGGCAACACCGTCGACCTGGTCCCCGAGATGAACCGGCTGGCCCTGCGCACCGTCGCCCGGATCCTGTTCGGCCTGGACGCGGCGGCGGCCGAGGACGCCTTCCACCGGTGCGCCCCGGTCATCAACGCCTATGTCGTACGGCGTGCCTACGTACCCGTGAAGGTCCCGCGGGAGTGGCCCACCCCAGCGAACCTGCGGGCCCGGGCCGCCACCGACGAGCTGAACGCCCTGTGCGACCGCATCATCGCGGACCGGCGGGCGGCGAGCGGGGCGGCCACGGAAGCGGCGGACGAGGGTGACGACCTGCTGTCCCTGCTGGCCGCGGCCGGCAACGACGAGGACGGCTCCCTCGATGCGACCGAGGTCCGCGAACAGGTCCTGATCTTCCTGCTGGCGGGGCACGAAACCACCGCGACCTCCCTCGCCTTCACCCTCCACCTCCTCGCCCGGCACCCCGAGGAGCAGCAAAGGGTGCGCGAGGAGATCGACCGGGTGCTGGGCGAGCGCACCCCCACGGCCGCCGACCTGGACCGTCTGCCGTATCTGACCCAGGCGCTCAAGGAGTCCATGCGGCTGTATCCGGCGGCACCGGTGGTCAGCCGCCGGGCCGTGGCCGCAACGGAGATCGGCGGATATCGCATCCCGGCCGGTGCCGATGTGGTCGTCGCGCCCTGGGTCACCCACCGCAGCCCGGAGCTGTGGGAGGACCCGGAACGTTTCGACCCGCGGCGCTTTGCACCCGAGCGGGAGGCGGAACGGCACCGCTACGCCTGGTTCCCGTTCGGCGGCGGGCCGCGCGCCTGTATCGGGCAGCACTTCTCGATGCTGGAGTCCGTGCTGGCGCTGGCCGTGCTGCTGCGGGCGTACGAACTCGAAGCCGTGGACCGGGAGGTGCCGGTCGCCGCCGGGATCACCCTCCAGGCCACCGGCCCGGCGCGGGTGCGCCTGCGCCCGCGCCACGGAGCCGGGGAGTAGGGGAGTAGAGGGCTCCCCCGGGGCCCGGGGACGCCGCACGCGCACAGCGGAACAACGCAAACGCAACGGAAATAGCGTTTGCCTTTCGGTGGCGTCCCCCGTATCGTCGATCTCGGTCCCATTGCCGCCGATCGGAGAAGGCCGTTGCTCGTCTGAGGTCCACAGGCACCGCGCCCGCGACGGTGATCCGCCCTGCGCTTCCGGTATCCGGAGCGGCGGATCATGCCTCGCGCGGCCCGTCCGCGACCTCGGCGTACGTACGGCGTACCCGACGCACCCCGGCGTTTTGACGACGCGCCGATGACGCGGTGTCTCCCAGCGCATTCCCCGCATTCCCCGCCCTCGCCTTCGCGCCCAGGAGACCCCTGTGTCCATGCCACCCACCTCCGCGTCCTCCGCGGCCATCGTCTGCACCGGCCTCGGCTTCAGCTGGCCCGACGGCAGCCCCGTCCTGGAAAATCTCCCGCTGGCCGTCGGCCCCGGCCGTACGGGCCTCATCGGCTCCAACGGGGCCGGAAAGTCCACCCTGTTGAAGCTGATCGCGGGCGAGCTTCCCCCGACCGCCGGCAGCATCAAGGTCGCCGGCGAGGTCGGCTACCTCCCGCAGCACGCTCCGCTCGACACACACCTGCGGGTCGACGAAGCGCTCGGCATCGCCGCCGCGCGCGCCGCCCTGCACGCCATCGAGGGCGGCGACCCGAGCGAGGAGCACTTCACCGCCATCGGCGACGACTGGGACGTCGAGGAACGCGCCCGCGCCACCCTCGACCAGCTCGGACTGCCCGGTCTCGACCTCGACCGCACCATCGGCGAGGTGTCCGGCGGCGAGGGCGTCCTGCTGCGGCTGGCGGCCCTGTTGCTGCGCCGGCCGGACGTCCTGCTGCTCGACGAGCCCACCAACAACCTCGACCGGCCGGCCCGGCAGCGGCTGTACGACGCGGTCACCGGCTGGTCCGGCGTGCTCGTCGTGGTCAGCCACGATCGTGAACTCCTCGAACTCGTCGACCGGATCGCCGACCTCCGCGACGGCGAGATCCACTGGTACGGCGGCAACTTCAGCGCCTACGAACACGCCCTGGCCGTCGAACAGGAAGCGGCCGAGCGGACGGTGCGGGCCGCCGAGGCCGATGTCCAGCGACAGAAACGCGAACTGGCCGACGCCCAGGTCAAATTGGCGCGCAGGGTCCGCTACGGCAACAAGATGAACGCCAACAAGCGCGAGCCGAAGATCGTCATGAACGAGCGCAAGAGGGAGGCCCAGGTATCCGCGGGCAAGCACCGCATCCTGCACACCGAACGCCTCAAGGAGGCCAGGGAGCGCCTCGACGAGGCGGCCGAAGCGGTCCGGGACGACGACGAGATCCGTATCGACCTGCCGCACACCGCCGTACCGCCGGGCCGCACGGTACTCACCCTGCACGCCCTGCGCACCCGTTTCGGTGCCCATGCCGAGCTGGAGGTACGCGGCCCCGAACGCATCGCGCTGACCGGCCGCAACGGCTCCGGCAAGACCACCCTGCTGCGGACCCTCGCCGGTGAGATCCCACCGCAGGAGGGTGCCGCACGGACCCATGTCCCCTACCGCTTCCTGCCGCAGCGGCTGGATGTCCTCGACCCCGCGCTGACCGTGGCCGAGAACGTCGCCCGCTTCGCCCCGGACGCCACCAACAACCGCATCCGGGCCCGGCTCGCGCGCTTCCTGTTCAAGGGCGCCCGGGCCGACCAGCAGGCCGGCACGCTCTCCGGCGGCGAACGCTTCCGCGCCTCGCTCGCCGCGCTGATGCTGGCCGAGCCGGCCCCGCAGCTGCTGATGCTCGACGAGCCGACCAACAATCTCGACCTTGCGTCGGTCCGCCGGCTGGTCACCGCCCTGGAGTCCTACGAGGGCGCGCTCCTCGTCGTCAGCCACGATCCGGCGTTCCTCCGGGACATCGGCATCACGCGCCGGCTCGCCCTGGAGGACGGTGAACTGACCGATATCGCACCGCTGTAGACGGAGGGGCAGGCGAGCGGACGGTCCGTGGCGGGGGCGCCCGCCCGCCACGGACGGCCCGGGGCGGGCGGGGACGCCCCCTCGGCTCCCTCGGCCCCCCGGCCCCGCCCGCCCACCGCCCCGCGACGTCGGGCGTTCAGCCCGTGCCCGGCCGACCGACCCGCCGGGCACGGGCCCCCGCGCCGAACAGCTCCAGAGCCGCCCCGCACTGGGAATGCAGCGGCACCGGCAGCTCATGGGGAGCGCACCAGGCGAGCGCATCGAACTTGTGCGGTTCGCCGATCGTCACCTCGGCCGGCTCCACCCGTACGGCGAAGACCACCGCGACCCAGTGCGAGTCGACCGGGTCACCGCGCAGCACATTGCGCACCCCGATCTGCTCGATGCCGAGCGGCCGCACGCCGTACTCCTCGTGCACCTCCCGTGCCACGGCCGTCTCGAAGGACTCACCGAACTCCAGCGCCCCGGCGCCGCAGTCCCATGTCCCCGGCTCATCCCTGGCCCCCGCGCTCCGCCGGGCCAACAACACCCGCCCGGCGCCGTCATGGCACACGAACACACAGGACACCCCGGGCCCCGTCACCGTCATGTCTCCCGGTCCGTCCTCTCAGAAATGCCGCAGCAACGCGCCGAAGGACGGCAGCCGCAGGATCTTTTCGTCGGCGGGGTCCAGCTCCCCGTGCTCCAGGACCCAGGTGCGGTCGTGCGGGATGAACACCGCGTTCAGGCCCGCGGAACGGGCCGGCAGGATGTCCGACCTGGGGGAGTTCCCGATCATCCACGCCGAGCCCGGCTCCAGGTCGTAGGCGCGGGTCAGCTCCTCGTAGGTGGCGGTGTTCTTCTCCGCCACGATGTGGACGCCCCGGAAGTGCCGGACCAGCCCGGAGGCCGCGATCTTCCGCTGCTGCTCCTCGGTGTCGCCCTTCGTCAGCAGCAAAAGGTCGTGCCGCCGGGCGAGTTCGGCCAGGGTCTCGGCGACCCCGGGGATCAGCTCCACGCGGTCCCCGTCGAAGGCCGCGGCCCACCCGGAGATCCGCGCCGCCTCCTCGTCCGTCGCGGCCCGGCCCCGCAGCCGCGCCACGCACTCCCCGAGGCTGTGCAGGAAGACCTTGCTGCCGTACCCGAGGGTCACCGCGTTCGCCGCCTCGATCCCGTCGAGCACGGCCCGCACCCCACCCCGGTCGAGTCCGGGGTGGGTCATCCACTCCAGGAACTCGTCGATGACCCGCTCGAAGACCACGTTGTTCTCCCACAAGGTGTCATCCGCATCGAAGATCAGCATGCGCCGCCAGTCCCTCTCCCTCTCCCACTCCACCGACCGGCGCACCTTAGACACACCCGGCGGCCGTCCGCACCGCACATTCCGTGCGGGGCATCGTCGGCCCCCGGACGCGGCATGGTGGCACCCCGCCCCAGGTCCCCCCGATCACGCCATCGGGGCCGGGTCCCACGCCGCCAGCCGCCGCCCGCTCTCGAACCGCCGGGCCCGGCCGTCCACCGGATCGGTGAACTCCAGTACCGTGGCGAGCAGTTGAAGCGGAGCGGTGAAGTCGTCGGGGTCCGGGTCCCCGACCACCGGGTAGACCGGATCGTGGAGGATCGGCAGCCCGAGGCCGTTCATATGGACCCGCAGCTGATGGGTACGGCCGGTCGCGGGCAGCAGCCGGTACCGGCCCAGCCCGCCCCGCCGCTCCACCAGCTCGATCCGGCTCTCCGCATTGGCCGCACCGGCCTCCTCGCGCGCGGCGATCACCCCGCGTTCCTTCACGATCCGGCTGCGCACGGTCACCGGCAGCGCCACCGCCCCGTCGTAGGGCGCCACCGCCTCGTACTCCTTGCGCACCCGCCGCCCGCCGAACAGATTCTGGTAGGCGCCCCGGTCCTCGGGTCGTACGACGAACAGCGCCAGCCCCGCCGTCAGCCGGTCGAGCCGGTGCGCGGGCTGCAGCGCGGGCAGTTCCAGCTCGCGCCGCAGCCGGGCCAGCGCGGTCTCGGTGATGTGCCGCCCGCGCGGAGTCGTGGCGAGAAAGTGCGGTTTGTCGGCGATCACGATCCGCTCGTCGCGGTGAATGATCCGCACCTCGAACGGCACCGGCACCTCCGGCGCGAAGTCCCGGTGGAACCAGACATACCGTCCGGGCTCGTACGGCTCGTGCCCGCCGAGCGCCCCACTGATCCCGACGAACCGCCCCGCGCCCAGCATCGCGTCCACCCGCTGCGCCCCGATCGCCCCCTGGAACCGGTCGACCAGATGCTCCCGGACCGTGCCCCACCTCCCGTCCGGATCGGCGGGCAGCCGCACCCGTACGGGATCGATACCGTCGCGCTGGGGGAGCGGGGCGGGAGGGGCCGGGGATCTGCGTCTCACCCGGCAAGAGAACCCCAACCGGTCCGGCACCGCAAAGCGGGCCCGGGACGGCTCCGGGGCCCGGCCCGCTTTGTGCCTGTGGCAGACGCCGGCCGCGGGTCGTACGCCCGCCGTGACCAGGACATTCCGGCCCGCGACCGGGAAACGCAAAAGGTGCCGGTCGAAGATCGACCGGCACCTCTGTGCGTGATGGTGTCCGAGGGGGGACTTGAACCCCCACGCCCGATAAAGGGCACTAGCACCTCAAGCTAGCGCGTCTGCCATTCCGCCACCCGGACAAGGTGTCTGCCGGTGCGGCCTGGGCCGTTCCGACGTGGAAAACAATAGCAAACGTTCGCGGGTGGTCGATCACCCCTGCATTCGGCCGGAAGCGGGGCTGTGACCAGGGCGTGTCGGGAGTATTGCGGCCTTGGGCGCAGCGGGCGCCGGGTGGAGGATGGCAGTGGACCCGGCCGCGGGCCGTGCCCTCGGGGGCGCGACGCGGCCTTGAAGCCAGAGGAGGCACAGTGAGCGAGCTCGGCGAGCGAACCATGGAGAGGTGCGAGCCCTGCGGATGCGGGGCCGAGCGAAGCGAGGGCGCGGCATGAGCGAGTCGCAGTCGGGCCGTGCGGTGACCGGTGAGGACGAGGTCGTCGACCTGTGCCGGGATCTGATCAGGATGGACACCAGCAACTACGGCGATCATTCGGGCCCGGGAGAGCGGGCCGCCGCCGAATATGTCGCGGAGAAGCTCGCCGAGGTCGGCCTGGAGCCGCAGATCTTCGAGTCCCACCAGGGCCGCGCCTCGACCGTCGCCCGGATCGAGGGCGAGGACCGCTCGCGGCCCGGGCTGCTCATCCACGGGCACACCGACGTGGTGCCGGCCAACGCCGACGACTGGACCCACCACCCGTTCTCCGGGGAGATCGCCGACGGCTGCGTCTGGGGCCGGGGTGCGGTCGACATGAAGGACATGGACGCGATGACGCTGGCCGTCGTCCGTGACCGGCTGCGCACCGGGCGCAAGCCGCCGCGGGACATCGTGCTGGCATTCCTCGCGGACGAGGAGGCGGGTGGCACCTATGGCGCGCGCTACCTCGTCGACCACCACCCGCATCTCTTCGAGGGCGTCACGGAAGCGATCAGCGAGGTCGGCGGCTTCTCCTTCACCGTCAACGAGCAGGTGCGGCTCTACCTCATCGAGACGGCCCAGAAGGGCATGCACTGGATGAAGCTGACGGTGGACGGCAATGCCGGGCACGGTTCGATGATCCACAAGGACAACGCGATCACCGAACTGTCCGAGGCGGTCGGCCGGTTGGGCCGGCACGAGTTCCCGGTGCGCGTGACCAAGACACTGCGGTCCTTCCTCGACCAGCTCGGGGACGCGCTGGGCACCGAGCTCGACCCCGAGAACATGGACGCCACGCTGGCCAAGCTCGGTGGTATCGCCAAGCTGATCGGCGCCTCGCTCAAGAACACCGCCAACCCGACGCAGCTGGGCGCCGGCTACAAGGTCAACGTCATCCCGGGACAGGCCACCGCGCATGTCGACGGCCGTTTCCTGCCGGGCCACGAGGAGGAGTTCCTGGCCGACCTGGACCGGATCCTGGGCCCGCGGGTGAAGCGGGAGGACGTCCACGCGGACAAGGCGCTGGAGACCACCTTCGACGGTGCGCTGGTCGAGGCGATGCAGTCGGCGCTGCAGGCCGAGGACCCGATTGCGCGCGCCGTCCCGTACATGCTCTCCGCCGGTACGGACGCCAAGTCCTTCGACGATCTCGGGATCCGCGGATTCGGCTTCGCCCCGCTCAAGCTGCCGCCGGAGCTGGATTTCGCAGGGATGTTCCACGGGGTGGACGAGCGGGTGCCGGTGGACGGACTGAAGTTCGGGGTGCGGGTGCTCGATCGGTTCATCGACCAGAGCTGAATTCGGCGCGGATTACCTGCCTTTCGCGCCGGCTTCGCTGAAAAGGGTGAACGCGCCGATGTGTTCGTAGCTTCAACAGCATTTTTCTCGTTGCAGTGAGTGCGGTCCGCGGCTGGGATCGTATTGCCTACAAGGAGGAATAATGATCAAGAAGGTCGTCGCCGCTGCGGCAGTGGCCGGTGGTGTCGTGCTCGCCGGTGCGGGCCTGGCCGTTGCTGACTCGGGTGCCCAGGGCGCTTCCCTGAACTCCCCTGGTGTGGTGTCCGGTAACACCATCCAGGTTCCGGTGCACGTTCCGGTGAACGCCTGCGGCAACACGGTCTCCGTGATCGGGCTGCTGAACCCCGCGTTCGGCGCGGGCTGCGTCAACAAGTGACCTTCTGGCGTCCTTTGGCGTTGTATTTGCATCCGTAAGGGTCTGACTCGGTCCGGCTCCGGAAGGCGCACCATGCATTCCGGAGCCGCTGGGTATTCGGCGGGCCGGTGGATCTTTCCGAAGATCGTCACTTGCCCGTATTCCTGTAAGGCACTAGGCAGGGGAACAACCTATGAGACAGGTCGCACGAAAGGGCCTGATCACCATGGCGGCCGCCAGTGGCGTACTTGCCATGGCCGCCGGCTATGCACAGGCCGACGCGGGAGCCGCCGGAGGCGCGGCGAACTCGCCCGGTGTGGGATCCGGCAACAATGTTCAGGTACCGGTGCACGTACCGGTGAACGCCTGTGGCAACACCGTCAATGTCGTCGGGCTGCTGAACCCCGCGTTCGGCAACCACTGCGCCAACGTCGGCAGCGGTCGGCACGTCGGCGGGCACCAGGGCGGGCACCAGGGCGGTGCGAATGCCGCAGGCGGGGCTTCGAACTCGCCCGGTGTCGGGTCGGGCAACAGTGTCCAGGCTCCGGTCGACGTACCGGTGAACGCCTGTGGCAACAATGTCTCGGCGGCCGGGCTGCTGAACCCGGCCTTCGGCAACCACTGCGCCAATGGGTCGACGCCGGCCCCGGGCAGGCCGCACCACCCGGGGAAGCCCCACCACCCCGGCAAGCCGCAGCACCCGGGCAAGCCTCACCAGCCCGGGCAGCCGCACCACCCGGGCAAGCCCCATCAGCCGGGCAAGCCCAGCCAGCAGTCGCCGCACATCCCGGGGACGAAGCCGCAGACCGGGGGCCACAGCCAGATCGTGACGCCTCCCAAGCCTGTCGGGCACCTTGCGCAGACGGGTGCCGGAGGGGTCGGCTACGCGATTCCGGCCAGCGCCGGGCTGCTGCTCGGGGGCGCCTTGATCTACCGCAAGGCGCGCACCGCCCGCCGGTGAGCGGCAGCGGATAGCGCACTGGCGCTCCACGGAGCGGGCCCTGCCCAGCGGGGCCCGCTCTGCCGTGCTCAGGCGCCGGTGGCGCTCACCAGGTGGCGCGGAGCTGGCGGATGATCCGGCGGCGCAGCCGCACCTTGCGGCTCCCGTCCGGGTTCAGGCGCAGTCGGTCCAACTCCCAGTGTCCGTACTCGGCATGGTCGGTCAGCAGGCGAGTGGCGGCCTTCCGGGACACTCCCCGAGGCACGTACACATCGCAGAATTCGTATTCCGGCATCGCATCTATTGTGCGGGACCGGCCCCGGTACGGATAGCGTCTGCACTATGTCTGATGCTGCGCAGCCTTCCGCTGCCGAGGTACGTGCCGCCGCCGAGGCGGTCAAAGCCGCACTGGACCGTCACCTCGACGCGGTCGAACGCCGCTCGGGGCAGGACGATCCGGCCGTCTACGCCGCGTTCGACGAGCTCGCCGCGGCGGCTGAGGTCTATGACGAGCTGCTGTACGACACCTACGACGAGGTCACCCCCTTCGAGATCCCCGGGAGTGACGCACTGCCCGCCTACGCGGGTCCGGAGGAGCCGAGTGCGCTGAGTGTGCTGATCCGGCGCGACTACACCGTCGCCGAACCGCAGCGGCTGCTGCATCAGGCCCAGCGCATCGCCGACCTCGATCCGGATGCCGCCGACGAGGCCACGGGCAACGGCGCCGACGCCGCGGCGGTCGTCGGTACCAGCGTGCATGCGGCGCTGGGTGTGCTCTTCGGGGAGTTCGAGCCGGACGAGATCGCCTCCCGGCACAAGGAGTTCGGCCTGGAGGAGGGCGACTCCACCCTGTGGGTGGCGGCCGCCGACGACCCGGCCGAGCCGGGGGAGTGGCTGTCCGCACCGTTCGATCAGACAGATCCCCAGCGGGTGGTGTGCCGCTTCGACGTCAGCGCGGTCTTCGATGAGGAACTGGGCGACGACGAACTGGAATCGCCCGACCACGGAAGGTGAGGCCGTCCGTGGGGGCGCCCTGATCCGCCACCGCGGCCTGGCCCGCGTGCACCGACCGCTGCCCCGGTCCGTCGGCAGGAGACTGCTGACCGGCCGGGGCAAGCGGCTGTCGGGGGCGTGCGTGCGGGGGAGCGGGCGGGTATCCGGTCAGCCGGCCGCCGGCGGCTCCTCGGCGCTCTGGACACTGTGCTGCAGCAGGGTGCGCAGCCGGGTGGTGCGTTCCTTGACGGGTACTTCGGCGACCGCACGGGGCAGTGCCTGGTCGACACCCTGGACGACCGACAGGTGCTGCTCGCCGCGGCTGAAGGCGGTGTAGACCCAGGCGCGGGTCAGACCGCCGGCGGCGTCCCCGGGCAGGACGACCACCGCGGCGGGCCAGCGCATCCCGGCCGCCTGGTGCGCGGTGAGCGCCCAGCCGTGGCGTACGGCTCCCGCACCGACCTGCTCACGCGCCACCACGGCAGCGGTGCCGTCGCAGTCGAGATGCAGCCCGGACGCGTCCGCGCCGGTGACCGTGCCGGGCACCGTGCGGCCGGGGGCCGGGGTGTAGGCCACGCGGTCGCCGGGGTCGAAACCGCCGAACCGGCCGGGGCCGGGATTGAGCCGTTCCTTGAGGGCGGCGTTCAGTGCGCGGGTGCCGGCCGCGCCGCCGTGGCCGACGGTGATGACCTGGGTCTGCTCCGTGGGGACACCGAGCGCCCGGGGCACGGAGTCGGCGACCAGCTGGACGGTGCGGTGCACCCCTTCTCCGGCATCCCGCGCCGGCACGATCACCACTTCCTTGCCGGGCGCCTCGACCTGGCTCAGCTCGCCGATGCCGATGCCCGAGACCAGCTCGCCGATCGGGCCGAAGTCCGGGGTGCGGGAGGCGACCTGAGGGCAGAAGCGGGCCGCGAGCAGATCGGCGAACAGCCGGCCGGGACCGGCGGACCACAGCACCCCCGGGTCGCCGCTGAGCACCAGACGGGTCCCGTCGGTCAGCGACTCGACGAGCAGCGCGGCGGTCTCCAGATCCAGCTGCGGGGCGTCCAGCACGACCAGCAGATCGAGCGCGAGGGCGCCGTCGGCGTCGCGGCCCGGGCCCTGGCGGCCGGACAGCAGGCCGGACACGGTCACCGCGGCCGTGCCGGGGTCCATGGTCGCGTCAGCGACCTCCGGGGTGCTGGTGGTGAGGTGCGCTGCCAGGCGCCGCCGGCCGTTCTCGGTGTGCGTGGCGCCGAACGCCCGCAGGCCCAGCGAGCGGGCCGCGGCGATCAGCGCGGCAGGCTCGGCGCGGGCCGCCTCGGCACCGGTGTGCGCCACCAGGCCGCTGTGTGCGGCGGCGCGGACGAGCTCCGCGGCCGACGGCGACGGTGCGGCGGCCGCCGCGGCCTCCCAGGCGGCGGCGGAGGGGCGTACGGGCCGGGGGGTGGTGTCGTCGGCGTCGGCGGGGGCGTCGGCGGCTGCACCGGTGCCCGGGGCGCCGGGGGCGGGGGCGTCGGCGCCCTCCGTGGCCGGGCTCCGGTCGGCGTCCGCGGGCTCCATGGCTGCCGTGTCGTCGCCGGGCCCCCCGGCGTCCGCGGCGGTGTCCTGCCCCGGCTCCGCCACCGCTTCGAACGTGTTCAGCAGCCGCGCCAGGCCGTCGGCGACGCTCTCCTCGGCCATCGCGAACCGGTCCAGGCCGAGCAGGATCCGGACCGGCTGCTCTTCCTCCTCGTCGCCCGTGGTGGGACGGGCCCGGCCCGGTTCCTCGATTGCGTCCTGGAAAACCAGCACGGCACCGTCCGCGATGGCGGTCTGCAGGGCCTCGTCGGGGTCGGGCACCGAGCGCTGGGCGAGCGCAGCGCGCAGCGCGGCGGCCTCCAGGGCGGAGTGCCCCGCGACGGCGGCCTGTTCCAGCAGCCAGCCGACCAGCGCCTGTGCGCGCCGTTCGTCGCCCGGCCCGCAGGCGGGGCCGAGCAGTGCCCGGGCAAAGCCGTCGGCCTGCTCGGGGCGCACCCCGGGCACACCGAGCAACTGCCAGGGGTCCTCGCTCAGCGCCTCGGCCGCCCGCTCCCCGAGCACCTCCGCGGCGGGCTCCGCCAGCGTCTGGGGGGCGCCGCCCGCCGCGAGGACCTGTCGTACGCCCTCGATGCCGGGGGCCGTGGCCACGGCGGGGCGGGGGGCGGGAACCGGGCCGGCCGGAGCCGGTGCGGCGGCCGGGTTCATGGCGCCGGTGTCCGTGACGGGGGGCCGGGCCGGGCCGCCGGCGTCGTGTGCGGTGTGGGGCCGGGCGGCCTCCGGGGCGGGGCCGCCCGGTGCGCCCTGTGGGGTGCGGCCGACGGTGTCCGGGCCCTCCCCGGGGGGCCGGGTGGCGGGTGCGGCCTGCCTGGCGGGGCGGGGGGCGTCGTTGAAGAACGAAGCGGCCGTGCGCTCGCCGCTCTCCACCGCGCGTACCGCCGCAGCCAGCGCGTCCGCGGTGGCGTTGGCCGGCGCGGACACCGTGGGCTCCCGCACCGCACCGGAGCCGGGAGCCGGGGCCTCGGCGCCGGGTGCCGCGGGCGCCGGCTCGCTCACCGGCGTCGTCGTGTCCGCGGGCCGTGTCCGGGAGTCTTCCGGCGCTGTCGCGTCGGTGTCCGGTGCGGTGGTGTTTTCCGGTGCCGTCGTGTCCGTGTCCGTGTCCGTGTCCGTGCCCGGCGCCGTGGCGTCCTCCGCTGCCGCGGGGGCCTCCGGTGCCGCGGGGTGGTCGGGTGTCTGGGCATCCGCAGTCCCGGGCGCGGCCTCCTGCTCGGGCGGGGTTTCGCCGGCGAGGCGGTCGGTACTCACAGCGTGCTCCAGTCGTGATCGGGGTAGTGGTGCACCGGAGCCGAAACATCGTCCAGCGCCCGGCGGATCTCGTCAGGAAGACTAAGGGTCTCCACTGACAATGCGGCTCTGAGCTGCTGCTCCGTGCGGGCGCCCAGGATCGGCGCGGTCACTCCGGGGCGGTCGCGGACCCAGGAGAGCGCGACCTGGACCGGGGTGACGGCCAGCCCGTCGGCGGCGGTGGTGACCGCTTCGACGACCCGGCCCGCCGTCTCGTCGAGATAGGGCGCGACGAACGGCGCCAGCTGTTCCGAGGCGCCCCGCGAGTCGGCCGGCGTCGCATGGCGGTACTTGCCGGTCAGCACGCCCCGCCCGAGCGGCGACGACGGCAGCAGGCCCATGCCGAGATCGAGGGCCGCCGGCAGCACCTCCCGCTCGATGCCGCGCTGGAGCAGGGAATACTCCATTTGAGTGCTCGCCAGCCGGGTGCGTACACCGGGCGCAGCCAGCTGCCAGGTGCCCGCCTTGGCGAGCTGCCAGCCGGAGAAGTTCGACAGCCCCACATAGCGCGCCCGGCCGCTGGTCACGGCCAGGTCGAGGGCCTGCAGGGTCTCCTCCAGCGGCGTGTGCGGATCGAAGGCGTGCAGCTGCCACAGGTCGACGTACTCGGTGCCCAGCCGCTCCAGGGAGGCGTCGAGGGCGGCGAGGAGATGGCGCCGGGAGCCGTCGACGCGGCGGTCCGGCTCCAGGACGCTGCCGGCCTTGGTCGCGATGACCAGGTCCTCGCGCGGAACGAGCCCTTCCGTCAGCCGGCCCAGGAGGTACTCGGCGCCGCCGTCGGCGTAGATGTCGGCGGTGTCCACCAGAGTGCCGCCGGCCTCCCAGAACGCCTTGAGCTGGTCGGCGGCTTCCTGCTCGTCCGTGTCGCGGGCCCAGTTCAGGGTGCCGAGCCCGAGGCGGGACACGCGAAGGCCCGTACGGCCGAGGTGCCTTTGCTCCATGGGCCTTGAGATTACTGGCCGCGAGCCGGGAACAGGGGACCTGTGGACAACCCGCCGATGACGCCCGGCGGGGGCGCGCGCTACAGTCCCCGGAACAGCGACGTTACTGATCGGTAAGGGGAGCGGCATGAGGCTTGGCATCAACCTCGGCTACTGGGGCGCCGGTATGGACTCCGACAATCTCGCGGTGGCACAGGAGGCCGACCGCCTCGGCTACTCCGTCTGCTGGGCCGCGGAGGCCTATGGCTCCGACGCAGCCACCGTGCTCTCCTGGGTTGCGGCCCAGACCGAGCGGATCGACATCGGTTCGGCGATCTTCCAGATCCCGGCGCGTACGCCCGCGATGACCGCGATGACGGCCGCCACCCTGGATTCCCTCTCCGGGGGCCGGTTCCGGCTGGGGCTCGGTGTCTCGGGGCCGCAGGTGTCCGAGGGCTGGTACGGCGTCAAGTTCGACAAGCCGCTGGCGCGCACCCGCGAGTACGTGGACATCGTCCGCAAGGCCATGTCGCGCGAGCGGCTGTCCTACGAGGGCGAGCACTGGACGCTGCCGCTGCCGGGCGGCCCGGGCAAGCCCCTGAAGCTCACCGTCCATCCGCAGCGCGAGCACATCCCGCTCTACATCGCCGCGATCGGCCCGAAGAACCTCCAGCAGACCGGTGAGATCGCCGACGGTGCTCTGCTGATCTTCCCCTCGGCCGACCACCTGGAGGAGACCGCGATCTCGCACCTCCGGGCCGGGCGCGAGAAGGCGGGCAAGACGCTGGACGGCTTCGACGTCTGCCCGACGCTGCCGCTGGCCGTCGGCGCGGACCAGGACGTCAGCACGCTCGCCGACATGTTCCGTCCGTACACCGCCCTGTACGTCGGAGGTATGGGCAGCCCGAAGCAGAACTTCTACAACCAGCTCGCCCAGCGCATGGGCTACGGGAAGGAAGCCGCCGAGATCCAGAGCAAGTACCTGTCCGGCGACAAGGAAGGCGCCGCCGCCGCGATCCCGGAGCAGCTGATCGACCAGACCACGCTGCTCGGCTCCGTCGAGCGGATCGCCGAGCGGATGCAGGCCTACGCGGCGGCCGGAGTGACCACGCTGACGCTGGCCCCGGCGGGCTTCACCCTGGAGGACCGCCTCGCCTCGCTGCGGGCCGGCACCGAGGCGCTGGAGCGGGCCGGCCTGGCGTAGGCCACCGGGCCGGCCTGGCGTAGGCCACCGGGCCGGCAGGCTCGTACCGGAAACCGTCCGGGCGCCGGCACACGGCCCGGTGTGCCCGCGGTGCCGGGCCGGTCGGGCCCGCCGCGGCCGTGGCGGGGGCTCGGGGGATCTTCCCCGCCGCGGCCGTCGGGCAGCACAACGCGGTGAAGCACGCCCGGGTTACGCCCGCCACCGGGAAGGACATCGACCGAACGGCCGCACGGGCCGCCGCTCCGGTTGCCTCCCGCGGAACACCCGCTTTGACTTTTCCTACGGGTGTGTCCGTTCGGAGGTGGCGCAGATGATCTCGGCCCGAAGCCTGTTCCAGGAGATCGTCGACAACGACGACTCCTACCGCCTGTTCTGCTCCATCGCGGCCAGCGGAGAGGCTCAGGGCGGTTGGGAGAACGGCCGGATCGCCGCCCTCATGCCCGCCTCGCTGCGTGCGCTGGCGCCCAAGGTCACCCGGCACGGCGCGGACGAGGACAAGCACGGCCGGATCTTCCACGCCCTGTTGCGCAAGCGCGGCCTGACGCCCGCCGAAGTCCCCGCGGAGACCGACTACACCGCGCTGCTGGAGCGGCAGGGCATCGGCCTGGCACACGACAAGCTGCGCCGCGACGAACCGCTCACCGAGCTCGACATCATCACCTACCTCGCCCACAGCCGGGTCACCGAACAGCGTGCCGCCGACCAGATGGTGATGCTCAACAAGTACTTCGGCGACCACCCCGAGGTGGGCAAGGCGATCCGGATGATCTCCCACGACGAGGACAATCACCTGGCGTACTGTCACGAGGAACTGCTGCGGCTGGCCCGCCTCGGCCACGGCCGGACCATCCAACGGATCCTGCACGACTGCGCCCATGCCGAGATGGTCGTCTACCGGGACGTCAGCCTGGCCGTGATGGACCACATGGGCCGCATCCTGCGGTGGCCGAAAGGGAAAAACGGCGGGATCACCACCGGGATCCGGGCGATGTACGGCTATGAGCGGCTCGGCGGCTGGCGGCGGATGGTCAGCCTCCGGATGCCCGAGCGCCGGGACGCGCTGGGTGGCCCGGCCACCTCGGCGCCGGAATTCGCCTGAGCCCTCCGGGGCGCACGGTTGCCGGGACCGCCCACGTCACAGCCAGCCGCGGCGTTTGAACAGCCGGTAGAGCGAGACCTCGATGACGACCATCACCAGCAGGATCGTGGGATAGCCCAGGTGCCACTTCAGCTCCGGCATGTAATCGAAGTTCATGCCG
This sequence comes from Streptomyces sp. NPDC015125, assembly GCF_043080045.1. NCBI lineage: Bacteria > Bacillati > Actinomycetota > Actinomycetes > Kitasatosporales > Streptomycetaceae > Streptomyces > Streptomyces sp. NPDC015125. The sequence goes on from NZ_JBIBVF010000010.1 coordinate 67,804, forward strand.
TAGATGCCGGCGATCAGGGTCGGTACGGCCGCCAGCGCCGCCCAGGCCGAGATCTTGCGCATGTCGTCGTTCTGCCGTACGCCCATCTGCGCCAGATGGGCGGCGAGGATGTCCGAGAGCAGCCGGTCCAGGCTCTCCACCGACTCGTTGGCGCGGGTGAGGTGGTCGTCGACGTCGCGGAAGAACGGCCGGGCGTGGTCGTGCACGTACGGCACGCCGGGGTTCTGCAGGAGGGTCATCGGCGCGGCCAGGGGGCCGGTCGCCCGCCGGAATTCCAGCACCTCGCGCTTGAACGCATAGATTTCAGCCGCGGTGTTCTTGGTGTCCCGCCGCACCGGCGCGAACACCTCCGCCTCCAACTCCTCCAGATCCAGCTGGAGTTCGGAGGCCACGTCGATGTAGTGGTCGACCACCGCGTCGCAGACCGCGTACAGCACCGCCCCGGGGCCGTGCCGGAGGATCTTCGGGTGTTCCTCCAGCCGCCGGCGCACCGCCGCCAGCGGGCTGGCCTCGCCGTGCCGGACGGTGACCACGAACGCCTCGCCCAGGAAGACCATCACCTCCGACGCGGTCACCGTGGAGGCCTCGTCGTCGTAGGTGATCGGCTTCAGCACCATGAACAGCGAGTCGTCGTAGACCTCCAGCTTGGGCCGCTGATGCGCCTTGAGCGCATCCTCGACGGCCAGCGGGTGCAGCCCGAATTCGCTGCTGACGAGATCGAACTCCCGCTCCGTCGGCTCGTACATCCCCAGCCACAGGAAGGCATCACCCTCGGCCCGCGCCTCCTCCAGCGCGCGGGAGAAGTCGGTCGCGCACTCGGCGCGGCGGCCGTCCCGGTAGATGGCGCAGTCCACGATCACACCTGGCATTCTCGCTCGTCACACCGCCGTCTGCCAGGAACACGGACCGGGAACGTAGGGTGGCGCTCATGCCCACGCTGATCCTGGTGCGGCACGGCCGCTCCACCGCCAACACCGCCGGAGTGCTCGCCGGGCGGGCCCCCGGTGTCGCCCTCGACGAGCGCGGTGGCGCCCAGGCCGCCGCCCTGCCCGCACGGCTGTCCCAGGTGCCGCTGACCGCCGTCGTCTCCAGCCCGTTGCAGCGCTGCCGGGAGACCGTGGCGCCGCTGCTGGAGGCCCGGCCGTGGCTCACGCTGCACATCGAGGACCGGATCAGCGAATGCGACTACGGCGACTGGTCGGGCCGCAAACTCGCCGAGCTGAGCGACGAGCCGCTGATGGAGGTGGTCCAGCAGCACCCCTCCGCGGCCGCCTTCCCCGGCGGCGAGTCGATGCGCGCGATGCAGGCCCGGGCGGTGGACGCGGTACGCGAGTGGAACGCCCGCATCGAAGAGGCGCACGGCCCCGAGGCGGCCTATGTCATGTGCTCGCACGGCGACCTCATCAAATCCCTGGTCGCCGACGCCCTGGGCATGCACCTCGACCTCTTCCAGCGGATCTCCGTCGAGCCCTGTTCGGTCACCGCGATCCGCTACACCCGGCTGCGCCCCTACCTCGTACGGCTCGGGGACACCGGTGACTTCGGATCTCTCGCGCCCCGGGAGGACGGCGGCAGCGCGGCGGCCGGCCGGGACGCGGCCGTCGGCGGTGGTGCGGGAGCAGCGTGATCAGTCGGCGCAGTAGGGTGGTGCGACGGCGCTGCCCGCCACGCACCTGCGATCCGCGCAGTGACCGCAGGACGTGCAGCGACCGCAGTGACCCCGCAGTCGAGCAATCGGAGCAGGACGTTGTCCCGTCAGGTGTTCTTCTACGACGCGCCGGACCGCTTCGTGGCCGGTACGGTCGGGCTGCCTGGCCGCCGTAGCTTCTACCTCCAGGCCACCGCCTCCGGCCGCACCACCAGCGTCGCCCTGGAGAAGACCCAGGTCGCAGCCCTCGCCGAGCGGATCGACGAGCTGCTGGACGAGGTCGTGCGGCGCAGCGGCGGCAACGCCCCGGTGCCCGCCGTCTCGCCCACCGAGCTGGCCGACGCCGCCCCGCTGGAATCGCCCGTCGAGGAAGAGTTCCGGGTCGGCACGATGGCGCTCGCCTGGGACGGCGAGGACGAGCGGATGATCGTCGAGGCACAGGCCCTGGTCGAGCTGGACGCGGACAGCGACGAGGACCTCGCCGACGCGGAGGAGCGGCTGCTCCAGGACGACGAGAACGGCCCGCCGATGCTGCGGGTGCGCCTGACCGGAACCATGGCCAGGGCATTCGCCAAGCGAGCCCTCGAAGTGGTCAACGCCGGCCGCCCGCCCTGCCCACTGTGCAGCCTGCCGCTCGACCCGGAGGGACACGTATGCCCGCGCCAGAACGGATACCGACGGGACGCCTGAGCGCCGTGCCCGCCGAACCGGCCGGGCGGGCCGCGCCGCTGCCCGGCCCCGTCGCACCCCAGGACCCCCCGTCGGCCGCGGCGGGGCCCACCGGCGACCTGTCGGACGCCTTGCTCACCGACGGCGAGCTGACCGTGCGCGGCCGCATCCAGGAGGCGTCCAACGCCGTGCTCTACTGCACGGTCGCGCAGAACGGCCGCAGTGCCGCCTGCGTCTACAAGCCGGTCGCCGGCGAGCGTCCGCTGTGGGACTTCCCCGACGGCACGCTCGCCCAGCGCGAGGTCGCCGCATACGAGATTTCCCGTGCCTGCGGCTGGGACCTCATCCCGGTGACGGTGCTGCGCGACGGCCCGTACGGCACCGGGATGGTCCAGGAGTGGATCGATCCGCCGGAGAGCAGCGACGAGGTACCCGAGCTGCTGGCCCTGGTGGAGGACGAGGAGCCGGGACCCGGCTGGAAGGCGGTCGGTTCCGCGCAGATCGGCGAGGGCCGCACCGCGCTGCTGGTGCACGCCGACGATCCACGGCTGCGGCGGCTCGCGGTACTCGACGCCGTGATCAACAACGGTGACCGCAAGGGCGGCCATCTGCTGCCCGGCGCCGGCGGGGAGTTCTTCGCCATCGACCACGGCGTCACGTTCCACGCCGAGGACAAGCTGCGCACGCTGCTGTGGGGGTGGGCGGGGGAGCCGCTGACCGACGAGGCGCTGGAGGTGCTGCGGGGCCTTCAGGAGGCACTGGAGGGCGCCGGACCGCTCGCCGCCCGACTGGCCGAACTGATCACACCGGACGAGATCGAGGCGCTGCGGGCGCGGGTGGCCGGGCTGCTGCGCAGCGGCCGGCACCCGGAGCCGAGCGGCGAATGGCCCGCCATTCCCTGGCCGCCGGTCTGAGATCCGCCGTGGGCGCGGCGGGACACCGCCGGATCCGCTTGCATGTTCGGCCACTGAACACAAGACCGCCTTTCCGGCCAGACCTCTGATCCCGTTCGTAGACGGAACATCCGTCCGGTTAGGCTCATGGCATGCATGCATGGCCCGCTTCTGAGGTCCCCGCCCTGCCTGGCCAGGGCCGCGACCTGAGGATCCACGACACCGCGACCGGCGGACGGGTGACCCTCGCCCCCGGTCCCGTCGCCCGTATCTACGTCTGCGGCATCACGCCGTACGACGCCACCCACATGGGGCACGCGGCGACCTACAACGCGTTCGACCTGGTTCAGCGCGTGTGGCTCGACACGAAGCGCCAGGTTCACTACGTGCAGAACGTCACCGATGTCGACGATCCGCTGCTGGAGCGGGCCGTCGCCACCGGCGTCGACTGGACGGCGCTCGCCGAGCGCGAGACCGCCCTCTTCCGCGAGGACATGACGGCCCTGCGGATGCTGCCGCCCCGCCACTACATAGGCGCCGTCGAGGCAATACCCGGCATCGTCCCGCTGGTGGAGCGGCTGCGCGACGCCGGCGCCGCCTACGACCTGGACGGTGACACCTACTTCTCCGTGGAGGCCGACCCGCACTTCGGCGAGGTCTCCGGGCTGGACGCCGAGGCGATGCGGCTGCTGTCCGCAGAGCGCGGCGGCGACCCCGAGCGCGAAGGCAAGAAGAACCCGCTCGACCCGATGCTGTGGATGGCCGCCCGCGACGGCGAGCCGAGCTGGGACGGCGGCTCGCTGGGCCGTGGCCGGCCCGGCTGGCACATCGAGTGTGTCGCCATCGCCCTGGACCACTTCGGCATGGGCTTCGACGTCCAGGGCGGCGGCTCCGACCTCGCCTTCCCGCACCACGAGATGGGCGCCTCGCACGCCCAGGCGCTCACCGGCGAATACCCCTTCGCCAAGGCGTATGTGCACGCCGGGATGGTGGCCCTGGACGGCGAGAAGATGTCCAAGTCCAAGGGCAACCTCGTCTTCGTCTCCGCGGAGCGGCGCAACGGCACCGACCCGGCCGCGATCCGTCTGGCGCTGCTCGCGCACCACTACCGCGCCGACTGGGAGTGGACCGACGCGGTGCTTGCAGAGGCCGTGGAGCGGCTGGCGCGCTGGCGCGCCGCGGTCTCCCGTCCCGACGGCCCGTCCGCCGACGCCCTCCTGGAGGAGCTGCGTACGGCGCTGGCCGACGACCTCGACTCCCCGGCGGCGCTCGCGGCCGTGGACCGCTGGGCCGCGGCGCAGGAGTCCGGCGGCGGCAGTGACGAGGGCGCTCCCGGCCTCGTCTCCCGTGCGGTCGACGCGCTGCTCGGCGTGGCCCTGTGACGGCCGCCCGCTGACCCTCGCCTCCCGTCCCCCGGGGCGCTTCCGCCGAGTGGCGGGGGCGCCCCTTTGTTCGCGCTCGTTTTTCGCACCCCCTTTACTCCCCCCACCCCCGAACCCACCCCCGCCCCCTCCCCCGAAGGGGGAGAGGGGGGAGGGGGCGGGGGAGCGCCAAGGGGCCGGTCCGGAGCGGGGCTTGCTGCCTGCGGCCCGGGCAGAAGTCCAGCAAGCCGCCTGCGGCCCCGGGCAGAAGTCCAGCAACGAGACCCAAGAGTCCATGGTCGCCGTGCTCGCCGGCGCGCTAGAGCTGCGGGCATGAGGAAACCAACAGGACTGCGGGTGGCGGTCGTTGCCGCGCTGCTCGGGCTCGTGGCGGCCGTCGCGGGGCCGGCGGGCAGCGTACGGGCGGACGGCCGCGCACCCGCACAGACCGTCGGCGACATCACCGGCTTCGCTGCGGACGGGCCCGTCTACCATCTGCACGCGGGCCGGGCCGAGGCCCGCGTCAGCTTTGTGACGGACCGGACCTTCCGCGTCGAACTCGCCCCGGACGGCACCTTCTCCGACCCCACCGGCAAGGACATCGTGCTGCCTCAGGGCGCACCGCCCGCCACCCACTGGCGGGATGCCGGCGACGCCTACGAACTCAGCACCTCGCAGGTCACCCTGAAGGCCTTCAAGGCGCCGCTGCGCTTCGAACTGCGACGGGCCGACGGCTCGTTGGTGTGGTCCGAGGCGAAGGGGCTGAGCTGGGACGACACGACCACCACCCAGACCCTGGCGCGCGGCACCGACGAGCAGTTCTACGGCGCAGGGATGCAGAACGGGCGCGGCAACACCTCGCACCGCGGCCACACCGTCGAGGTCGGCGTCGACTACCACTGGGACGACGGCGGACACCCCAACTCCGTCCCGTTCTACCTCTCGTCTGCGGGCTACGGGGTCTTCCGCAATACGTACGCGCCCAATACCTACGCCTTCGGCGAGCCGGTGACGACGCGCACGAAGGAACGGCGGTTCGACGCCTATTACTTCGCCGGGCCGAGCGCCAAGGACGTCATCGGCCAGTACACCTCGCTGACCGGCAAGCCCTTCCTGCCGCCGCTGTACGGCCTGGAGATCGGTGATTCGGACTGCTATCTGCACAATGCGAACCGGGGGGAGAGGCACACCCTGGACGCCTTGAAGGTCGCCGACGGCTACACCGATCACGACCTGCCCAACGGCTGGATGCTGGTCAACGACGGCTACGGCTGCGGCTACGAGAACCTGGCCGAAACCTCCAAGGGCCTCGGCGAGCGGAAGATGAAGCTGGGACTGTGGACCGAGGACGGCATCGGCAAGCTCGCCGACCAGGTCAAGGCGGGCCAGCGGATCGCCAAACTGGACGTCGCCTGGGTCGGCGACGGCTACAAATTCGCCCTGGACGGCTGCAAGGACGCCTACCGGGGCATCGAGGACAACAGCGACGCCCGGGGCTTCACCTGGGCCCCCGAGAGCTGGTCGGGCGCCCAGCGCTGCGGTGTCCAGTGGTCCGGTGACCAGAGCGGCACCTGGGACTACATCCGCTGGCAGATACCGACCTACGCCGGCGCGACGATGTCCGGACTCGCCTACACGACCGGCGATGTGGACGGCATCTTCGGCGGCAGCCCCCGCACCTACGTCCGCGACCTGCAGTGGAAGTCCTTCCTCCCGGCGATGATGACGATGGACGGCTGGGCGGACAGTGACAAACAGCCCTATCGCCAGGGCGAGCCCTACACCTCCATCAACCGGAAGTACCTGAAGCTCAAGGAGTCGCTGCTGCCGTACATGTACTCCTACGCGGCCGAGGCGACCCGGACCGGCGTCGGGCCGGTGCGCCCGTTGTCGCTCGAATACCCCGACGACCCGAAGGCCGCCACCGACGCAGCCAAATACGAGTTCCTGACCGGCCGGGACTTCCTCGTCGCGCCCGTCTACCAGGACAGCGACACCCGCGACGGCATCTATCTCCCGAAGGGCACCTGGGTCGACTACTGGTCCGGACGCACCTACCGGGGACCGGCCACCGTCGACGGCTACAGCGCGCCGTTGGACACCCTGCCGCTCTTCGTCAAGGCCGGTGCCGCCGTCCCGATGTGGCCGGGCATCAGCTCGTACCGGGACCGGACGGCACACTCGCCGCTCGCCTGGGACGTCTACCCGCAGGGCCGTTCCTCGTTCACCCTCTACGAGGACGACGGGGTGACCCGTGCGCACCGGAACGGCAGCAGCGCCACCCAGCGGGTGCAGGTGGCGGCGCCGCGCTCCGGCGGCGGCGACGTACGGATCGGCGTCGGTGCCCTGCGGGGCTCGTTCCGGGGCAAGCAGACGGCCCGGCCGTACCGCTTCACCGTGCACACCGGGGACGCCCCGCGCGGTGTCACCCTGGACGGCCGGCCGCTGAAGCGGCTGCCGTCCGCGGGGGCGTTCGAGGCGGCGGACGAGGGCTGGTTCCACGACCCCGCCGACCGCGCGGGCGTCGTCCGGATCAAGACCGCCTCCCGCTCCACCGGCCGCGCGTTCACCCTGATGCTGAAGGGCGCGAGCGCGGTCGGCGGCAGGACCCCGGGCGGGACGGTCGCGGTGACCACGCCGGGTGGCCAGGAAGTGACCAAGGGCGTGCCGACGGCCGTACGGACGGCGCTCAGCGCGGGCACCCGTACGGCACACGAGGTGTCGGTGTCCTTGTCCGCGCCCAAGGGCTGGACCGTCTCGGCGCCGGTGCGCCATACGCGGATCGCGGCCGGAACCACCCGGCGCGACGCGCTGAGGCTCACCGCGCCCAAGGACGCCGAAAGCGCGAACCCGGTCACCGTCACCGCGACCGTCCGCTACCGCTCGGCCGGCGCGCTGCGGACGGCGGTGCACCGCTTCGGGGTGCGGGCCGTACCACCGGCGCCCACCGCCGACACCTGGGCGAGCGATCTGGAGTGGCTGAGCCGGGCCAACGGCTACGGGCCGGCCGAACGGGACCGCAGCAACGGCGAGTCGGGGGCGGCGGACGGCCATCCGCTCACCCTCGCCGGGAAGACGTACGCCAAGGGCCTCGGGACCCACGCCGACTCCGACCTGGAGTTCTTCACCGGCGGCCGCTGCACGTCCTTCACCGCGGACGCCGGGATCGACGACGAGATCGCCGACTACGGGCAGGTCGCCTTCTCGGTGGAGGGCGACGGCAAGGTGCTGTGGACCTCACCGAAGCTGACCGGCACCTCGGTACCGGTGGCGGTGGACGTGCCGCTCGGCGGCGTCCGGCACGTTCGCCTCAAGGTGACCGATACGGACGGCAAGAAGTCGGGCGATCACGGCGACTGGGCGGGGGCGCGCTTCCACTGCTCGGGGTGAGCGGGGGCCCGCCCCGGCGGGCGGGGCAGCACACGGGCGCCGGGCCCGGCTCGATGGCCGGTCCGGCGCCCGTGGTGTGCTGCGGCGCGGTCTCGGCGCTCAGCTTCCGGCGTCCTCCGGGCCGTCCTCCGGGCGCGCGGAGTCGGCGGAGTCGGCGTTTCCCGACGGGTCGGAGGTGTCCGCGTCTCCCGACGGGCCGGAGGCATCCGCGCCTCCCGACGGGCCGGAGGTGTCCGCCGAGCCCTTGCCCTTGCCGGTGTCCTGCGGCCCCGTACCCGTGTCGTCGCCGGGCTTCGGCTCCCGCGGCTCCTTGGACACCGGGCGGGGCGGTCGGGCGCGGCCGCTGGTGGAGTCGCGGAGGTAGGAGCTGTCGCGGCCCTCGGCGAGCCCGCCCTCGGTCGCCACACCGGGACCGGCCTGCGGGTCACGGCGGCGCAGATAGCGCTCGAACTCGCGGGCGATGGCCTCGCCGGACGCCTCCGGCAGGTCCGCGGTGTCCCGCGCCTCCTCCAGCGACTGGACGTACTCGGCGACCTCGCTGTCCTCCGCCGCCAGCTGGTCCACGCCCAGCTGCCAGGCGCGCGCGTCCTCGCTCAGCTCACCGAGCGGGATACGGACGTCGAGGAGGTCTTCCAGGCGGTTGAGCAGCGCGAGGCTGGCCTTCGGGTTGGGCGGCTGGGACACGTAGTGCGGAACCGCCGCCCACAGGCTCACCGCGGGAACGCCCGCGTGGGTGCAGGCTTCCTGGAGGATGCCGACGATGCCCGTCGGGCCTTCGTAGCGCGACTCCTCCAGATCGAGCCGGCCGGCCAGTTCCGCATCGGAGGTGACCCCGCTGACCGGCACCGGCCGGGTGTGCGGGGTGTCGCCGAGCAGCGAGCCCAGGACCACCAGCATCTCCACGCCCAACTCATGGGCGAAGCCGAGGATTTCGTTGCAGAACGAGCGCCAGCGCATGCTGGGCTCGATACCGCGGACCAGGACGAGATCGCGGGTCCGCCCCTTGCCGTTCTTGTCGCCGACGCGGACGACGGACAGCCGGGTCGTCGGCCAGGTGATCTTGCGTACGCCGCCCTCCAGGAAGACGGTCGGGCGGTTCACCTGGAAGTCGTAGTAGTCCTCCGCGTCCAGCGCGGCGAAGACCTCGCCCTTCCACTCCCGGTCCAGATGCGCGACCGCGGCGGAGGCGGCGTCGCCGGCGTCGTTCCAGCCTTCGAACGCGGCCACCATGACCGGGTCGATCAGCTCGGGCACCCCCTCGAGCTCGATCACCCAGCGCCTCCTTCCGACCGGTCCGGCCACCTGGGGCGGCCGCCGGCAGCAGTTCCATTGCGTGCGTTCCCAAGACTACGGCGTCCGTGGTGCCGGTTCGCAGCCCCTTTGCGTGAGGGGGGCGGGATTCATCCGATCTGTTGTGGGGGATGTTCGGTCAACTTCCGTACGGGGTCTGGACGGTGGCCGACACGCGGGTCTATACATCGGATGACCGGGAGAGGTCCGATGTTCTTCCGCAACATCTCAGGGGGCATGCCCATGGCTGCGGCCGACACCGTCACCGCGTTCGAGGTCCACGACGTCCGCTTCCCCACCTCGGAGCAGCTCGACGGCTCGGACGCCATGAACCCGGACCCCGACTACTCCGCCGCCTATGTCGTGCTGCACACCGACAGCGGACCGCGGGGCCACGGCCTCTGCTTCACGATAGGGCGCGGCAACGATGTCATGGCCGCCGCGATCCGGTCCCTCGCTCCGTACGTCGTCGGCCGCCCCGTACCCGCCACCGCCGCCGCGCTCGCCGCACTCCACCACGACCTCACCCATGACTCCCAGCTGCGCTGGCTCGGCCCCGAAAAGGGCGTGATGCAGATGGCGGCCGGCGCCGTGGTCAACGCCGCCTGGGACCTGGCCGCCGCCCGGGCGGGCCTGCCGGTGTGGGAGTTCCTTGCCGCGCTGACGCCCGAGGAGCTGGTCTCCCTCGTCGACTTCCGCTACCTCTCCGACGCCCTGACCCCGGACGAGGCGCTGGCGATCCTGCGCACCGCGGCGCCCGGCCGGGCCGAGCGCGCCGCCCGCCTCAAGGCCGAGGGCTACCCCGCGTACACCACCTCGCCCGGCTGGCTCGGCTACGACGACGGCAAGCTGGTGCGGCTGGCGAAGAAGGCGGTGGCCGAGGGCTTCGGCCAGATCAAGCTGAAGGTGGGCGCCGACCTCGACGACGACAAGCGGCGGATGCGGCTGGCGAGGGACGCGGTCGGCCCCGGCGTACGGATCGCCGTCGACGCCAACCAGCGCTGGGACGTGGCCGAGGCGGTCCGCTGGATGACCGCGCTCGCGCCGTACGCCCCCTACTGGATCGAGGAACCGACCAGCCCGGACGACGTCCTGGGGCATGCCGCGGTGCGCTCCGGCCAGCCCGTGAAGGTCGCCACCGGCGAGCACGTCGCCAACCGGGTGGTCTTCAAACAGCTGCTGCAGGCCGGTGCCGTGGACTTCGTCCAGATCGACGCGGCGCGGGTGGCCGGGGTCAACGAGAACCTGGCGATCCTCCTGCTGGCCGCGAAGTACGGCGTGCCGGTGTGCCCGCACGCGGGCGGGGTCGGGCTGTGCGAGCTGGTGCAGCATCTGGCGATGTTCGACTACGTGGCGGTGTCCGGGAGCCGGCAGGACCGGGTGATCGAGTACGTCGACCATCTGCACGACCACTTCAGCGATCCCGTCGTCGTCGAGCGCGGCCGCTACCGCGCCCCGACCGCGCCCGGTTTCTCGGCCCGGATGAAGCCGGCGTCGATCGCCGCCCACCGCTTCCCCGACGGGCCGGTGTGGCGCGCCCGTCGCTCCCCGCAGAGCCGGCCCGGCGAACAGGAGGTCTCCGCATGAGTTCCGCCCCGCACCACGCCCGGCCGCCGGCCGACTTCGAGGGGATGGCCGCGCTCGTCACCGGCGGCGGCTCCGGCATCGGGGCGGCCACCGCCGCCCTGCTGCTGGCGCGCGGCGCCAAGGTCGCCGTCCTGGACCGGGACCCCTCCGGCGCGCCCCCCGGGACGATCCGGGTCACGGCCGATGTCACCTCCGACGCCGCGGTACGCGCCGCCGTCGGCGAAGCGGTGGGGGAGCTGGGCGCCCTGCACACCCTCGTCGGCAACGCCGGTATCGGCGCCGTCGGCACGGTCGAGGACAACGACGACGCGGAGTGGGTCCGGGTCCTGGACGTGAACGTGCTGGGCCTGGTGCGCACCGCCCGCGCCGCGCTCCCGGCGCTGCGCCGCACCGCCGCCGGCGCCCCGGGGCGGGTCTCCATCACCCACACCTGTTCCATCGCCGCCACCGCCGGCCTGCCGCAGCGCGCGCTCTACAGCGCCGGCAAGGGCGCGGTTTACTCGCTGACCCTCGCGATGGCCGCGGATCACCTCCGCGAGGGCATCCGCGTCAACTGCGTCAATCCGGGTACCGCCGACACCCCGTGGGTCGGCCGGCTGCTGGAGCGGGCCGACGACCCGGCCGCCGAACGCGCCGCGCTCAACGCCCGCCAGCCGATGGGCCGGATGGTCACCGCGGACGAAGTGGCCGCCGCCATCGCCTCCTTGGCGTCCCCGGCCGCCTCCGGCATCACCGGGACGGCGCTCGCCGTGGACGGCGGGATGCAGGGGCTGCGGCTGCGGCCCGCTACCTGACCGGCCACGACCCGTATCCCGCCACGACCCGTATCCGGGCCACGCCCCGATATCCCGCCGCGACCGTATTCCGGCCACGACCCGCACCAGCCGCACCCCGCACCAGCAGCACCCCGCACCAGCCGCACACCACGACCGAGGGACCACCCATGAGACTGCGTACGACCGGCGCGGCGGCCTGTGCCGCGCTGCTCGCCACCGCCGCGCTCGCCGGCTGCAACCGCGGCAGCAGCGCCGCGGGCGGCAGGATCGGCATCGATATGCCCCGTACGGACACCGACTTCTGGAACTCCTACCAGCAGTACCTCGAAAAGGATCTGGACCACGGCGGACCGGCCGCGCTGCCGCTGTCCAACTCGCAGAACGACATCGCCAAGGTCGTCTCCAATGTGCAGGCGCTCACCGACCAGGGCGCCAAGGCCATCGTCATGGCGCCGCAGGACACCGGGGCCATCGCCGCCGCGCTGCAGCGCCTGGCGGAGAAGAAGATCCCGGTGGTGAGCGTCGACACCCGCCCCGACGAGGGCAAGGTCTACATGGTCGTACGTGCCGACAACCGCGCCTACGGCGAGAAGTCCTGCGACTACCTCGGCCGGAAACTCGGCGGCAAGGGGCGGGTCGCCGAACTCCAGGGCGACCTCAGCTCGATCAACGGACGGGACCGTTCCGAGGCGTTCGCGGCGTGCATGAAGAAGAAGTTCCCGAAGATCACCGTGCACGAGCTGGCCACCGACTGGAAGGGCGAGGTCGCCTCCGGCAAGCTGCAGAGCCTGCTCGCCCAGCACCCGGACGTCAACGGCATCTATCTGCAGGCCGGCGGCGCCTTCCTGCAGCCGACGCTCGCCCTCCTGGAACAGAAGAAACTCCTGCGGCCGGCCGGCTCCGACGGGCACATCACCATCATCTCCAACGACGGCATCCCGGACGAACTGGACGCGATTCGCGCCGGAAAGATCGACGCCACCCTCTCCCAGCCCGCCGATCTGTATGCCAAGTACGCCCTGTACTACGCCAAGGCCGGGCTGGCAGGGAAGACCTTCACGCCGGGCCCCACCGACCACGGCTCGACCATCGTGAAGATCAAGAACGGCCTGGAGGACCAGCTGCCGGCGCCCCTGGTCACCAAGGCGACCGTCGACGACAAGAAACTGTGGGCCAACCAGCTCGACGAGAAGAAGAAGTAGCGGTGGAGGCGGACGAGGTGATGTCCGGCCAGCCCGCGGCGGCGGTGCACGCCGAGGGAATCGTCAAGCGCTACGGCCCCACCGTCGCCCTCGACGGCGCCCGGCTGACCGTACGCCCGGGAGAGGCGCACGCCCTCGTCGGCCGCAACGGCGCCGGCAAATCCACCCTGGTGTCCGTACTGACCGGCATGGAGCGCCCGGACGCCGGCCGGGTCACCTTCGGCGGCGCGCCCGCGCCCGGCTGGGGTGACACCGCCGCCTGGCAGCGCAAGGCCGCCTGCGTCTACCAGAAGTCGATGACCGTGCCGGAGCTGACCGTCGCGGAGAACCTCTACCTGGGCCGCTTCCGGGGCGGACACACCATCCGCTGGCGGGCGCTGCGCGAACGGGCCCGCGAGCTGCTCGCCGGGTACGGCGTCGAGGTCGACCCGGCCGCCCGGATCAAGGAACTCGGCGTCGAGCAGCGGCAGTTCGTGGAGATCGCCCGCGCGCTGTCCTTCGGCGCCGGGCTGATCATCCTCGATGAGCCCACCGCCCGGCTGGACGCCGCCGGCATCGACCGGCTCTTCGGCAAACTGCGTGAACTGCGCGACCGGGGAGTGGCTTTCCTGTTCATCTCGCACCACCTCCAGGAGGTCCACGAGCTGTGCGACACCGTCACCGTCTTCCGTGACGCCCGGCATGTGCTGACCGCACCCGTCCCGGGGCTGGCCAAGGAAGCGCTGGTGGCGGCGATGACGGGTGAGGAGGCGGGCCCCGCGCGGCAGCCGCGGACGGGCGCGCGGCCGGCCGGGGAGACGCTACTGCGTACGCAAGGGCTGGCCGCCGACGGGCACTTCGCGCCGCTCGACCTGACCGTACGGGCCGGGGAGGTGGTGGGGCTCGCGGGCGCCACGGCCAGCGGCAACACCGCGATCGGCCAGACGCTGGCGGGGCTGCGCGCCCCCGACGGCGGCCGGATCACGGTGCGCGGGCGGCCGGTCCGTACCGGCAGCGTGCCGCACGCCCTCGCCGCGGGCATCGGTTACGTCCCCGAGGACCGGCACCGCGAAGGGCTCGTCCCGGGCCGCAGCGTTGCCGAGAACGCCACGCTCACCGTCGCCGACCAGCTCGGGCCGATGGGCACCGTACTGCCCTCCCGGACCCGCGCGTTCGCCCGCCGGATGATCGCGGCACTGGACATCCGGACCACCGGGCCGGGCCAGCCGGTGTCCGGGCTCTCCGGCGGCAACCAGCAGAAGGTCGTGATCGCCCGTGCGCTGGCCCGCGAGCCCGCCGTGCTGGTCGCCGTCCGGCCCACCAACGGCGTCGACGTCAAGTCCAAGGACGCGCTGCTGGGCGTCGTACGGGAGGTCGCGGACGGCGGCAGCGGCGCCCTGATCGTCTCCGACGAACTGGACGATCTGCGGATCTGCGACCGGGTGCTGGCGGTCTTCCACGGCCGGGTGACCGCCGAATTCGCCGCCGGCTGGCGCGACCACGAACTGGTCGCCGCGATGGAGGGCATGGCGGGCGGCGCCGGCGAGGGCGTCCGGCCCGGCCCGTCCGACCCCGGCCGTGCCCCCGCACCGGACACCCGTACCACGCCAGGAACGGAACGAAGGCAAGGACCGGAAGGACCGGAAGGACCGGAAGGACCGCAAGGAACGGAAGGGACCGCGCCATGACCGAGACCGTAGCGCCGCCGGCCACCGACGTGGTGGAGCGCCCGCCGCGCCGACGGCCCCGGGTCGATCCGGCCCGCTGGCGGGATCTCTCCCTGGTGCCGGTGATCTTCGTGCTGGGCCTCATCGGCTTCATCGTGTCGCCCGCGTTCCTCACCCAGGACAACCTCATCGGCGTCATCCAGCAGTCCACGGAGCTGGGCCTGCTGGTGCTCGGCGAGGCGCTCATCCTCATCAGCGGGCGGATGGACCTGTCGTTGGAGTCCACCATCGGCCTGGCACCCGTGATCGCCCTGTGGCTGGTGATGCCCGCACACGGCGGCCGCTTCGCCGGGCTGGAACTCTTCCCCGCATGGACGGCGATCCCGCTCTGCCTGGCCGTGGGCGCGGCGATCGGCGCCGCCAACGGCTTCCTCATCCTCACCCTGCGGGTCAACGGCTTCATCGCCACCCTCGGCATGCTCACCATGCTCCGCGGCCTGCAGGTGGGCGTCTCGGAGGGCCGGTCCATCGGCAATGTCCCGGAATCCTTCGCCTACTTGGGCCAGGCCGACTGGCTGGGCATCCCGGCCGCCGTCTGGATCTGCCTCGCCCTCTTCGCGCTCGGCGGCGCGGCCCTCGGCTACCTCCGGCACGGGCGGGCGCTGTACGCCATCGGCGGCAACCCGGAGGCGGCCCGCGCGGCCGGTATCCGGGTGGACCGCCTCACCTGGATCGTGCTGGCCGTCGGCGGACTGCTCGCCGCCTTCGCGGGGATCCTCTACACCGGCCACTACGGCGCGGTCTCCGCCAGCCAGGGCAACGGCTGGATCTTCCAGGTCTTCGCCGCCGCGGTGATCGGCGGCATCAGCCTCAAGGGCGGCCGGGGCACCCTCTTCGGCGCGCTCACCGGCGTCCTCACGCTCCAGCTCGTCATCAATGTGATGACACTGGGCGGAGTGCCACCGCTGTGGACCCAGTTCCTCAATGGCATGATCATCATCATCGCGCTGGTCATCTCCCGGTTCACCAGCGGCGAGAAGCAGGACTGAAGCCCGCCGTGCACTGTCCCCCGCAGGGGCCGAGAGAGCTGGGACGGACCGGTGTCACCGTCCCGCCCCTGGGTCTGGGCTGCGCACCGCTCGGCAACCTCTACCGCGCCATCCCCGAGGAGCAGGCGCAGCGCGTCGTCCACACCGCCCTCGCCACCGGCGCCGGCTACTTCGACACCGCCCCGCACTACGGCGTGGGCCTGTCCGAGGAACGCCTCGGCCGTGCCCTGCGCGGCCGCGACCGCACCGGCTACACCCTCTCCACCAAGGTCGGCCGCCGGCTGCGGCCGCTCGCGCCGGGGGAGCGGGCAGCCGGCGAAGGTTTTGTGGACACCCCCGCCCGGGCCCGGGTACGGGACCTCTCCCGCGACGGTATCCGCGCCACACTGGACGCGTCCCTGGAGCGGCTCGGCGTGGATGCCGTCGACATCGTCTACCTCCACGACGTCGAGGACCAGTTGCGGGCGGTGTACGAGACCGGCTTCCCGGCCCTTGCCGAGCTGCGCGCCGAGCACATGGTGCGCGCCATCGGCTTCGGCATGAACCACAGCGATCTGCTGGCCCGCCTGGTCGCCGACCTGGACGTGGATGTGGTGCTCTGCGCCGGCCGCTGGACCCTGCTGGAGCGCACCGCCTTCGACGATCTGCTGCCGGAGTGCGAACGCCGCGGCACCTCCGTGGTCGTCGGAGGCGTCTACAACTCCGGTCTGCTGGCGGACCCGTCCCCCGGCGCGCCCTACAACTACGCGCCCGCGCCGCCCGCCCTCCTCGACCGGGCACGTCAACTTGCCGCCGTCTGCGCACAGTTCGCCGTCCCCCTCAAGGCCGCCGCGCTCCGGTTCCCCTTCGGGCACCGTGCCGTCGCCTCCGCCGTCGTCGGCGCCGCCGGTCCCGAGGAGATGGCCGAGAATGCCGCGCTGTTCACCCGTCACATCCCGGACGAGCTGTGGCATACGCTCGTCGCCCGCGGCCTGCTCGACCCCGATCTGCCGCTGCCCTTGCACGACTGAGCCCGAAGCCGAAGCCGAAGCCGAAGCCGACGCCGACGCCGACGCCGACGCCGACGCCGACGCCGACGCCGAGCCCGCCGACGCCGAGCCCGCCGACGCCGAGCCCGACGACGCCGAGCCCGACGAACCCGACCCGGGCGCCGAGCCCGACGAACCCGACCCCGGAGCGCGCCCCTGATGCGTATCGACGCCCATCACCATCTGTGGGATCCGAACCGGCGCGAGCAGCCGTGGATGGACGGGCCGTGGGCCGATCCGATCCGCCGCAGTTATGCGCTGAGCGACCTCACCCCGCAGCTGACCGCGCACGGCCTCGACGGCACGATCCTCGTCCAGTCGTCGCCCTCGTACGAGGAGACCGCCGAACTGCTCACCCTTGCGGCGGGGGAGGGGCCGGTCGCCGGTGTCGTCGGCTGGGCCGACCTCCGCGACCCGGCGCTCGCCGAGGTCCTCGCGGCGCTGCCCGCCCAACTGGTGGGCATCCGGCACCAGGTGCAGGACGAACCGGACCCCGACTGGCTCCTGCGTCCGGACGTGCTCCGGGGCCTGGGCATCGTGGCCGACGCCGGGCTGGTCTACGACCTGCTGGTCACCCCGCGGGAACTGCCCGCCGCGCACGCCGCCGTACGCGCCGTGCCCCAGCTGGCCTTCGTGCTGGACCACGCCGCCAAACCGGCGGTCGCGACGGGGGACTGGCAGCCCTGGGCGCACGCCCTCACCGCGCTCGCCGGGTTGCCGAACATCAGCTGCAAACTGTCCGGGCTGGTCACCGAGGCCGACTGGGAGTCCTGGCGGCCGCAGCAGATCCTGCCCTATGCCCGGCACGTCCTGGAGGCCTTCGGCCCGGGCCGGGTGATGTTCGGCTCCGACTGGCCGGTGTGCACGCTGGCGGCCGGCTACGAAGACGTCGTGGCGCTCGCGGAGTCGGCGACGGCTCACCTCGGCCCGGCCGAACGGGCGGACGTCTTCGGGGGAACTGCGGGGCGGGTGTACGGCGTCGGGGCGCCGGCCGCGCAGGGGCCGCCGGGCCGCTGAAGCGGCGTCCGGATTCCGCCAGCTTCGGAATCCGCGTCGCCGGAGGATCGAGTCGCACCACGGAGAACACCGGCAAAGCGGTGTACCGGGTGCGGACTGCGGCCGGCTCCGTAGGACTGCGGCCGGCTCCGTGGGACTGCGGACGGCTGCGGACGACGACGGACGACTCGATGCGAAGGTGATGACGATGGCGGAGATCGTGATGACGGCGACCGTGATGGCGGCCGTGACGGCGACGACGGGGACTGCGGAGGCGCACGGCACCCGGCCGCTCACCGGCAAGGTGGCCCTGGTGACCGGCGGCAGCCGGGGCATCGGGGAGGCGACGGCGCTGCGGCTGGCCGCCGACGGCGCGGCGGTGGCCCTGACCTATCAGAGCCGGCAGGACAAGGCCGGCCAGGTCGTCAAGGAGATCGAGCAGGACGGCGGGCAGGCCTGGGCGGTACGGGCCGACAGCGGTGACGCGGAAGCGGTGCGGGCCTCGGTGGCCGGCACCGTCGAACGGTTCGGGCGGCTGGACATCCTGGTGAACAACGCGGGCATCGGCGTGCTCGGCCCCTTGGAGGAGATCTCCCTCGACGATGTCGACCGGGTGCTGCGGACCAATGTCCGGGCCCCGTTCCTGGCGGCGCAGGCCGCGGCCGCTCATCTGGCCGAGGGCGGCCGGATCATCTCCATCGGCAGCTGCATGGCCGAGCGGGTCGCCTTCCCCGGCGGCACCCTCTACGCCACCAGCAAGGCCGCCCTCACCGGTCTGACCCGGACCCTGGCCAAGGAGCTGGGGCCGCGCGGTATCACCGCCAACCTCATCACCCCGGGCCCCATCGACACCGATATGAACCCGGCCGACGGCGAGAGCGCAACGATGCAGGCCGGGCTCACCGCCCTGGGGGCGTACGGCCGGGCCTGGGATGTCGCGGCGACCGTGGCCCATCTGGCGGGCGAGGGCGGACGGTACATCTCGGGCGCCTCGATCGCGGTGGACGGAGGCTTCGCGGCCTGACCGGGAGCGCCGGAGGGACCACCGCGGGGGCACCACGGGGGCGGCACGGGGGCGCCAACGACCGGGGCGGCACCGGGCCTCACAGCGACGCGCGCAACCACTGCTCCACACTGGCGATATGCACCGTCGCCCACGCCCGCGCCGCCTCCGCGTCCCGGTCGCGCAGCGCGCCGAGGATCGCCCGGTGCTCGGTGAGGGTGCGGGTCACCGCGTCCTTCTGCGTCAGCCCCCGCCAGATCCTGGCCCGGGTGGTCGGCCCGGACAGCCCGTCCAGCAGCGAGCAGAGCACGGAGTTGCCGGATGCCGCGACGATCCCGCGGTGGAACTCCAGATCGCAGGCGACCAGATCCTCGACCGAGGGACTCGGCCCCAGCGCGTTCAACTGGGCCTCCAGGGCGTTCAGTTCCTCCAGGCCGATCCGGCCGGCCGCCATGGCCGTGGCGGCCGGCTCCAGGATCCGGCGGACGGCGAGGAACTCCAGCACGGTGTCATCGCGGTGGAAGTCCACCACGAAGCTCATGGCCTCCAGCAGGAGTTGCGGATCGAGGCTGGTGACATACGTACCGTCGCCCTGGCGCACATCCAGGATGCGGATGAGGGAGAGCGCGCGGACCGCCTCGCGCAGTGAATTACGGGACAGGCCGAGCTCGGCCGCCAGCTCGCTCTCCTTCGGCAGCCGGTCACCCGGCCGCAGTGCGCCGGAGACGATCATGCCCTTGATCTTCTCGATGGCCTCGTCGGTGACCGCCATGCCGACCTCCCCGCTCGGACCCGCCCGAATGCCGCCCGGATACCGCCCCGGATGCCCTCACAGACATCCGATGTCTGAGCTCATTATGACCCGGCACGCCGCCGCCGTCCGCCGCCGTCCGCCGCTGTCCCCCGCCGTCCGCTCCCGTCCGCCCCGTCCGCGGTGCTGTCCGTGGCCACGACGATGGGGCGGCCCCGTGGACCGCCCCATCGTCATGCGCCGTACGTCACCGTTGAGGCGCCGTCAGCTCCCCGCCGCCGCCCGCAGCGGCCCGGTGCCGCCGTCAGCCGGCCAGCATGTCCTTGACCTTGGCCCGCACGTCCTCCGTGTCCAGGCCACGGATCATCAGCGTGGTACGGCGCCGCAGCACATCGTCGACCGTCTCGGCCCACTCGTTGTCACGGGCGTAGGCGACCTGGGCCCAGATCTCCGGCGCATCGGGGTGGACGCGCTCGGCCAGTGCCGGGTTGTCGTTCGCCAGCCGGGCGATGTCGAAGGACAGCGAACCGTAGTGGGTGGCGAGGTGTCGCGCGGTCTCCGGGGCCATCCGCGGACCGGGCGTACCGCCGTCGACGAGCAGCCGGTGCGCGACCGCGTTCGGATTGGCGATACCGGGCAGCGGGAGCTTCTTCGGCAGCTGCGCGATCGGCTCCATGTCCTCGGCCAGCGGGTGGCCGGGCAGCGCGGCGAGCTTGTTCATGACCGTACGGCCGATGTGCCGGAAGGTCGTCCACTTGCCGCCGGCCACCGACAGCATGCCGCCGCTGCCCTCGGTCACGACCGTCTCGCGCTTGGCCTTGGAGGTGTCGCCGGGACCGCCGGGCAGCACCCGCAGACCCGCGAAGGAGTACGTGATCAGATCGCGCGACAGCTGCTGGTCGCGGACGGAGAAGGCCGCCTCGTCCAGGATCTGGGCGGTGTCCTTCTCGGTGACCGCGACATCCGCCGGGTCGCCCTCGAACTCCTCGTCCGTGGTGCCCAGCAGCAGCATGTCCTCCCAGGGGAGGGCGAAGGTGATGCGGTACTTGTCGATCGGGGTGGCCAGCGCGGCCTTCCACGGCGCGGTCCGCTTGAGGACCAGGTGCGCACCCTTCGACAGCCGGATGGAGGGGGCCGCGTTCGCGTCCTCCATCTTGCGCAGGTGGTCCACCCACGGGCCGGTGGCGTTGAGCACCAGGCGGGCGTTGACGCCGAACTCCGCGCCCTCCATGCGGTCCTTGAGCTCCGCACCGGTGACCCGGCCCTGGGTGAAGCGCAGGCCGGTGACCTCGGCGTGGTTGAGGACCGTGGCGCCGGCCTCGACCGCCGCACGGACGGTCATCAGGGCCATCCGGGAGTCGTTCATCTGGTCGTCGCCGTACACGGCCACGGCCTTGAGGTTGTCCGTCCGCAGCTCCGGCACGTCGCGCTGGGCCTTGGCCGGGGATATGACGTGACCGACGCCGTCGCCGAACGCGGACAGCGCCGAGTAGGCGAACACGCCCGCACCGAGCTTGGCCGCGCCGTGCGGGCCGCCCTTGTAGACGGGCAGGTAGAAGGTCAGGGGGTTGGCGAGGTGCGGTGCGACCTCGCGGGACACCGCACGCCGCTCGAAGTGGTTCTCCGCCACCAGCTTGACCGCGCCGGTCTGCAGGTAGCGCAGACCGCCGTGCAGCAGCTTGGAGGAGGCGGAGGAGGTGGCGCCGGCGAAGTCACCGGCGTCCACCAGGGCAACCCGCAGTCCGGCCTGGGCGGCGTGCCAGGCGGTGGAGATGCCCAGGATGCCGCCGCCGATCACCAGGAGGTCGTACGTCGCCTTGGAAAGCTGCTCCCGAGTCTCGGCGCGGCTCGCGTGCGAACCACTGGCCGGGTGCGTCCCGAGTGCCGGGACGCTCTGCAGGGTGCTCATTTTTACTCCTCGACAGTGCTGTCATCGAGCCAGCCCATGGAACGTTCCACAGCCTTGAGCCAGCTCTTGTACTCGCGGTCACGGGTGGCCGCATCCATCCGGGGGGTCCACTCGGCGGCCCGGCGCCAGTTGGCGCGCAGTTCGTCGGTGCTGGACCAGAAGCCGACGGCCAGTCCGGCCGCGTAGGCGGCGCCGAGGCAGGTCGTCTCGGCGACCATCGGGCGCACCACGGGCGCGTCCAGGAAGTCCGAGATGGTCTGCATCAGCAGGTTGTTGGAGGTCATTCCGCCGTCGACCTTGAGCGCGGTCAGCTCGACGCCGGAGTCCTTGGTCATGGCGTCGGTGATCTCGCGGGTCTGCCAGGCGGTGGCCTCGAGTACGGCGCGCGCGATGTGCGCCTTGGTGACGTAGCGGGTCAGGCCCGCGATGACACCGCGCGCGTCCGAGCGCCAGTAGGGGGCGAACAGGCCGGAGAAGGCCGGCACGAAGTACGCGCCGCCGTTGTCCTCGACCGTGCTGGCCAGGGTCTCGATCTCGGCCGCGCTGTTGATCAGGCCCATCTGGTCGCGCATCCACTGGACGAGCGAGCCGGTGACGGCGATGGAGCCTTCCAGGGCGTAGACCGGCTGCTGGTCGCCGATGCGGTAGCCGACCGTGGTCAGCAGTCCGTTGTAGGAGTTCACCGGCTCGTGGCCGGTGTTCATCAGCATGAAGGTGCCGGTGCCGTACGTGGACTTGGCCTCGCCCTGCTCGAAGCAGGTCTGGCCGAACAGCGCGGCCTGCTGGTCACCGAGCGCCGAGGCGACCGGGACACCGGCCAGCACACCGCTGGTGGTACGGCCGTAGACCTCGGCGGACGACTTGATCTCCGGCAGGACGGCCGCCGGGATCTCCATCGACGTCAGGATCTTCGGGTCCCACTCCAGGCGGTGGAGGTTCATCAGCATGGTGCGCGAGGCGTTGGTGACGTCGGTGACGTGCACGCCGCCGTCGACCCCGCCGGTCAGGTTCCAGATGACCCAGGAATCCATGGTGCCGAAGAGGATGTCGCCGCGCTCGGCGCGCTCGCGCAGGCCCTCGACGTTGTCGAGCAGCCAGCGGATCTTCGGGCCGGCGAAGTACGAGGCCAGCGGCAGGCCGGTCTCGCGGCGGAAGCGGTCCTGGCCGACGTTGCGGCCGAGCTCCTTGCAGAGCGCGTCGGTGCGGGTGTCCTGCCAGACGATGGCGTTGTGGACGGGCTCACCGGTGGTGCGGTCCCACAGGAGGGTGGTCTCGCGCTGGTTGGTGATACCGATCGCCTTGACGTCGGCGGCGGTGAGCCCGGCCTTGTGGACGGCGCTGTCGACGACCTGCTGGACGTTGTTCCAGATCTCGGTGGCGTCGTGCTCGACCCAGCCCGGCTTCGGGAAGATCTGCTCGTGTTCCTTCTGGTCGACCGAGACGATCCGGCCGTCCTTGTCGAAGACGATGCAGCGGCTGGACGTGGTGCCCTGGTCGATGGCCGCGATGAACGGGCCGTGCCCGTGGGAGGAAGCGCTGGTGGTGTCGCTCATGGTGTGCTCCAAGAAGTCTGTGCGGGCGGAGTCGGGGCGGTCAGGCGGCTCAGGCGAACGCCACCTGGTAGATGCCCCCGGCGATGGCTCCGCCGACGAGCGGGCCGACGACCGGAATCCAGGCGTAACCCCAGTCTGAACCGCCCTTGTTCTTCAGGGGCAGCAGCGCATGCACAATGCGCGGACCGAGGTCGCGGACCGGGTTGATCGCGTACCCGGTCGGACCGCCCAGCGACAGACCGATGCCGGTGACGACCAGCGCGACCAGCAGGGTGCCGATGACGCCGACGCCCTTTCCGTTGTCGCTCAGACCGAGCGTGAGGATCGCCAGCACGAGCACGACGGTGGCGATGATCTCGGTGGCCAGGTTCTGCACCGCGTTCCGGATCTCCGGGCCGGTGGAGAAGATGCCGAGGACCGGTCCGGCCGACGGCGCGGCCGACTGGTCGACCATGCCCTCCTCGCAGGTGTCGTCGGCCAGCACCTCGGGGTCACTCAGATGGGCCTGGAACTGCCCGTAGTAGGTGATCCACACCAGCACCGCGCCGATCATGGCGCCGAGCATCTCGCCGGCGAAGTAGACCGGCACCTGGCTCCACTCGATGCCGCCCTTGATGGCGAGACCGATGGTGACCGCAGGGTTGAGGTTGGCGCCGGACTTCGCGGCGATGTAGGCACCCGTGAGGACGGCGAAGCCCCACCCGAAGGCGATGGCGACCCATCCGGCGTTGAACGCCTTGGAGCGCTTGAAGGTGACGGCGGCGCAGACGCCACCGCCGAGCAAGATCAGAACAGCGGTACCGATGGTCTCGCTGATGAAGATGTCGGAGCTGGACACCCGCGACTCCTTTGTCCTTCGTCCAGGGGAAGGCGAACCCCGGGTCCCGTCCGGTGGTCCGCGCCCTCCTAGAGGGCGGTGGTCGGCCCGCGGCAATGCCCCACCATAGCGAATATTGCCGTTAGGTGTTCGACAATGCCGACCGACGAACGGCAGTTTTGTTCACCGGTAGAACCCCGTCAAGGGTTCCGTGGCGAAAAACTTAGGTGAACTTATGGGGTGAATCCGGTCAGAATCGCCCTGCGCCAAGATCCCGGGACACAGCGCGTGCGCAATCCCTCACAGCGGCGATGATTTCCGGCCGCAGATCACCCTCCTGACAGACCCGCTCGACCGCCCCCGTGACGCCCACCGCACCCACCGGCATCCGCCGCCGGTCATGGATCGGCGCGGCCACCGACGCCACGCCCTCCCAGGTCTCCTCCACGTCCGCGGCCCAGCCCCGCGCCCGGATCAGGTCCAGCAGCCGCTCGAAGTCCCCCAGGCCGGTCACCGTGTGCGGCGTGAACGCCGTCCGGTCCGCCTCGACGATCTCGCTGTGCGCCACCGGGTCGTACGCCGACAGCACCTTGCCCAGCGCCGTACTGTGCAGCGGGTGCATCGCGCCCACCTCCAGCACCTGCCGGCTGTCGTCCGGACGGAAGACGTGGTGGACGATCAGCACCCCCTGCTGGTGCAGGACGCCCAGGTAGACGGCCTCGCCGCTGGAGCGGGCCAGATCGTCGGTCCAGACGAGGGCCCGGGCGCGCAGCTCGTGCACGTCCAGATAGCTGTTGCCCAGCCGCAGCAGCTCCGCGCCCAGCTGGTAGCGGCCGGACGTGGCGTCCTGCTCGACGAAGCCCTCCTGCTGCAGCGTGCGCAGGATGCCGTGGGCGGTGCCCTTGGCCAGTCCCAGCGAGGAGGAGATGTCGGAGAGCCCCAGTCGCCGTTCCCCTCCTGCGAGCAGCCGCAGCATCGCTGCGGCGCGCTCCAGCGACTGGATGGTGCGTGCCATCGGGCAACCTCCGAAGTGAGCGGTTCGACAATGCTGAACGATATCGGTCCATGCCGACTGGGGTCAGCGTTCTGCAACCTTTTGCCGGGCGAACGGAGTCTGCCAACGATCAAGGGTGGTGCGCGCAGGGGGGTGGAAGGGGGGCGGAGCAGTGCTGTCCACGGCGTGGAACGGGGAACACGTGTACCGGACCGGCAGCTACGCTGGCCGGGTGCGCCCTCTGAAGGAGGGTGCAAAGCCGACAGCCGTCGCAACCACGGGAGCATCTCCATGGCCTCGAACACGCCAACGTCCGTCAACACGTCCCGCGTCACCTCCCTGCGTGAGGCGCTGGCCTCGCGGGTGGTGGTCGCCGACGGGGCGATGGGCACCATGCTGCAGGCGCAGGATCCGACCATGGAGGACTTCCAGCAGCTGGAGGGCTGCAACGAGATCCTCAATGTCACGCGGCCCGACATCGTGCGTTCGGTGCACGAGGAGTACTTCGCGGTCGGTGTCGACTGCGTGGAGACCAATACCTTCGGTGCGAATTTCGCGGCGCTCGCGGAGTACGACATTCCCGAGCGGGTCTTCGAGCTGTCCGAGTCCGGTGCCCGGATCGCCCGTGAGGTGGCCGACGAATTCACCGCCTCGACCGGTCAGCAGCGCTACGTCCTCGGCTCCATGGGGCCCGGCACCAAGCTGCCGACGCTGGGCCACGCCCCGTATGTCACGCTGCGTGACGCCTACCAGCAGAACGCCGAGGGCATGATCGCCGGCGGCGCGGACGCCCTGCTGGTGGAGACCACCCAGGACCTCCTGCAGACCAAGGCCGCCATCCTCGGCGCCCGCCGGGCGCTCAAGGCCACCGGCAGCAACCTGCCGGTGATCTGTTCGGTGACCGTGGAGACGACCGGCACCATGCTGCTGGGTTCGGAGATCGGTGCCGCGCTGACGGCGCTGGAGCCGCTGGGCATCGACATGATCGGCCTGAACTGCGCCACCGGTCCCGCCGAGATGAGCGAGCACCTGCGCTACCTGGCCCGGCACTCCCGTATCCCGCTGGCGTGCATGCCGAACGCGGGTCTGCCGGTGCTGGGCAAGAACGGGGCGCACTATCCGCTGACGGCCGAGGAGCTGGCCGACGCCCAGGAGACCTTCGTCGCCGAGTACGGCCTCTCCCTGGTCGGCGGCTGCTGCGGCACGACGCCCGAGCATCTGCGGCAGGTCGTCGAGCGGGTCCGCGGCACCGCCCCCACCGCCCGTGAGCCGCGCCCCGAGCCGGGCGCCGCCTCGCTGTACCAGACGGTGCCGTTCCGCCAGGACACCTCGTATCTGGCGATCGGCGAGCGGACGAACGCCAACGGGTCGAAGAAGTTCCGGGAGGCGATGCTGGAGGGCCGCTGGGACGACTGTGTGGAGCTGGCGCGCGACCAGATCCGTGAGGGCGCGCACATGCTCGACCTGTGCGTCGACTACGTGGGCCGGGACGGGGTGGCCGACATGGAGGAGCTGGCCGGCCGGTTCGCCACCGCCTCCACCCTGCCGATCGTGCTGGACTCCACCGAGCTGAACGTCATCCAGGCCGGACTGGAGAAGCTCGGCGGCCGTGCGGTGATCAACTCCGTCAACTACGAGGACGGGGACGGCCCGGAGTCGCGGTTCGCGAAGGTCACGGAGCTGGCGGCCGAGCACGGTGCGGCGCTGATCGCGCTGACCATCGACGAGGAGGGCCAGGCCCGCACCGTCGAGCACAAGGTCGCCATCGCCGAGCGCCTCATCGAGGACCTGACGGGCAACTGGGGCATCCACGAGTCGGACATCCTCATCGACTGCCTGACCTTCACCATCTGCACGGGCCAGGAGGAGTCCCGCAAGGACGGCATCGCCACCATCGAGGCGATCCGCGAGCTGAAGCGGCGTCACCCGGACGTCCAGACCACGCTCGGCCTGTCGAACATCTCCTTCGGTCTGAACCCGGCCGCGCGCATCGTCCTCAACTCCGTCTTCCTGGACGAGTGCGTCAAGGCCGGCCTGGACTCCGCGATCGTGCACGCGAGCAAGATCCTGCCGATCGCCCGGCTGGAGGAGGAGCAGGTCAAGGCCGCCCTCGACCTCGTCTACGACCGGCGCAGCGAGGGCTACGACCCGCTGCAGAAGCTGATGGAGCTGTTCGAGGGCGTCAACACCAAGTCGATGAAGGCCGGACGGGCCGAGGAACTCCTCGCCCTGCCGCTGGAGGAGCGCCTCAAGCGGCGCATCATCGACGGCGAGAAGAACGGCCTCGACACCGACCTGGAGGAGGCCCTCCAGGACCGTCCGGCCCTCGAAATCGTCAACGACACCCTGCTGGAGGGCATGAAGGTCGTCGGCGAGCTGTTCGGGTCGGGGCAGATGCAGCTGCCGTTCGTGCTGCAGTCCGCCGAGGTCATGAAGAGCGCGGTGGCCTACCTGGAGCCGCACATGGAGAAGTCGGACGACGAGGGCAAGGGCACCATCGTGCTGGCCACCGTCCGCGGCGACGTCCATGACATCGGCAAGAACCTCGTCGACATCATCCTGTCCAACAACGGCTACAACGTGGTCAACCTCGGCATCAAGCAGCCGGTCTCGGCGATCCTGGAAGCCGCCGAGGAACACCGCGCCGATGTCATCGGGATGTCCGGTCTCCTGGTCAAGTCCACGGTGATCATGAAGGAGAACCTGGAAGAGCTCAACCAGCGCAAGATGGCGGCCGACTTCCCCGTCATCCTCGGCGGCGCCGCCCTCACCCGCGCCTACGTCGAACAGGACCTCCACGAGATCTACGAGGGCGAGGTCCGCTACGCCCGCGACGCGTTCGAGGGCCTGCGGCTGATGGACGCCCTGATCGCCGTCAAGCGCGGCGTGCCCGGCGCCACCCTCCCCGAGCTCAAGCAGCGCCGGGTGCCCAAGCGGGACACGGCCGTGCTGGAGGTCGAGGAGCCCGAGGGCGCGGTGCGCTCCGACGTCGCCTTCGACAACCCGGTCCCCGAGCCGCCGTTCTGGGGCACCCGTGTCGTCAAGGGCATCCAGCTCGCCGACTATGCGTCCTGGCTGGACGAGGGCGCCCTCTTCAAGGGGCAGTGGGGCCTCAAGCAGGCCCGCACGGGCGACGGCCCGACGTATGAGGAGCTGGTGGAGACCGAGGGCCGCCCCCGGCTGCGCGGCTGGCTCGACAAGCTCCAGACCGAGAACCTGCTGGAAGCCGCCGTCGTGCACGGCTACTTCCCGTGTGTGTCCAAGGGCGAGGACCTGATCCTGCTGCACGAGGACGGCACCGAGCGCACCCGCTTCACCTTCCCCCGCCAGCGCCGCGGCCGGCGCCTGTGTCTGGCCGACTACTTCCGCCCCGAGGAGACCGGCGAGAGGGATGTCGTCGGCCTCCAGGTCGTCACCGTCGGCTCCAGGATCGGCGGCGCCACCGCCGAACTCTTCGAGGCCAACTCCTACCGCGACTACCTCGAACTCCACGGCCTGTCCGTCCAGTTGGCCGAGGCCCTCGCCGAGTACTGGCACGCCCGGGTCCGCGCCGAGCTGGGCTTCGCGGGCGAGGACCCGGCCGATGTCGAGGACATGTTCGCGCTCAAGTACCGCGGCGCGCGCTTCTCGCTGGGCTACGGCGCCTGCCCCGATCTGGAGGACCGCGCCAAGATCGCCGACCTGCTGCAGCCGGAGCGGATCGGCGTCGAGCTCTCCGAGGAGTTCCAGCTGCACCCCGAGCAGTCCACCGACGCCATCGTCATCCACCACCCGGAGGCGAAGTACTTCAACGCGCGGTAGCGGGGCGAGCCCGGGCGAACCGGGTGCGCCCCCGGGGCGGCCCGGGCACGACTCCGGGGCGGCCCGGGAGCGCCACGGGCAGCGCCGTGACGCTCGGTAATTCCGCGTGAGCGGGTCAGGGCCGCCCCAGAATCCCTCCGGGACGGCCCTGACCTCCGTCACCACGCATTTCCGCCCGTACCGTCGTACACTTATCGGTCCGGTAGTGGCCGGTCGTTTCCCCAGCCGGGGATGGCGACCGGCCCTTTCGTCCCTTCGGGGACGTCGCAACGGAGGTGGATGGATGACCAGCAGCATCCCCGCAGTCGGCACCCGAACGGCCGAAGCCGCGACCCTCCAAGCCGTATTCCTCGATCTGGACGGCACGCTCGTCGACACCGAGGGATTCTGGTGGGAGGCGGAGGCGGAAGTCTTTGCCGAGCTCGGCCACATCCTCGACGACACCCACCGCGAGGTCGTGGTCGGCGGCCCGATGACCCGCAGCGCCGGGTATCTGATTCAGGCCACCGGCGTCGACATCAGCCTGACCGAGCTCAGCGTGCTGCTCAATGCCGCCTTCCTGGCCCGGATCGGGCGCGGCGTCCCCCTGATGCCGGGCGCCCGCAGACTGCTGGCCGAGCTGGCCGCCCACGAGGTGCCGACCGCTCTGGTCTCCGCCTCGCACCGCGCCATCGTCGACCAGATGCTGCATTCCCTGGGCCCGGAGAACTTCCGGCTGACCCTGGCGGGCGACGACCTGGAGCGCACCAAACCGCACCCGGACCCGTACCTGACGGCCGCCGCGCGCCTGGGGGCCGACCCGGCGTGCTGTGCGGTCATCGAGGACACGCTGACCGGTGTGACCGCAGGTGAGGCGGCGGGCTGCCCGGTCGTCGCGGTGCCCTCGGTGACCCGGATCCCGCCGGCCGCGGGCCGCACGGTCGTGCCCTCGCTCGAAGAAGTCGATCTCCCATTTCTCCGTACGCTCATCACGGAAAGCCGGGGAGCTGTGCACTGAGCGTGTCCCGGAGAATGCCGCCGAGAACCGAGGGGAGCGGCCCGCTCATTTTCCGTGACGAATGCGATGACCGAATTCCGGCCTCGCCACGGTTCCTTGAACGCGTGACCTTTCTCACGTGCCGGGCCGTCGACAGTGGAACCCATGGGTGTTCCAGAGGGGGCGCCGGGGGGTTTGGGCGGGGGTAAGTGTCCGGATTGGTGGAGCAACGCGCGAATCGTTCCACCGTCCGGATATCGATCACCCACCTGTCGTTATCCGGAGCCCATATCGAATCAACTCCTTTGTGTCTGAGAGTGGCTGGCCGTTCCTACTAATGTCGACGCGAGCAACACCTCTGCGCTGATAAGGAACCTGCCGACGATGAATCGCAAGACCCTGGTGCTGCCGGCGCTGGCCGGTCTCCTCGCCCCCGTTCTCGCAGCCTGTGGCAGCACGGACGGCGCGGGCGAAGGCGGCGATCCGATCGTCGTGGGCGTCCCCACCGTGATCGAGGCGACCAAGGCGGCGCCCGCGCCGCTCGACCCGGCGCAGGCCTACGACGTCGATGCGTGGAACATGCTGCGCGGCACCCTCCAGACGCTGATGCGGCTGCCCAGGACCGGCACCGCGCCGGTACCCGAGGCCGCCGAGTCCTGCGGGTTCCGCGACACCCAGAACGAGCAGTACCGCTGCACCCTGCGCAGCGGTCTGAAGTTCTCCAACGGGCAC
The DNA here is from genome assembly GCF_043080045.1 of Streptomyces sp. NPDC015125. Classification (NCBI taxonomy): domain Bacteria; kingdom Bacillati; phylum Actinomycetota; class Actinomycetes; order Kitasatosporales; family Streptomycetaceae; genus Streptomyces; species Streptomyces sp. NPDC015125. The sequence continues at coordinate 97,875 of NZ_JBIBVF010000010.1, forward strand.
GCCCTGACGGCACAGGACGTCAAGTTCTCCTTCGACCGCATGCGGACCATCAACAACACCAACGGTCCGGTCGCGCTGCTCGACGACATCGACAAGGTCGAGACGCCCAACGACAAGGAGGTGGTCTTCCACCTCCGCAAGCCGGACGCCACCTTCCCGCAGAAGCTCGCCACCCCCGCCGCGGCCATCGTCGACAGCGAGGTGTACCCCAAGGGCCGCCTCTACAGCGGCTTCGACGTGGTCGGCTCCGGCCCGTACACGGTGAAGACGGAGCACAAGAACAACCGCATCACCAAGGCCACCTTCACCAAGAACCCCAGCTACAAGGGCGGGGTGAACGTGAAGAACGACAAGGTCGAGATGCGCTTCTTCGCCGACTCCAAGGCCACGGAGCAGTCGCTGCGCAAGGGCGATGTCGACCTGATGTACCGCGGGTTGTCGCCCGACCAGATCAGGGGCCTGGAGAACTCCCAGGACAAGCACATCATGATCCAGGAGATGCCGGGGCAGGAGATCCGCTACCTCGCCTTCAACACCAAGGACCCGGCCGTCTCCAACAAGGCCGTGCGGAAGGCGATGGCGCAGATCGTCAACCGCTCGGAGCTGGTGCGCGACGTCTACTCCTACACCGGTGACCCCCTCTACTCGATGGTTCCCACCGGTCTCACCGGTCACATCAACTCGTTCTTCACCAAGTACGGGAACCCCAGTGTGACCGCGGCCCGTAAGACGCTGCAGCAGGCGAACATCACCACCCCGGTGAAGTTCACCCTCACGTACACCACGAACCACTACGGCTCCAGCACCGCCAAGGAAGTGCGTGCGCTGCAGAGCCAGCTCAACAGCACCAAGCTGTTCGACATCAGCGTCAAGGGCGTCGACAGCTGGCAGCAGTTCCGGACCGACTCCCTGCACGGCAAATACAGCGTCTACAACATGGGCTGGTTCGCCGACATCCCGGACGCGGACAACTACATCGCGCCGTTCATCGGCAAGCAGAACTTCCTCGGTTCCCCGTACCGCAACACCAAGATCGAGTCGCAGCTGATCCCGGACAGCCGGCAGCAGACCGACCGCAACGCCGCCGGCGCCAACTTCAAGCAGGCGCAGGACCTCATCGCCGACGACGTACCGCTCCTCCCGCTGTGGCAGGGCAAGCAGTACGTGGTCGCCCGCGACGACGTCACCGGCATCGAGTGGGCCCTCAACTCCTCCTCGTCGCTGCAGATCTGGGAGCTCAGCCGCGGCGTCGCCGACTGAGCCCGCGGACCCGACCGATGCAGCACACCCCCGCCGCGGTCTCCCCGCCGCGGCCCGACAGGCACCACCCAGAACGTGAGGACCGTTTAGTGAGGAAGCGTGACCAGTGGCTGGCCGCCCCGATCGGAGCGGGGCTGGCCACAGCCCTGCTCGCGGTCGCCGGGTGCGGCACGGACGACTCGGGGGCGGCCGGTACCGGCGAGCCCGTGGTCATGGGAATGACGGACAAGGTCCAGTCCACCGACCCGGCATCCGGCTACGAGCCGGGATCATGGCTGTTGTTCAACAACGTCTTCCAGTCCCTGCTGAGTTTCCCCAAGGGAGGCACCACCCCCGAGCCGGAGGCCGCCGAACGGTGCGGCTTCACCGGCGGCGACAGCAAGGTCTACCGCTGCACCCTCAAGGACGGCCTCAAGTTCAGCAATGGTGACGCGCTGACCTCCAAGGACGTCAAGTACTCCTTCGACCGCACCCGGCGCATCAACGACACCAACGGCCCCGCCGTGATGTTCTCCGCGCTCGACAAGGTCGAGGCGCCGGACGCCAAAACCGTGATTTTCCGGCTGAAGGCGCCCGATGCGACCTTCCCGATGAAGATAGCCTCGGGCGCCGGCTCGATCGTCGACCACGCCGACTACCCCGCCGACCGGTTGCGCACCGACGGCAAGGCCACCGGCTCCGGGGTCTACACCCTCAAGGAGTACAGCCCCCAGAAGGCCGTCTTCGGCGTCAACGGCTCGTACAAGGGCTCCGCCAAGGTCAAGAACTCCGGGATGACCGTGAAGTTCTTCAACCGCCCCGACAAGCTCAAGACGGCCGTCGAGAAGGGCGATGTCGATGTCGCCTACCGCGGCCTGTCCATGAAGGACATTGCGGCACTCGACAACGCCTCGCTGAAGCAGCAGCACGGCACCCAGGTCGTCGAGGGCGCCAGCGCCGAGGTCATGCACCTGGTCTTCAACCTCAAGGACCCGGTCGCCGGCAAGCTGGGCGTCCGCAAGGCGATCGCCTACCTCCTGGACCGCTCGACCCTGGTCCGGGACGTCTACCAGCGCACCGCGGTGCCGCTGTACTCGATCGTCCCGGCCGGCATCACCGGCCACAGCACCTCCTTCTTCAACACCTACGGCGACAGCCCGAAGCCCGCCAAGGCGAAGGACGCGCTGCGCTCCGCCGGCCTCAACGGCAAGGTGCCGCTCACCCTGTGGGCCACCCCCGACCGCTTCGGCCCCGGCACCGTCCCGGCCTTCGAGGAAATCGCCCAACAGCTGAACGGCAGCGGCCTGTTCGACGCCAAGGTGCGCACCCTGCCCACCAAGGAGTACGCGCAGGGCGTGGCCTCCGGCCGGTTCGGCGTCTACGTCAAGGGCTGGATCCCCGACTATCCGGACCCCGACAACTTCACCGCGCCGTTCTTCGGCAAGGACAGCGTGGTGGCCAACCACTACAGTTCGCCCACCATCACCGGACACCTGCTGCCCAAGACGGCCGACCAGCCGGACCGGGGCGCCACCAAGTCCGAATTCCGGGAGCTGCAGGACATCGTCGCGCAGGACGTGCCGATGATCCCGCTCTGGCAGGGCAAGCAGTACGCGGTGGCCCGTGAAGGGGTCTCCGGCCTGGAATGGACCCTGGACCCCTCGACCGTCTTCCGGTTCTGGGAGATCAGCAAGTCGGCCGAGGCCTGACCGCACCTGTCACACGACGGCGGGGCCGGCCCGGGAAATCTCCCCGGGCCGGCCCCGCCGCCGTCCGTCTGCCGGGCCGTCAGGCCCCGCCGGCTACTGGGCGCCGGGGCGGACCAGCCCGCTCTCGTACGCGTACACCGCCGCCTGCACCCGGTCGCGCAGCCCCAGCTTCGTCAGCACATGACCCACATGCGTCTTCACCGTCGTCTCGCTCACGAACAGATCCGCGGCGATCTCCGCATTCGACAACCCGCGCGCCACCAGCTTCAGCACCTCCACCTCGCGTTCGGTGAGGGTGTGCAGCGTGTCCGGCACCGGCTCCTCGCCCGACGGCAGATGCCCGGCGTACTTGTCCAGCAGCCGGCGCGTGATGCTCGGCGCGAGCATCGCCTCGCCCCCCGCCACCACCCGGATCGCCTGCACCAGCTCATTGGCCGGCGCGTCCTTGAGCAGGAAGCCGCTCGCCCCCGCCCGCAGCGCCTCGACGACATACTCGTCCAGATCGAACGTCGTCAGCACCAGCACCTTCGCCGGGCCGTCCTTCGCCGGCCCGGTGATCTGCCGGGTCGCCTCGACGCCGTCCATCCGGGGCATCCGGATGTCCATCAGCACCACATCGGGCTGCAGCGCCCGCACCTGCTCCAGCGCCTGTAGACCGTCACCGGCCTCCCCGACGACCGCAAGATCCTGCTCCGCCTCCAGAATCATCCGGAATCCCGTACGCAGCAGGGGCTGGTCGTCGACCAGCAGGACGCGGATGGCCACGAGCTCTCCTTTGACAGGCCTGTCCGGGCGATCGGCGCCTGGTACAGGCAACTGCGCTAGATTTCCCCCATTCTGCCCTGCGGCACCCCGCCGCCCTCCGGCGGGCGGACCTGGAGCGGATACACCGGGGGAGTGCCGCCGAATTCCGGACAGTGGGCCTGGTGGTCGCACCAGCCGCACAGCTTCGTCGGCCGCGGCCGCCAGTCGCCGGTCGCGGTCGCCAGCCGGATCGCCTCCCACAGCGCCAGCAACTTCCGCTCCACCCCCCGCAGATCGGCCTCGCCCGGGTCGTACGTCACCACATCGCCGCTGCCCAGATAGACCAGCTGCAGCCGCCGCGGCACCACACCGCGCAGCCGCCACATCACCAGCGCATAGAACTTCATCTGGAACAGCGCGCCCTCGGCGAACTGCGGCCGCGGCGCCTTGCCGGTCTTGTAGTCGACGATCCGCACCTCACCCGTCGGCGCGACATCCACCCGGTCGATGAACCCCCGCAGCTGCAGCCCCGAATCCAGCACCGTCTCGACATAGAGCTCACGGTCCGCCGGCTCCAGCCGCGTCGGATCCTCCAGCGAGAACCACCGCTCCACCAGCGCCTCGGCCTGGGCCAGCCACTGCGCCAGCCGCTCACCCTCCACGTCGTCCGCGAAAAGCTCCGCCAGCTCCGGCCGCTTGGCCAGCAGCTTCTCCCACTCGCCCGGGACCATCGCCCGTGCCCCGACGGCCGTACGCTCCGCCGCCGGCGCGTCGAAGAGCCGCTCCAGCACCGCATGCACGACCGTGCCGCGCGTCGCCGCCGCGCTCGGCTTCTCGGGCAGTCGGTCGATCACCCGGAAGCGGTACAGCAGCGGACACTGCATGAAATCGCTCGCCCGCGACGGCGACAGCGCCACCGGCGGCCGCTGCTGCTCTCCGCCGCCCCGCGCCCCCGCAGCCTCCATGCCCCGCCCGGCTTCCCCGCCCTGTGCGCCCGCCTCGGCCTGCTCCGTGCTCCATCCCATGCCACAAAACCCTACGGCCCGCCACTGACAGGCGCGGACGGGTCACCGGCGCAGGGGCCCCGCAGCGGATCGGGCCAGGGCACTCCGCATACCATCGACCTTGGACCCCTGCACCCTGCATGATCGAGATATCAGGCCTAGCAGGGGCGAATGCCGTATTCGATGAGGGGACGCCGTGGACGAGAGCGGGAAGTCGCAGGACCCCGAGGAGTCCGTGCGGCCCCAGCCGCCCGAGCCGCCCGAGCACAACAACGGGCCCAAGGCACCCCCGCCGGGCAAGAGGAAGCCCAGCGGTGGCGGCATCCTGATGGGCCGTCCCTTCGGCGTGCCCGTCTACGTCGCGCCCAGCTGGTTCCTCGTCGCCGCCCTGATCACCTGGGTCTTCGGTGGCCAGCTGGAGCGCGTACTGCCCGAGCTCGGCGCCGCCCGCTATCTCGTCTCGCTGTTCTTCGCGGTCGCCTTCTACGCCTCGGTGCTCGTCCACGAGCTGGCCCACACCGTTGCCGCGCTCCGCTTCAAGCTCCCCGTACGGCGCATCCAGCTGCAGTTCTTCGGCGGAGTCTCGGAGATCGAGAAGGAGACCGAGACCCCCGGCAGGGAGTTCATCCTCGCCTTCGTCGGCCCGCTGCTCTCCCTCGTCCTCGCCGGGGTCTTCTACGCCGGAGTGCAGCTGGTCGAACCGGGCACCGTCCCCGGCGTGCTGCTCGCCGGCCTGATGATCTCCAACCTCATCGTGGCGATCTTCAACCTGCTGCCCGGGCTTCCCCTCGACGGCGGCCGGATGCTCCGCGCCATCGTCTGGAAGATCACCGGCAAGCCCATGAGCGGCACCATCGCCGCCGCCTGGGTCGGCCGCGCGCTCGCCGTCACCGTCCTCATCGGCCTGCCGCTGCTCACCCACACCGGCGCCCTCGGCACCGCCCGCCCCGAGATCGGCGGCGCCGACTCGCTCACCGACGCCCTGCTCGCCGCGATCCTCGCCGCGATCATCTGGACCGGCGCCGGCAACAGCCTGCGCATGGCCCGGCTACGGGAACGGCTCCCCGACCTCACCGCCCGCACCCTGACCCGGCGCGCCGTCCCCGTCGAGGCCGACACCCCGCTCTCCGAGGCACTCCGCCGCGCCAACGACGCCGGCGCCCGCGCCCTGGTCGTCGTCGACCGCCAGGGCACCCCCACCGCCGTCGTCCGCGAGGCCGCCATCATCGGCGTCCCCGACCACCGCCGCCCCTGGGTCGCCGTCGGCACCCTCGCCCAAGACCTCAAGGACGGTATGCGGGTCTCCGCCGAACTCGCCGGCGAGGACCTTCTGGAGTACCTGCGCGCCACCCCCGCCACCGAATACCTCGTCATCGAGGAGACCGGCGAGATCTACGGCGTACTGTCCACCGCCGACGTCGAGCGGGCCTTCGTCTCCGCCATGGCCCGCAAGGCCTGACCCCGCGCCGGCCGTCCCCCGGCCGTCTCCCGGCCGCCCACTGGTCCGCGGCGTCCCGACGGGCCGGTAGGCTGGTCACATGTCCGAACCGACCGGTGCCGCCCGCCGTCGCGGGCCCTTCAAGGTCGGGGACCAGGTCCAGCTCACCGATCCCAAGGGACGCCACTACACCTTCACGCTCGAAGAGGGAAAAAGCTTCCACACCCACAAGGGAGCTTTCCCCCACGACGAGCTGATCGGTGCTCCCGAGGGCAGCGTTGTCCGTACCACCGGGAACGTCGCCTACCTCGCGCTGCGCCCGCTGCTCCCCGACTATGTCCTGTCCATGCCCCGCGGCGCCGCCGTGGTCTACCCCAAGGACGCGGGGCAGATCCTGGCGATGGCCGACATCTTCCCCGGCGCCCGCGTCGTCGAGGCCGGTGTGGGCTCCGGCTCGCTCAGCAGCTTCCTGCTGCGCGCCATCGGCGACGACGGCATGCTGCACTCCTACGAGCGCCGTGCCGACTTCGCCGAGATCGCCACCCAGAACGTCGAGCGCTACTTCGGCGGTCCGCACCCGGCGTGGACGCTCACCGTCGGTGACCTGCAGGACAACCTCTCCGACACCGACGTCGACCGCGTCATCCTCGACATGCTCGCCCCCTGGGAGTGCCTGGAGGCCGTCTCCAAGGCCCTGGTCCCCGGCGGCATCCTCTGCGCCTACGTCGCGACGACGACGCAGATGGCCCGCACGGTCGAGGCGATCCGCGAACACGGCACCTTCAACGAGCCCTCGGCCTGGGAAACCATGGTCCGCACCTGGCACGTCGAAGGCCTCGCCGTCCGCCCCGACCACCGCATGATCGGCCACACCGGCTTCCTGCTGACCGCCCGCCGGCTCGCCGACGGCGTCGAGCCCCCGCTGCGCCGCCGCCGCCCCGCCAAGGGCGCCTACGGCGAGGACTACACAGGACCGGGCAAGGACCAGGCAGCCGCCTCCCAAGGCGGCTCCGCCGAGCGCGGCTGACCGCCCGGATCCGGCCACCGAACCACCAGGCGCCGCCGACGAGTTCCCGACCGGGAACCGCCGGCGGCGCTCCTTCGTTTCCCCCACCGGATCTGCACGGAAAACTCCGGCCCGGCCGGTTCCTTGGCGCACCCTCCTGTGGAACGATGCTGGGCACTCCCACCGGTACAGCACTTCACAGGAGTTACCCCGCGTGCAGCCCATGGCAGGCCAGGACCTTTTGCACACCCAGCCGCGCCCCATGCACTGGCTCGCCACCGCCACCGCCATCTCGGCGGTCGTGGCGGCCGCGTCCTTCGTCCAGCCCCCCGACGCCAAGGCCACGACCTCCCCCGTTGCCGCGGCGGGACCCCGCCCCGCCGCCGCCCCCGACCCGGGCAAGGTGACCTTTCCGGTCGACTGCGGCCCCAACCGCCTCGACGTGGTGAAGAAGGCCTCCGGCGACCTCGACGGCGACGGGACGACCGAGACCGTCGCCGTGGTCCGCTGCCACAGCCAGACCGGCACCCCGCCCAGCGGCGTCTACGTCCTCGCGCAGCCGTCCGACCCCAAGGCCGCACCCCGGATCGTGGCGACACTCCTCGACCCCGCCCGCCGCCGCACCGTCCAAACCCTCACGGTCGAGAACGGCGCGATCTCAGCGGCCCTGCTGGGCTACTCCACGCTCGACGTCCCGCGCTGCTGCCCCGATGTGCACCGGAGCGTCAAGTGGCAGTGGAAGGGCGGGAAGTTCGTCCAGAGCGAACTCCCCGCGGCCATGAGCACCGAGCGTCTGTGATCTGTCACATCATGTGTCCGGCCGACGCGGTCCGCGCCGCGCCGGCTACTCCGCGTCCGGTCCGTAGACCTCGACCAGGTCCTTGACACGGCGGACGTGGATGCAGTCCCCGGGGCACTCCTTCGCGGAGTCCCGGACGTCATCGAGCAGCTTCAGCGGGACGGGGGTTGTGGCCCCCTTGTCCTGCAGCAGCTCGTCCTCGGTGCTCTTCACATAGGCCAGCCCGTCGATGTCGAGCTCGAAGACCTCCGGCGCGTACTGCGCACAGATGCCGTCCCCGGTGCACAGATCCTGGTCGATCCACACTTCCAGCTCTGGGGCTTCGTCCTGCGCGGTCATCTCGCCTGCCGTTCCTGCGTACGTGAACCGTTTTTGTCTAAGTGGCGCCAGCCCTGACGGGTGTTGACCGACTCGACCATACAACCGCTCGCTTTCCGATGTTGTTGGGTGGGTATTCCCTTGGCGTGAGGACGTGCGCAAGGGTGAAGATCGGACACGCCCCGACAGTCTTTTCGATCTAGGGGTTTCAACCTGCACCGGCCCAGGTAGGGTCAGGAAGCGTCCAGCTCCTTGGAGGAGGTGAGGACCGTGGCAGCCCACGACGACGACATCAACCGCGGCATCCGGCCGGGGCGGGGGTCTGAAGATCCCGCCGGCCAGGTTGCCTATCTTGAGCAGGAGATCGCCGTCCTGCGACGCAAGCTCGCCGACTCTCCGCGTCACACGAGGATTCTCGAAGAGCGGATCGTCGAGCTGCAGACCAACCTGGCCGGCGTCTCGGCGCAGAACGAGCGTCTCGCCAATACTCTCCGCGAGGCCCGCGACCAGATCGTCGCGCTCAAGGAGGAGGTCGACCGGCTCGCACAGCCGCCGGCCGGTTTCGGTGTCTTCCTGCAGGCGAACGAGGACGACACGGTCGACATTTTCACCGGAGGCAGAAAGCTCCGGGTGAATGTCAGCCCCAGTGTGGAGACCGGGGACCTCAGGCGTGGCCAGGAGGTCATGCTCAATGAAGCGCTCAACGTGGTCGAGGCCATGGAGTTCGAGAGCGCCGGCGACATCGTCACCCTCAAGGAGATCCTCGAGGACGGCGAGCGCGCCCTGGTGATCGGGCACACCGACGAGGAACGGGTGGTCAGGCTCGCCGAGCCGCTGCTGGACATCACCATCCGCCCCGGCGACGCCCTGCTCCTCGAGCCCCGTTCCGGCTACGTCTACGAGGTCATCCCGAAGAGCGAGGTCGAGGAGCTCGTCCTCGAAGAGGTCCCGGACATCGACTACACCAAGATCGGCGGTCTGGGCGGCCAGATCGAACTGATCCGGGACGCGGTCGAGCTTCCGTACCTCTACCCCGACCTCTTCAAGGAGCACGAACTCCGCCCGCCCAAGGGTGTCTTGCTCTACGGCCCGCCGGGCTGCGGCAAGACGCTCATCGCCAAGGCGGTCGCCAACTCCCTTGCCAAAAAGGTCGCCGAGGTGACCGGGCAACCCGCGGGGAAGAGCTTCTTCCTCAACATCAAGGGTCCCGAGCTGCTCAACAAATACGTCGGTGAGACGGAGCGGCACATCCGGCTGGTCTTCCAGCGGGCCAGGGAAAAGGCGAGCGAGGGCACCCCCGTCATCGTCTTCTTCGACGAGATGGACTCCCTCTTCCGTACCCGGGGGTCCGGTGTCAGCTCGGACGTGGAGAACACCATCGTCCCGCAGCTGCTCTCCGAGATCGACGGCGTCGAGGGCCTCGAAAACGTGATCGTGATCGGTGCCTCGAACCGCGAGGACATGATCGACCCCGCGATCCTGCGTCCCGGCCGTCTCGACGTGAAGATCAAGATCGAGCGTCCGGACGCCGAGGCCGCCAAGGACATCTTCTCGAAGTACCTCACCGAAAGGCTCCCGCTGCACTCCGACGATCTCGCCGAACACGGCGACTCGCGGAAGGCCGCAGTAAGCGGAATGATTCAATCCGTCGTCGAGCAGATGTACGCGGAATCCGAGGAAAATCGCTTCCTGGAGGTCACCTACGCCAATGGTGACAAGGAAGTCCTCTATTTCAAGGACTTCAACTCCGGTGCGATGATCGAAAACATCGTAGGACGCGCAAAGAAGATGGCCATCAAGGCCTTCCTCGAACACAACCAGAAGGGCCTTCGCGTCTCCCACCTCCTCCAGGCATGCGTGGACGAGTTCAAGGAGAACGAGGACCTGCCCAACACCACCAACCCGGACGACTGGGCCCGGATCTCCGGAAAGAAGGGCGAGCGGATCGTCTACATCCGTACGCTCGTCACCGGAAAGCAGGGCGCGGACACCGGTCGCTCCATCGATACGGTGGCGAATACCGGCCAATACCTGTAACACCGCTCTCCGGCTGCGGATGTCCTGCACGGGGCGTCCGCAGCCGGACGCTTTTCCGGGGGCGCCAGAACCGCGCCCCATAAGGGCGCGGTGGACCAGGGAAAACCGGACTGGAGCAATGACTGTAATGATCTCCCCAGCGCCGCAAAGGCGTTCTAGGCTCTTCGGTACCGCTGCGTCACACTGTGCGGGTGCGGGGCACGCGCACGGACCGGAGGCACCGCGGTACTTGAGCGCCGACCCCATCCGGGGGCGCCGCCGGGCAAGGAGGGCCGCATGACCGTACGGCGAGTAATGGGAATCGAGACGGAGTACGGGATCTCCGTCCCGGGTCACCCGAACGCCAATGCCATGCTCACCTCGTCCCAGGTCGTCAACGCCTACGCGGCCGCGATGCACCGGGCACGCCGTGCCCGCTGGGATTTCGAGGAGGAGAACCCGCTGCGGGACGCCCGCGGCTTCGACCTCTCGCGTGAAAATGCGGACGCCAGCCAGCTCACGGACGAGGACATCGGCCTGGCGAACGTGATCCTCACCAATGGCGCCAGGCTGTACGTCGACCATGCCCACCCCGAATACAGCGCCCCCGAGGTCACCAACCCGCGTGACGCCGTGCTGTGGGACAAGGCCGGCGAGCGGATCATGGCCGAGGCCGCCGAACGGGCCGCCCAGGTCCCCGGCGCCCAGCCCATCCACCTCTACAAGAACAACACCGACAACAAGGGCGCCTCCTACGGGACGCACGAGAACTACCTGATGAAGCGGGAGACCCCCTTCTCGGACATCGTGCGGCACCTGACGCCGTTCTTCGTCTCTCGCCAGGTGGTCACCGGCGCCGGCCGGGTCGGAATCGGTCAGGACGGCCATGACCACGGATTCCAGCTCAGCCAGCGCGCCGACTACTTCGAGGTGGAGGTCGGGCTGGAGACGACGCTCAAACGGCCCATCATCAACACCCGCGACGAACCGCACGCGGACGCGGAGAAGTACCGCCGGCTCCATGTGATCATCGGGGACGCGAACCTCTCCGAGATCTCGACGTATCTGAAGCTGGGCACCACCTCCCTGGTGCTCTCGATGATCGAGGACGGCTTCATCGCCGTCGATCTGGCCGTGGACCAGCCGGTCCGCACCCTCCACCAGGTCTCGCACGACCCCTCCCTGCAGCATCTGATCACGCTCCGCAGTGGCCGCACGCTCACCGGTGTACAGCTCCAGATGGAGTACTTCGAGCTGGCCCGCAAATACGTCGAGGACCGCTACGGCGCGGATGCGGACGAGCAGACCAAGGACGTCCTGACCCGGTGGGAGGACGTGCTCGGCCGGCTGGAGAACGACCCGATGAGCCTGTCCGGCGAGCTGGACTGGGTCGCCAAGCGGGAGCTGATGGAGGGCTACCGGCGCCGCGACGGCCTGGAGTGGGACGCGGCGCGACTGCACCTCATCGACCTGCAGTACGCCGACGTGCGGCCCGACAAGGGCTTGTACAACCGTCTGGCGGCCCGCGGGAAGATGAAACGGCTCCTGGACGAGCCGCAGGTCGAGCGGGCCGAGCAGAAGCCTCCAGAGGACACCAGGGCCTACTTCCGCGGCCGCTGCCTGGAGCAGTACGCGGACGATGTCGCGGCCGCCTCATGGGATTCGGTCATCTTCGATCTGCCCGGACGTGACTCCCTGCAACGGGTTCCCACGCTGGAGCCACTGCGGGGGACCCGGAAGCATGTCAAGGAGCTTCTTGACCGCTGCCGTACCGCGGAGGAGCTGGTGAGGACGCTGTCCGGCCGCTGAGCTTCGGCAGGTGCACGACAGAATTCATCAAGATCCACAGCCGATCCGCGGCTGAAATCGTCGCGGTGCGGGAATCAATGAGGTGACTCCCGGGCGTTGCAGCAACTGCAGGGCCGATGTCGGACCCTGCTTGTAGGGTCGGATCTTGAAGGGTCACATCGAGCGGGGCGAACCGAGCGGGGTGAGGGACATGGCGACCAAGGACAGCGGCGGCGGACAGGCGAAGGCCACGCGTTCCACGGAAGAGGTCGAGGAGCAGACAGAGGACGCGCAGGCCTCGGAAGACCTCAAGGAACGCCAGGAGAAGTTGTCGGACGACGTGGACTCGGTGCTGGACGAGATTGACGATGTCCTCGAGGAGAACGCAGAGGATTTTGTGCGCTCCTTCGTACAAAAGGGCGGACAATAGGCCTAGTTGCCTTAGAATCGAAGACTTGTGGGTGGCGGGGGCTTCGAGTGTCAGAAGACCAACGTGCGAAGCGCTGTCCGCGGTGCAAGGAGGGCAGGCCGCGGACGGCCTTCGCAGGGAATAAGGCGATGCGTGATGGGCTGCAGGCCTACCGCCGGGGTTGCGCGTCGGCTTACCACCAGGCTCGTCAGGTGGCCAAGGGGCGCAACGTTCGGCCGCGAGTGGAGGTACCGGCGGGCCACAAGCACTGCCGCACGTACGGCAGTGAACAAACCGCACAGTGAGTGGACGCGGAATCGGAGCGCTTCGGACGGTTTGGCGACACTCTGCACGTCGTGCACGTCGATGAAGGGGCGCGCAGGCCACCTGAAGCGCCACTACGGCATGAGCGAAGCTGAGCGCGACGCGCTCATCAAGGAGCAGCGCTGGATGTGCCGGATCTGCCTGGATGCCGACCCCGTGCAGGTGGATCACGATCACGAGACGGGTAGGGTCCGAGGCGTACTGTGCTTCAGTTGCAGTGCAGCCTTGGGTCAATTCAAGGATCGGCCGGACGTATTGAGGCGGGCGGCCGAGTATCCGGAAGGAAACGTGTGGAAGCCAATATTCAAAGCACCGGGCGTCTACCAGCTGCCTTCCTGACGCCTGGATCCTCGTCCTTCATGGATTTCCTCGGCGAGCACTCGCCCGCACTGCTGCCGGGCAACCGCCCGTTGCCGCCGGTGCAGGGTGTCATCGAGGCGCCGCACGGCACGACGATCGTTGCCGCGGCGTTCCCCGGAGGCGCGGTGCTCGCCGGTGACCGGCGGGCGACAATGGGCAATGTCATCGCGCAGCGTGATATCGAGAAGGTTTTCCCGGCCGACGAGTATTCGGCGGTCGGCATCGCGGGCACGGCCGGTCTCGCGGTGGAGATGGTCAAGCTCTTCCAGCTGGAGCTGGAGCACTTCGAGAAGGTCGAGGGTGCCCAACTCTCCCTGGAGGGCAAGGCGAATCGTCTGTCGACGATGATTCGCAGCAATCTGGGGATGGCCATGCAGGGCCTGGCCGTGGTGCCGTTGTTCGCCGGCTATGACCTCGACCGCGAGAAGGGCCGTATCTTCTCGTACGACGTGACCGGCGGGCGCTCGGAGGAGCACGGCTTCGCGGCGACGGGTTCCGGCTCGGTCTTTGCGCGCAGTGCGCTGAAGAAGCTCTTCCGGGAAGATTTCACGGCGGATCAGGCAGCCACCGCCGTCGTCCAGGCGCTTTACGACGCGGCCGATGACGACTCGGCGACCGGCGGGCCCGATATGGGGCGGAGGATCTACCCCATCGTCACGGTGATCACCGAGGACGGCTTCAAGAGGCTCACCGAGGACGAGGTCTCGGAGATCGCCCGTGCCGTGCACGAGCGCCGCCTCGAACAGCCCGACGGCCCGCGCGCCGCGCTGCTCTGACGGGACGGATGTTCCGCAATGCTCCCCCAGCTACCGAGAGAGCTTTTGACAGGAAGGGACGGATAGCCGGTGTCGACGCCGTTCTATGTCTCACCCCAGCAAGCCATGGCCGATCGCGCCGAGTACGCCCGCAAGGGCATCGCGCGTGGTCGCAGTGTCGTGGTGCTGCAGTACACCGACGGCGTGGTCTTCGTCGCCGAGAATCCCTCCCGCGCCCTGCACAAGGTAAGCGAGATCTATGACCGGATCGCCTTTGCGGCGGTCGGTAAGTACAACGAGTTCGAGAACCTGCGGATCGGCGGTGTGCGCTACGCCGATCTGCGGGGCTACACCTACGACCGTGGGGATGTGACCGCGCGGGGCCTGGCGAATGTCTATGCCCAGACGCTCGGCACGATTTTCTCCAGCGCCGCCGAGAAGCCCTATGAGGTCGAGCTGATCGTCGCCGAGGTCGGCGCGGCCCCCGAGGACGACCAGATCTACCGGCTTCCGCACGACGGCTCGATCGTCGACGAGCACGGCTCGGTGGCGGTCGGCGGCAATGCGGACCAGATCAGCAGCTATCTCGACCAGCGCCACCGCGACGGTATGACGCTGGCCGAGGCGCTCACGCTGGCCGTGGAGTCGCTGTCGCGGGACAACAACGGCGGCGAACGCCGGCTGACCGCCGAGCAGCTGGAGGTTGCGACGCTGGACCGTACGCGTCCGCAGCAGCGCAAGTTCCAGCGGATCCTGGGGCGGCAGCTGTCCCGGCTGCTGGACGAGAGCGGCGGGGCGGACGCCGACGAGGCGGCGGACGCGGATGCGGGCGCCGGTGCCGGGGAGTCCGGGACCACCGCCGGGGGAACCGGCGACAAGGGCTCGAAGGGCAAGGGAAGCAAGGGCAGCAACGGTAAGGGAGCGTCGGGCGAGGAGGGCTCCGAAGGGGAGCCCCTGCTCTGACGTCAGGCTGCGGGGCGTGTCCCCGGTCGCGCGCCCCGGTGGGTCACTGCCCGCCGGGGCGCGCGGCGTTTCGTGGGGCGTCCGCGGGCGGGGCGGTGGAGCCCCGGGGGATCAGTTCGACCGGCAGGATGGGGGCCTCGGCCGGGCGGCCGTCGAGCACGCTCATCAGGGCCCGCAGCCCGGCCTCGCCGAACTCCTCGGCGGGCAGCCGTACGGTCGTCAGTTCCGGCTCGACGGCGAGGGCCAGGGCCAGGTCGTCGAAACCGGTGACGGAGACGTCCTCGGGCACCCGCAGGCCCAGTCGGCGTACGGCTTTGCAGGCACCCGCGGCGATGATGTCGTCGTCGCAGAGCAGGGCCGTGGGACGGGGTCCGGGGACGGTCAGGGCGGTCTGGGCGGCGTGCAGGCCGGCGTCGACGTCGAGGGCGGCCGGTTGCCGGCGCAGCAGTGCGCCGGGGATGCCCTCCAGGGCTTCGGTGACGGCGCGGGCGCGGAGGTCGAAGGTCCAGGAGTCCACATCGGCGGCGAGATGGGTGATGCGGCGGTGGCCGAGGGCCGTCAGATGGCCGGTCATCTGCCGTACGCCGTCGGCGATGTCGAGGTTGACGGTGGCGGTGGCCCGGTCGTCGTCGGGGTCGCTGTCCAGCATGACCAGTGGCAGGTCCGCGTCGCGGAGCGCGGTGAGGGCTTCGGCGGCCATGGATGAGGCGATCACGCCGTCCAGGGTGGCCGCCGCGGAGTCGAAGGGGTCGCGGGCCGGGCCGATGCCCTCGGGGGAGGGGTAGAGGACCACTCCGAAGCCGTGCTCGGCGGCGACCCGGGCCGCGCCGGTGTAGACGCGGGCGAAGAATTCGCTGGTCAGGGCGGGGACGACCAGCAGGACGGTGCGGGTGCGGCCCATCCGCAGGCTGCGCGCGGCGAGGTTGGGCCGGTAGCCCAGCTCGCGGGCGGCGGTGCGGACGGCTTCGGCCTTGGCGGGGGAGACCCGGCCGCGCCATTTGTCGCCCAGGACGAGTGAGACGGTGGCCTGGGAGACGCCGGCGGCACGGGCCACGTCCCGGCTGGTCGTGCGCGCGGCGGCCGGGCGCCGGCCGGGTGTGCTGGTCTCGTTGCTGGTCACCGGGTGTTTTGCTCCTTGCGCACGGCCATTGCGGGTGGACTGAGGGTGAGGGTCATGGTACGTATAACGGCGAAGGTTATACGTAACATGTCCGGCCCGGTCCGGACGGAAATGGGGCAGGGATGGCCGCGGGATATGCGGAGCTGCTCAGAACCCGGCACGCGGCCCGGCTCCTGGCGGGGACGCTGGTCGGCAGGCTGCCGAACGCCACCGCGCCGCTGGCGGTGATCCTCTTCGTACGGGCCGAGGGCGGCAGCTACGCCCTGGCCGGTGCGCTCTCCGCGGTCTACGGCGTCTGCAACGCCCTCGGCCAGCCGCTGCTGGGCCGGGCGGTGGACCTCCACGGCCAGCCGCGGGTGATGCTGCCCGCCGCGGTGCTCTCCGCGCTCGGTATGGCGCTGCTCGCGGCGGTCGGCCTGGATGTGCCGTGGCTCGCCTACGCCGCCATGGTGATCGCCGGTTTCTTCACCCCGCCCCTGGAGGGTGGCCTGCGGGCGCTGTGGCCCGGGGTCCTCAAGCGCGCGGACCGGGTGCACGCCGCCTATGCGCTGGACGCGGTGGCGCAGGAAGTCATGTTCGCGGTGGGACCGTTGCTGGTGACGCTGTGCGTGGCGGCCTGGTCGGAGGGGGCGGCGCTGTTGGTGATCAACCTGCTCGGGGTCCTCGGGGCGCTCTCCGTCGTGGTCTCCCAACCGTCCCGGCAGTGGCGCAGCGGGCCGCGTGAGGCGCACTGGCTGGGTGCGTTGCGCTCGGCCGGGATGCTGGTGCTGATCGGGGCGTTCTTCTTCGTGGGGCTGGCGCTGGGGTCGATCGCGGTCGCGGCGGTGGCGTATGCGGAGGAGCACGGCGGGGGGATGATCTCCAGCTGGCTGCTGTCCGCGCTGGGTGTCGGCGCACTGATCGGTGGCCTCGGCTACGGCGCGCGCGAGTGGCCGGGGCGGCCGGAGAGCCGGCTGCGGCTGCTGATCGGGCTGCTGGCGCTGGGCTATCTGCCGCTGGTGCTGGTGCCGGGGGTGGCCGGGATGACGGCGTTGACCGGGGTCGCGGGGGTGTTCCTGGCGCCGGCGCTGGCCTGTGCGTTCGTGGTGGTGGACCGTCATGCGCCCCGGGGCACGGTGACGGAGGCGTTCTCCTGGCTGGTGACGACGTTCGGTGTCGGATCGGCGCTGGGTGCTTCCGTGGTGGGTCCGGCGGTGGAGAGCGGTGGCGCGGTGGCGGGTTTTGCGGTGGCCGGCGCCGGTGGGCTCGCCGCGCTGCTCGTCCTTTTGTCGACGAAGCGATTTCTCGGGGATCCCGTGCTGCGCACGGCGGGTGCGGCCCCGGCGGAAAATGATCGAAACGGGGCCGTCGAACCCGGTTTCAGAGCAGGCCGTCAGGCGTAATGTTCAGTCATGGACCGCCGCATTTTCGGGCTGGAGAACGAGTACGGCGTCACGTGCACGTTCAGGGGACAGCGCCGACTGTCGCCTGACGAAGTGGCGCGGTACCTCTTCCGCCGTGTCGTGTCATGGGGCCGCAGCAGCAATGTCTTCCTGCGGAACGGCGCCCGCCTGTACTTGGACGTGGGTTCGCACCCGGAATATGCAACTCCCGAGTGCGACAACGTGACCGAGCTGGTCACGCACGACAAGGCCGGCGAGCGCATTCTCGAAGGCCTGCTCGTCGACGCCGAGCGCCGCCTGCATGAGGAGGGAATCGCGGGCGACGTCTATCTCTTCAAGAACAACACCGATTCGGCGGGAAACTCCTACGGGTGTCACGAGAATTACCTCGTGGCCCGTCATGGTGAGTTCTCCCGGCTCGCGGACATCCTCATTCCGTTCCTCGTCACCCGTCAGCTGCTGTGTGGCGCGGGCAAGGTGCTGCAGACTCCGCGGGGCGCCGTCTACTGCGTCAGCCAGCGCGCGGAGCACATCTGGGAGGGGGTCTCCTCGGCGACGACCCGTTCCCGGCCGATCATCAATACCCGCGATGAACCGCATGCGGATGCCGAGCGCTATCGCCGGCTGCATGTCATCGTCGGTGACTCCAATATGTCCGAGACGACCATGATGCTGAAGGTCGGGGCCACCGATCTCGTCCTGCGCATGATCGAGGCGGGCACGGTCATGCGGGATCTGACGCTGGAGAACCCGATCCGGGCCATCCGTGAAGTCAGTCATGACATCACCGGGCAGCGCAAGGTGCGGCTGGCCAGCGGGCGCGAGGCATCGGCGCTCGAGGTCCAGCAGGAGTACTACGAAAAGGCCGTGGATTTCTGCGACCGCCGCGGAATCCGTACGGGCACCGTCGAGCGGGTCCTGGAGCTGTGGGGCCGTACGCTCGAGGCGATCCGGGAGGAGGAGCTCGACCGTATCTCCACCGAGATCGACTGGGTGATGAAACATCAGCTGATCGAGCGGTATCGCACAAAGAACAACATCACCATGTCCCACCCCCGGGTGGCGCAGATAGACCTCGCGTATCACGACATCCATCGCCGCCGGGGGCTTTACTACCTCCTGGAGCGGAAGGGGCAAGCGGCGCGGATCTGCAACGACTTGAAGATCTTCGAGGGCAAGTCGGTGCCGCCGCAGACCACTCGCGCCAGGCTGCGTGGTGACTTCATTCGCCGGGCGCAGGAGCAGCGCCGTGATTTCACGGTCGACTGGGTGCACCTCAAGCTGAATGACCAGGCGCAGCGGACGGTGCTGTGCAAGGACCCCTTCCGTTCGGTGGACGACCGGGTGGAGAAGCTGATCGCAGGCATGTGACCGGATTCGGGAGTATGCCGCCGCCGGTGTCGGGTCGGGGCCCTGCGTCACGCACGGTAGGGACTTTGGCCTGGTCGAGTGGTGGCGTCCCAGGCGTGTGGTGCCGGTGAAGGGGCCGGTTGGATGGGACAGTGGCGGGGTCCGTGTGACACGGGCCCGCCATTGTTGTGTGGCGTGGCTAGAGTGGATCTGTCCATTCACTGATCGCAGCCCGTTTTGAGGGATATACGTGCGCCGACGCCCCATCGCAGCCCTGATCGCCGTGCCCCTGCTTCTCGTTTCTGCAGCGGCCTGCGGCAATGACGACTCATCCGAGGCCGGCTCCGTGCCGGCGGTGAGCGGCCAGGCCGATGCCAAGCCCAAGGTCGACAAGGGTGAGGGCGACCCTCCCAAGAAGCTTCAGGTCAAGGTCCTCAAAAAGGGCGACGGGCCCGAGGTGAAGAAGGGCGAGGCCCTCAACGCCAACTACCTCGGCCAGACCTGGGACGGCAAGGCCTTCGACAACAGCTGGGACCGTGGCGCGCCGGCCACCTTCGAGATCGGCAGCGGCAAGGTCATCAAGGGCTGGGACGAGGGCCTGGTGGGTCAGAAGCTCGGCAGCCGCGTCGAGTTGGTCATCCCGCCGGACAAGGGGTACGGGCCGCAGGCGCAGCAGAACATCCCGGCCAACTCCACGCTGGTCTTCGTCGTCGATCTCAAGAAGATCATGCCGAGCAAGATCGAGGGCAAGCCGGTCGAGCAGAGCGACGCCGATCTCCCCAAGGTCGGGACCAATATCGACGACAAGGCGCCGAAGATCACCCTGCCCAAGGGCCAGGACGCGCCGAAGGACGTCAAGAGCGAGACGATCATCCAGGGCAAGGGCGCGACGATCGGCGAGAAGAGCATCGTGCGTGCCAACTACACGGTGGTCACCTGGAAGGACGGCAAGACGATCGCCGACACCTGGGCGCCGGGGCAGCCCGGGGCGCAGGATGTGCCGGTCGCGCAGCTGCCGGGGTGGAAGGAAGGCCTCAAGGGCAAGAAGGCCGGCAGCCGGGTGCTGATCGTGGTGCCCAAGAGCAAGCTGACCGCTGAGCAGCAGAAGTCCATTGGCTCCGATCTCGTGTTCTCCGTGGACGTCCTCAGCGTCAGCTGACGCCGATCTGCGAGACTGGCGTCGTAATCGTAAAGATTCGTAAGTAGGAGCACATTCGTGAGCATCGACAAGCCCGAGATCGACTTTCCTGACGGCCCCGCTCCCACCGAGCTCGAGATCGTGGACCTGACGGAGGGCGACGGGCCGGTCGCCAAGGCCGGGGACACCGTCTCCGTCCACTACGTCGGCGTGTCGTTCAGCACCGGCGAGGAGTTCGACGCGAGCTGGAACCGCGGTAAGCCGCTGCAGTTCCAGCTGGGCGCCGGCCAGGTCATCGCCGGCTGGGACCAGGGCGTGCAGGGCATGAAGGTCGGCGGCCGCCGCCGGCTGACCATCCCCGCGCACCTCGCTTACGGCGACCGCGGTGCCGGCGGCGGCCGGATCGCCCCGGGCGAGACGCTGATCTTCGTCTGCGACCTGGTCTCCGTCTGAGACCGCTGCCGGTCGCGGTGCGCGACCGCTGCTGACGTTTCCGAGGGCCCGTGCCGCGATGGCACGGGCCCTCGGGGTCTCCCCGGACGGGTAGGCCCCCGCTCCCTTCCGTCCGACGGCCCCGCCCCGCGGCGGACCAAGGGCGCGAGGGCTGACCCGTCCGGCTTTTGCCCTGACCTCCCCGAGCGGTACGGTCAACGATCGGGGAGTTCAACGAGAAAGGGCGTCGATGGCCATTGCCAAGGCCGAGCGGCTGATGAATCTGGCGCTGTGCCTGCTGGGGACGCGACGCCCGCTGACCAAGCGTGAGCTGAGGTCGTCCATCGAGGCCTATATCGAGGCGGGCAGCGACGACTCGTTCAACCGCATGTTCGAGCGCGACAAGGACGATCTGCGCGAGCTCGGCCTGGTCATCGAGACCGTCGAAGGCATCGAGGGCGATATCGGCTATCTCGCCCGCCGCGACAGCAACCGTCTCCCCCCGATCACCCTGGATGCCGAGGAGGCCGCCGCCCTCGGGCTCGCCGCGAAGATCTGGCAGCAGGCCCGGCTGGCCGGTGCCGCCAGCGGCGCACTCCAGAAACTGCGCGCGGCGGGTATGCCACTGGCCGGGGACGGTGCGGACTACGACGCCGGGCAGCCGCACAGCGCCCTGGAACCCCGTATCCCCGCTCATGAGGCCTCCTTCGAACCGTTGATGCTGGCCTGCCGGGACCGCCGCCCGGTCGTCTTCGACTACCGCAAGTCGAACGCCGCCCGACCCGAGCAGCGGCAGGTCGAACCGTGGATCCTGGAGTGCTGGCGGGGCCATTGGTATGTCGCCGGCTGGGACCGCGAACGCAAGGCGGAGCGGGTCTTCAGGCTCTCCCGGATCACCGGCAAGGTCCGTTCCCGGCAAGGGGCGTTCACCGCGCCGGTGCCCGATCACGTCACCGTCCGCGAGACCGTCGAGAGCTGGGCCGGGGAGACCGCGACCGGCACCGCCAGGATCAAGCTCCGCGCCGAGCACGGCTATCCGCTGCGCGCCCGCGCGCTCGCCGTCCGCGAGCTGGGCGGCGGCTGGGACGAGCTGGAGATCCCCAACGGCCATGGCCTCGACGCCTGGCTGGTGGAGTTCGGGCCCGATGTGGTCGTACTGGAACCCGCGGAACTGCGCGCCGAGGTCATCGACCGGCTGCGTGCCGTGGCCAAGGGCTGAGAGGGATACGAGACCCATGGCGACGAACGCGATCGACCAGACCCGCCGGATGCTGTCCCTGGTGACCTATCTGCGGGAGCGGCCCGGCGCCCGCGTCGGTGATGTCGCCCGCGCCTTCGGCATCACCGAGGACGAGCTGATCGCCGATCTCGACATCCTGCCGATGTGCGGGACGAGCTTCCGTGGCGGCGACCTCCTGGACATCGACACCGACGGCGACCGCATCTGGTGGCACAACCCCGACGATGTCGCCGAGCCGCTGCGGCTGGCCGCCGACGAGGCGACGGCGCTGCTGGTCGCGGCACGGGCCGTGGCAACCCTGCCCGGGCTGCGCGAGGGCGACCGGCAGGCGCTGCTGCGGGCCACCGCCAAGCTGGAGGCGGCGGCCGGAGAGGCGGCCGGCGCCAGCGCCCGGCTGTCGGTGACCTTCGAGTCCGAGGGCGGGGTCTTCGCCGACGTGGACCGTGCCATCGCCGAGCGGCGGCGGCTGTGGCTGCGCTACTACTCCCCGGCCCGCGACGAGCTGACCGAACGTGAGGTCGACCCGATCCGGCTGTTCGCCGTCGGCCACACCTATATGGAGGCGTGGTGCCGGCTCTCCGAGGCCCGGCGTACCTTCCGGCTCGACCGGGTCGCGGAGATCAAGCTGCTGGACGCCCCCGCCGACCCGCCGCCGGTCGAGCTGCGCGACCTGTCGGAGGGACTGGTACAGCCCGCGGCCGAGGACCCCGAGGTGTCCATCGAGGTCGGGCCCGGCGGCCGCTGGGTCGCCGAGTACTACCCGCACGACAGCGCCGAAGAGCTCCCCGACGGCGGACTGCGCATCACGCTGCGCACCCCCGATCCGGCCTCGCTGCGGCGGCTGGCGCTGCGCCTGGGCCGGGACGGCCGGATCGTGGCGCCGCAGGAGCTCGCGGACAGTGCGCGGCAGGCCGCCGACCAGGCGCTCGCGGCGTACGGCGAGTGAAGGCGGCGCACCGGGCGGGGCACCGCCCTGCGCAGGGAGCCGGAGGCGGCAGCGAAGGATGACGACCACGATGGTGACCACCACCCTGGCGGGCATGACCGCGCCGGTGCTCTTCAAAGCGGCCTGCCCGGACTGCCGGGGCCGCTTCGAGCTGGCCTCGGACGCCTTCCGGCTGGCGATCGGCGCCAGCAGCCGCACCACCTTCTACTCCTTCACCTGCCCCGACTGCCGCCGCGCGGTGCGCAAACCGGCCGGTGAGCGGATCGTCGAGCTGCTCACCGGCGGCGGGGTCCGCACGCTGCGGCTGCACACGGGCTGACCGATAGGCTCGCCCCATGCTCTGGCCCATGATCGCAATCGCCCTCGGCTTCGCCGGGATCGCCGTGCTCGGTGTCCTGGCCGTCCGCGTCTTCGCCGAGGTGCGAAGGCTCGCCCGCCAGGTCGGAGCGAGTTCGGAGCGGATCCAGCGGGCCGCTGAGGATCTGGAGCGGGCGGCCGTTCCGCTCGCGTCCCGGATGCACGAGACCGGCAGGGACTGAAGGCGTAGCCCAGGGCGCCGGCCCTCTGCTGCTGGGGTGGGCGGAGAGGTACGCTGCATCAGCGGTTCAGACAGCGCGGCGGTCGAGGCAATCGCGAGTATGTGAGGGGATTGCCTGGCGTTCACCACCGAACGTTACGATCGCTAGTGCACCAGGACGCCAGTCGGACCCCTATCGGCAGGCACCACAGCAGACGCCGCCCCGGCGAGAAGGTAGTCGCAGATGCTCAGCAACCTGAGGGCCCCCGAGATCATCCTGATCCTCGTCGTGATTGTGCTGCTCTTCGGCGCGAAGAAACTTCCGGACATGGCGCGGTCGCTCGGCAAGTCGGCCCGCATCCTCAAGAGCGAGGCCAAGGCGATGAAGAAGGAGGGCGACACCGACGGCGGTGCCACGACCGGCACCACGTCCGAGGCGCCCGCCGACGCCGCACAGCAGGCTCCTCGGACGATTTCGGCAGCTCCCGGCGATGTGAGCAGCTCGCGCCCGGTGGCCGAGCCGCACCGCACCAACCAGAGCTGAGCCGAGCCGAACCGATCCAGCCGCACCGATCCGTTTCGGGACAGGCTGACGCACGAGACGAGGACGTGGGTTGCCCAAGTCTGCCCGCAAGCAGGAGAAGGACCCCGAGGGGCGGATGCCGCTCGCCGCGCATCTGCGTGAGCTGCGCAACCGGCTGCTGAAGTCGGTGCTGGCGATGGGTGTGGTCACCCTCATCGCGATGTGGCAGTACGACGCCATCGCCCATTTCATCACGGGGCCGGTGATCCAGATGGTCGGCTGTCCCCGCGGTACCACGGTCACCACCCCTCGCGATCACCCGTGTGCGCAGGTCGTGGCGAACGGCCTGCTGGCGCCGTTCACCATCCTGCTCAAGCTGTCTCTCACGACAGGGGTCGTCGGTGCCAGCCCGGTCTGGCTCTACCAGCTCTGGGCCTTCCTCGCGCCAGGTCTGCACAGGAACGAGAAGAAGTACGCGCTGAGCTTCGTCGGCGCCGGAGTACCGCTCTTCCTCGCCGGCGCCTACCTTGCCTACGCGGTGCTGCCGACCACGGCCGGTGCGCTGGTCGGCCTGACACCTGAGGACTGGGCCAACTTCTTCCCGGCCGACGATTTCTTCGACATCGTCACGCGCATGATCGTGGTCTTCGGTCTTGCCTTCGAGCTGCCGCTCCTCCTGGTGCTGCTCAACTTCGGCGGGGTGCTGACCGGCCGCCGGATCCTGAGCTGGTGGCGGTTCATGGTGCTGGGCATCACGGTCTTCGCGGCCATCGCCACCCCGACCGGTGACCCGCTGACCATGGGGGTGCTGGCCGTTCCGATCGTGGTGCTGTACTTCGGTGCCGTCGGCATCTGCCTGTTCAACGACCGCCGCCGCAAGCTGGGCAACCCGGACGCGGACCTGAGCGACGACGAGGCATCGGAGCTGGACCTGAAGCCGTCCGCGGTCGGGGAGGTCGAGTCGGTCGCCTCCGGCCGGATGCTGCCGGAGCAGGCGAGCGGCGAGGCGGAGAGCGGCGACACGGGCCGGCGCGGAGGATTCGACGACGTGACGTGACCGGCGGACGGCCGCGCGCCGGGCGCCCGTTGCGGTGGCCGGGAGCGGTGACGCACCAAGAAGGCGGGCCCCATCGGATCTCCGATGGGGCCCGCCTTCTTTCGCGGTCGGGCGGAGTCAGCAGCGACCGCCCTTGGCCGCCGCGAAGCTCATCGGCTCGTTCCAAAGGACGGTGTGACCGCCGCTGTTGGCGTTGACGTTGGCGCACCACTTGTTGTGGAACAGCGCGTTCGTCGTGCCCGCGATCGCAGACTTCTTGCCGCAGTTGTTGTGGTAGTACACCGTGTACGTCGCGGTGCCTTCGGCCCACGAATAGCTGAAGCAGCCGACCGTTCCGCGGTGCGTACTCTGCGCGCTCAGCTCCGTGGCGCTCGCCGGGCCTGCGGTGCTCAGTGCGAGGAAGGCGGCGGCCGCCGCGGCTATGCCGACGTGAGCTTGTTGAGACGCATGGTTCCCCCTCTTGACCACGCAGGCCCCCCGGCCCCGTGGTGGCAAACGAAAGGACAGGTCACCCCGCAGGGGGCGGAACCTGTCGATTTGGTCATGGTCATGATATCGCGCCTCATGAAAGCCAGGTCAAGAATGTTTCGTTCGGGGAGGTGCCTCCGCGGGTAAAGGGCCGCCATAAAGATCCGGTCGTTGTCAGTGGTGGCCGGTAGGCTCGTAAGCACGATGACCGAGGACATGTCCCCTGCTGAGCGCTATGCCGCCGCCAAGCTCCGGGCGGCCGAGCAGGCCACCGCACTCGCCCCTTTCCGAGAGATGTACGACTTCGGCCTGGATCAGTTCCAGGTCGAGGCGTGCCAGGCCCTGGAGGCCGGCAAGGGCGTGCTGGTCGCGGCCCCTACCGGATCCGGAAAGACGATCGTCGGCGAATTCGCCGTCCACCTGGCCCTGGAGCAGGGCCGAAAATGCTTCTACACCACGCCCATCAAGGCGCTGTCCAACCAGAAGTACCAGGATCTGGTCAAGCGTTACGGCGCCGAGAAGGTCGGTCTGCTGACCGGCGACAACAGCGTCAACTCCGAGGCCCCGGTGGTCGTCATGACCACCGAAGTGCTGCGCAACATGCTCTATGCCGGCTCCCGGTCGCTGGTCGGCCTCGGCTATGTGGTCATGGACGAGGTGCACTACCTCTCCGACCGCTTCCGTGGCGCCGTCTGGGAAGAGGTGATCATCCACCTTCCCGAATCGGTGACGCTGGTGTCACTGTCGGCGACTGTTTCCAATGCCGAGGAGTTCGGCGACTGGCTGGACACGGTCCGTGGTGACACGGCCGTGATCGTCTCCGAGCACCGCCCGGTGCCGCTGTGGCAGCACGTCCTCGCGGGCCGCCGGATATACGACCTGTTCGAGGAGCGGGACGGGCAGAGCGGCGGCCGCCGCGAGGTCAATCCCGATCTGGAACGACTGGCGCGGATGGAGAACAGCCGGCCGACGTTCGGCCGGGACAAGCGCCGGGGCCGCAATCTGCGCGAGGCGGACCGTGAGCGTGAGCGGCGCCAGCGTGCCCGGATCTGGACGCCCAGCCGGCCCGAGGTCATCGACCGCCTCGACAACGAGGGCCTGCTGCCCGCGATCACCTTCATCTTCAGCCGCGCCGGCTGCGAGTCCGCCGTCCAGCAGTGCCTGTATTCGGGCCTGCGGCTCAACGACCAGGAGGGCCGCGAGGAGGTCCGTCGCATAGTGGAGGCGCGGACGGCCGGCATCCCGGACGACGACCTCCATGTGCTGGGCTACTTCGAGTGGTTGGAGGGCCTGGAACGGGGCATCGCGGCGCACCACGCCGGCATGCTGCCGACGTTCAAGGAGGTCGTCGAGGAGCTGTTCGTCAAGGGCCTGGTCAAGGCCGTCTTCGCCACCGAGACGCTGGCGCTGGGCATCAACATGCCCGCGCGTTCCGTGGTGTTGGAAAAGCTCGTGAAGTGGAACGGCGAGCAGCATGCCGACATCACCCCCGGCGAGTACACCCAGCTGACCGGCCGCGCCGGGCGCCGCGGGATCGACATCGAGGGCCACGCGGTGGTGCTGTGGCAGCGGGGGATGAACCCGGGCGCGCTGGCCGGGCTCGCCGGGACGCGGACGTATCCGCTGCGGTCCTCCTTCAAGCCGTCGTACAACATGGCGGTCAACCTCGTCTCGCAGTTCGGCAGGCACCGTTCGCGGGAGCTGCTGGAGATGTCCTTCGCGCAGTTCCAGGCCGACAAGTCGGTGGTCGGGATCACGCGGCAGGTGCAGAAGAACGAGGAGGGGCTGGAGGGCTACCGCGGCTCGATGACCTGTCACCTCGGCGACTTCGAGGAGTACTCCCGGCTGCGGCGGGAGCTGAAGGACCGGGAGACGGAGCTGGCCAAGCAGGGCGCGGCACAGCGGAGGGTGGCGGCTGCGGCGGCGCTGGAGAAGCTGAAACCCGGCGATGTCATCCATGTGCCGACCGGCAAATACGCGGGCCTGGCGCTGGTCCTCGACCCCGGGATGCCCTCGGGGCGGACCAACGGCCATCGTGGCTTCGATGCGCAGGACGGCCCGCGTCCGCTGGTGCTGACCGCCGAGCGGCAGGTCAAGCGGCTGGCGTCGATGGACTTCCCGGTGCCGGTCGAGGCGCTGGACCGGATGCGGATCCCCAAGTCCTTCAACGCCCGCAGCCCGCAGTCGCGCCGCGATCTGGCGTCCGCGCTGCGGACGAAGGCCGGTCATGTCGTGCCGTCGCGGCACCGCAAGCCGCGCGCGGAGGCGGCCGACGACCGGGAGATCGCCCGGCTGCGTACGGAGATCCGGGCGCACCCCTGCCATGGCTGTGCCGAGCGCGAGGACCACGCCCGGTGGGCGGAGCGCTACCACCGACTGCAGCGGGACACCCGCCAGCTGGAGCGCCGGATCGAGGGGCGGACGAACACCATCGCCCGTACCTTCGACCGGATCTGCGCCCTGCTGACGGAGCTGGACTACCTCGAAGGCGACACGGTCACCGACGAGGGCCGCCGCCTGGCCCGGCTCTACGGCGAGCTGGATCTGCTGGCGAGCGAATGTCTGCGCGAGGGCGTGTGGGAGGGCCTGGGCCCGGCGGAGCTGGCGGCCTGCGCCTCGGCGCTGGTGTACGAGGCGCGGCAGGCGGACGATGCGGTGGCACCCAAGCTGCCGGCCGGCAAGGCCAGGGACGCACTGGGCGAGATGGTCCGCATCTGGGGCCGGCTGGACGCCCTGGAGGAGGACCACAAGATCAACCAGGCGGAGGGCGTCGGCCAGCGCGAGCCGGACCTTGGTTTCGCCTGGGCCGCGTACCGCTGGGCCTCCGGCTTCGGCCTCGACGAGGTCCTCCGGGAGGCGGAGATGCCCGCCGGCGACTTCGTCCGCTGGTGCAAGCAGCTGATCGATGTCCTCGGCCAGATCGCCGTGGCGGCCCCGCCCGGCGGCACGGTGGCGCGTACCGCCCGCAAGGCCATGGACGGTGTGCTGCGCGGCGTGGTGGCGTACTCGTCGGTGGGCTGAGCGGCAGGGCCGGTACCGGCCCGGCAGTGCGACGGCGCCGCACCCCCGTTCGGCGGGGTGCGGCGCCGGCTGCTGTCGGGACGGGGACGGACGCAGATGTCTGTGCCGTCATCAATTCCTGGCGCGAGGCGATGAGTTCGCGGCGGACCGGACGGCCGGGTGCGGCCGCCGGGGTGGTGGGAAGGATGCCGCCATGTGTGCCACAAGGAACGAGGGCGCCGCGGCCGTGCGGCGCTTCGGAAAACTCATCAGGCTGCGCCCGGAACACCGCGAGGAGTATCTGCGGCTGCATGCGGAGGTCTGGCCGGAGGTCCTGGCGATGATCACCGCCTGCCATCTGCGCAACTACTCGATCTTCCTTGAGGGCGAGGTGCTGTTCTCCTATGCCGAGTACGTCGGTGAGGACTACGCCGCCGATATGGCGAGGATGGCCGCCGATCCCGTGACCCGGCGGTGGTGGCAGCTCACCGATCCCTGCCAGGAGCAGACCGACGGCGCCGTACCGGGGGAGTGGTGGACTCCGATGCGGGAGGTCTTCCACCACGACTGAGCCGGGCCGGCGCCGCGGACGGGCGGGGTCAGGAGGCTGTTGCTGCGGCGGGCTCCTGCTCCGCCTCGACCTGCTGGTTCCAGTCGCGCTTGGCGGCCTGCCAGCCGTCCTCGTCGTGGCCGGTGCGCCAGTAGCCGGAGAGGGACAGGGCCTCACGCGGGATCGCGCGCTCGACGCGGAGCAGGTGGCGCAGCTCCTTCACGAACCCGGCCTCGCCGTGCACGAAAGCCTGGACCTGACCGGCCGGGAACTCCAGTGCCCGCACGGCGGCGACCAGTTCACGGCCGACCGGCGTGGCACCGCGGTACAGCCAGCTGACCCGGGCGCCGGACGGTACCTCCAGTTCCTGGCGCTCCTCAGGGCCCGCCACCTCGATGAAGGCGTGCACCGGCACACCCGCGGGCATCCGGGCCAGGGAGGCCGCGATGGCGGGCAGGGCGCTCTCGTCACCTGCCAGCAGATGCCAGTCGGCCCCGGACTCGGGGACGTAGGCGCCGCCCGGGCCGAGAAGGTGGATCTCCTCGCCCGGCTTCACCGCGGCCGCCCACGGTCCGGCCAGGCCCTCGTCGCCGTGCACCACGAAGTCCACGGTCAGCTCGCGGGTTTCGGCATCCCAGGCGCGGACGGTGTAGGTACGGGTGCTGGGCCACTGGTGGCGCGGGAAGTCGGCGCGGATCTGCGCGATGTCGAACGGCTCGGGGTAGTGCACGCCGGGCAGCGGAAAGACCAGCTTCACGTAATGGTCGGAGTACTCGCCCGCCGTGAATTCCGCCAGCCCTTCACCGCCCAGCACCACCCGGACCATGTGCGGGGTGAGCTGCTCGGTGCGCTGTACCCGGGCGCGGTGCAGGGTGGGCTTCTTGCGGGACGGACGCTCTGCTGCCACGGCAATCTCCCCTGATGCAATATTATTAGGTATACCTAACCTAACAGGTCATCGGCTGAGGGTGAGCAGCAGGCGCTGCAGGGCCCCGCCGAGGCCCCATTGGGCGGCCAGTGCCTCCAGGCGCTCGGGGTCGGCCGGTTCGGCCGGCAGGGTGTGGTCGAGGGCGGGGACGGGCACGTCGGTGGCCACCTTCACGACCTTGGGGGCGACGGCGACATAGGGGCGGGCCTCCAGCAGCCGCTTGCGCTGGGCGGGGGTCACCTTCGAGGCGGGATCGTCGGCGGCGGCCATGATGCCCGCCAGGTCGCCGTAGGCGTCCAGCAGTTTGGCGGCGGTCTTCTCGCCGATCCCCGGTACGCCGGGCAGGCCGTCGCTGGGGTCGCCGCGCAGCAGGGCCAGATCGGCGTAACCGGGGCCGTCCACACCGTACTTCTCGCGCAGCAGGGCCTCGTCGGTGATCTGGAGGGTGCCGACGCCCTTGAGCGGATACAGGATGCGGATGCCGCTCCGGTCGTCGACGAGCTGGAAGAGGTCGCGGTCGCCGGTGACGATGTCCACCGGACCCTTCGCCTGTGCGGTCAGGGTGCCGATGACGTCGTCGGCCTCGTAGCCGGCCGCACCGATGCGGGCGATGCCCAGGGCGTCCAGGACGTCCTCGATGACCGGGACCTGGGGCGAGAGGGTGTCGGGGATCTCCTCCTCGTCGGGCTCCACGGAGCCGGCCGGGGCCTCCTCGGCGACCCGGTGCGCCTTGTACGAGGGGATCAGGTCGACCCGCCACTGGGGGCGCCAGTCGAAGTCCATGCAGGCGACCAGGTCATCGGGGTGGTGGTCCTGGACGAGGCGGGCGATGAAGTCCAGCAGGCCGCGCACCGCGTTCACCGGGGTGCCGTCCGGGGCCTTGACTGATTCCGGTACCCCGAAATAGGCGCGGAAGTAGAGAGAGGCGGTATCGAGGAGCATCAGGCGTCGAGTCACATCCCGCATCTTGCCGTATGCCCCATACGTCACGCGGATGTGAGGTGAATCACTGCTTTGTTTGAGCCAGATAAAGAAGGGCAGGCGCGCAGCCGGAGTGGACCCGATCGAGATTCAACCTTTCGACCGGTAAAAGCGGGCGGAACCCGTGCCGCTCCGCGACCTGGCTACGGGGGTGGCAGGTCGTCCTCCGATCGACAAGAGAGGCATATGTGGCCAGGCTGCAAGCCGAGCACCTGTACAAAGTGTTCGGCAGACGACCCGAGGACGCGGTCCGGAAACTCGAAGCCGGCGCCGACCGGGAGGATCTCCGGGCCGAAGGCACCACCGCCGCGGTGATCGACGCCTCGATCGAGGTCGACGAGGGCCAGATATTCGTCGTCATGGGCCTGTCGGGATCGGGCAAGTCCACGCTGCTGCGCACGCTCAACGGGCTGCTGGAGCCGACCTCGGGGACCGTCCGCTTCGACGGCCAGGACCTGACGTCGCTCAGTGACAAGGAGCTGCGCAAGGTCCGTTCCCAGAAGATCTCCATGGTCTTCCAGCACTTCGCGCTCTTCCCGCACCGCAGTGTGCTGGAGAACGCCGCCTACGGCCTCGAAGTGCAGGGCGTACCGCGCGCCGAGCGCATCGCGCGCGCCACCGAAGCGCTCGAACTCACCGGGCTCAAGGGCTGGGAGAAGTCCTGGCCCGACGAGCTGTCCGGCGGTATGCAGCAGCGCGTGGGCCTGGCCCGTGCGCTGGCCACCAACGCCGATCTGCTGCTGATGGACGAGTCCTTCAGCGCACTCGACCCGCTGATCCGCCGCGATATGCAGGACCAGTTGCTGGAGCTGCAGAAGTCGCTGAAGAAGACCATCGTCTTCATCACCCACGACCTGAACGAGGCCATGCGGCTCGGCGACCGGATCGCCGTGATGCGCGACGGCCGGATCGTGCAGATCGGCAGCGCCGAGGACATCCTCGTCACGCCGGCCAACGACTATGTCGCCTCCTTCACCCAGGACGTGGACCGCACCCGGGTGCTGACCGCGGGCGCGATCATGTCCGAGGTCGGGACGGTGCTCGGCGCCACGACCCCGGCGGGCAAGAAGCTCACCACCGCGGCGGAGTTCCGGGCCGCCGCGCCTGCCACGGTCGGTGTCGACACCCCGCTGGTCGAGCTGTTCACGCCCTGCTCGACCAGCAGCGTTCCGGTCGCCGTAACCGATGAGACGGGCGAACTGGTCGGTGCCGTCACGGCCGAGCGGCTGCTCGCCGTCCTCGGCGAAGCCGCGGAGCAGAGCCCGGCCCCGGACGTCCCCGTCCAGGACGCGGGCGACGGCGGGACGGCCGCGGACGCGCCCCCGGCGGACAAGACCTCCGAGCACTCGTCCGGGAACACGTCCACGGACCACGACCCCGAGGACAAGGTGAGCGCCGGTGCCTAGGATTCCGATAGGCAGTTGGGCCGACAGCCTGGTCGAATGGCTGCGGGACCATGCCGAGTGGCTCTTCCACTTCGTCACGACCGTGCTGGGCGGCTTCTACGACGGCATCCTCACGGTCCTCTCCGGCCCCACGCCGCTGCTCCTGACGGGCATCTTTGCGGTGATCGCCTGGTGGCTGCGGGGGCTGCCGGCCGCCGTGCTGACGTTCATCGGCTTCGCGCTGATCGATTCGATCGAGCAGTGGCACCAGACCATGCAGTCGCTCTCGCTGGTGCTGGTGGCCTGCATCATCACGGTCGCGGTCGCGGTACCCCTCGGCATCTGGGCGGCCCGCAACCGTGCCGTCAGCGGAGCGGTGCGTCCGGTGCTGGACCTGATGCAGACGATGCCGGCGATGGTCTACCTGATCCCCGGCATCCTCTTCTTCGGCCTGGGCGCGGTCCCCGGCATCGTGTCGACCATCGTCTTCTCCATGCCGCCCGCGGTCCGCATGACCGAACTGGGCATCCGGCAGGTCGACGGTGAACTGGTCGAGGCCGCCGATGCGTTCGGTACCCATCCGCGGCGCACGCTCTTCCGCGTGCAGCTGCCGCTCGCGCTGCCGACGATCATGGCCGGTATCAACCAGGTCATCATGCTGGCGCTGTCCATGGTCGTCATCGCCGGCATGGTCGGCGGCGCCGGCCTCGGCGGCACCGTCTACCTCTCGCTCAGCTCGGTCGATGTGAAGCTGGGTGCGGAGGGCGGTCTCGCGGTCGTCATCCTCGCGGTGTACCTGGACCGGATGACCAGCGCGCTCAACCAGCGGGTCTCCCCGCTCGGCCGGCGCGCGCTGGCGAAGGCACAGGCCGCGCTCGGCGGTCTGAAGTTCCTCCACTGGAAGCCGGCGACCTCCGTGGCGACGGTCGCCGTGGTCGTGCTCGCGCTGGTCGCCGGCGGGATGAGCGTCTTCGGCAAGGACAGCGGCAGCGGCACGGGGGGCACCGACGGCAACGGCCGGCCGGTCAGCCTCGGCTACGTCAACTGGGACGAGGGCAAGGCCACGACCTTCCTGTGGAAGGAGATCCTCGAACAGCGCGGCTACAAGCCCAGGGCCCAGGCCCTGGACGCCGGCCCGCTCTTCACCGGCCAGGCCCGTGGTGACATCGATGTGCAGACCAACGCCTGGCTGCCGACGACCCACGCGGAGTACTGGAAGAAGTACAAGGACAAGCTCGAGGACCTGGGCGCCTGGTACGACAAGACCTCCCTGGAGATCGCGGTCCCGTCCTACATGAAGGACGTCAAGACCCTCGACGATCTCAAGGGCAAGGGCGGCACCTTCGGCGGCAAGATCGTCGGGATCGAGCCGGGCGCGGGCGAGATGAAGATCCTCAAGGACAAGGTCCTCAAGGATTACGGCCTGGGCGGTGAGTACAAGGTCGTGGAGTCGAGCACCTCGTCCATGCTCACCGAGCTGGACCGCTCGATCCACGACAAGAAGCCGATCGCCGTCACGCTGTGGTCGCCGCACTGGGCCTACGACAAGTACAAGCTGACCAAGCTCAAGGACCCCAAGGGCTCCTTCGGCTCCGGGGACAGCCTGCACATGCTGGGCCGCAAGGGCTTCTCGAAGGACGAGCCCCAGGTCGCCGGCTGGATGAAGAACTTCCACCTGGACGAGAAGCAGCTCACCAGCCTCGAAAGCGAGGTCAAGAACGCCGGTACGGGGCATGAGCAGGAGGGCGTGCGCGCCTGGCTCAAGCAGCACCCGGGCCTGGTCGACAAGCTGGCGCCGTCCGCCAAGGCCCAGTACGCCAAGGGCAAGGATGCGGGCAAGACCCCGACCATGGGCTACCCGGCGTGGGACGAGGGCATCGCCACCACCTACCTCTGGAAGAACATCCTGGAGAAGCGGGGCTACAAGCCGAAGCTCCAGAACCTCGATGTCGGCCCGATGTGGACCGGTTTGTCGACGGGGCAGATCGATGTCGAAACCGATGCCTGGCTACCGGTGGCGCAGAAGCAGTACTGGGACAAGTACAAAAAGGATCTCGTCGATGTCGGGGCCTGGTACGACAAGACCTCCCTGGAGATCGCCGTACCGTCCTACGTCAAGGGTGTGAAGACCCTGGACGATCTGCGCAAGCACAAGGACACCTTCGGCGGGAAGATCATCGGTATCGAGCCGGGCACCGGCGAGATGA
This sequence comes from Streptomyces sp. NPDC015125, assembly GCF_043080045.1. Taxonomy (NCBI): domain Bacteria; kingdom Bacillati; phylum Actinomycetota; class Actinomycetes; order Kitasatosporales; family Streptomycetaceae; genus Streptomyces; species Streptomyces sp. NPDC015125. The sequence continues at coordinate 131,971 of NZ_JBIBVF010000010.1, forward strand.
AGCGCCTCAAGAGCGTGGTGTCCCCCGCGTACGGCCTGGACGGTTTCGACGTCACCGAGGCCGGGACCAGCGCCATGCTCACCGAGCTGGAGCGGGCCTACGCCAAGAAGGAGCCCATCGCGGTGGTCCTGTGGTCCCCGCACTGGGCGTACAGCAAGTACCACCTCACCAAGCTCAAGGACCCCCAGGGCACGTGGGGCGCCAACAACCAGATCAAGACGATCGGCAACAAGAGCTTCCCGGAGAAATTCCCGGAGTTCAACGGCTGGTTGAAGAACTGGAAGATGAACTCCGATGAGCTCGGCAGTCTGGAGAAGGACATTCAGGCGGCCGGCAAGGGCAACGAGAACAAGGGCGTCCAGAAGTGGATCGATGCCCATCCGGGCATCGTCGACAAGATGGCACCCGTGAAGTAGTCCTCACCGGCGCCCGCTTCACCGCGTCGAGCCCCGCCACCGGATCTTCCGGTGGCGGGGCTCGACTGTTTCCGGTCCGCGGGACGGAATGCGGTGCGCACGGATCCGGTAGTGCGTCGAGTGCGGTCCGGCCGGGGTGGGCCGGTCCGTGCGAGGCTGGCGTCATGACGATCCGCACTCCGCCGCGTCGCGTGGTCTCCCTCGTTCCCTCGCTGACGGAGGCGGTCGCCTGCACCGCGCCCGGCCTGCTGGTGGGGGCCACCGACTGGTGCAGCGAGCCGGCCGGGCTCGATGTCGTGCGCATCGGCGGCACCAAGAACCCGGACACGGAGCGGATCGCCGCCCTCGCCCCCGACCTCGTGATCGCCAACGAGGAGGAGAACCGGGAGTCGGACCTCGCTGCGCTGCGCGCCGCCGGGATCGCGGTGCTGGTCACCGAAGTACGGACCCTGCCGCAGGCGTTCCGGGAGCTGGAGCGGGTCCTCGTCCACGGCTGCGGGCTGGCCCGGCCCCGGTGGCTGGACGCCGCCGAGGCCGCCTGGCGTGAGCTGCCGGCGCGGGCGGCGGAGCGGACGGCGGTGGTGCCCGTCTGGCGGCGCCCGTGGATGGTGCTGGGCCGGGACACCTTCGCCGGCGACCTCCTGGCCCGCCTGGGCGTCCGCCATCACTACGCGGACCATGCCGACCGCTACCCCCGGGTCCCGCTCGACGGGCTTCTCGCCTGTGCCGCCGACCTCGTGGTGCTGCCCGACGAGCCGTACCGCTTCAGCGCCGAGGACGGTCCCGAGGCGTTCCCCGGCCTGCCCGCCGCGCTGGTCAGCGGCCGGTATCTGACCTGGTACGGGCCCTCCCTGGTGCGTGCTCCGGCCGAACTGGCCAAGGCCCTGGCCGCGGCCCGGTGAGGGAGCGGCGCACGACGGCCAGGGGGAGCCCTAAGCCGTGACCGGCCGGGGCGGTGCGAGCAGGCGTCCGCGGGCCAGGCCGGCGGCGGTGCGGGTGGCTGCCACCGCCACGGCGGTCACCAGGAGCGCGAACAGGCCCACCGCGAGCCAGTCGAAGGCGATCAGGCCGGTCCGCCGGGCCAGCCCCGCCGCGCCCGTGACGCAGGTCCCGAGGGGGAAGGTGAAGCCCCACCAGGTCATGGCGAATCCCATGCCGTTGCGGACGGCGCGCACCACCATCGCGATGGCGATCGCCAGCCAGAGGAGCGCAAAGCCCATGACCGGGACGCCGTAGAGCACCGCGAAGGCGCCCATGGCGTGCGCGGAGGAGGCGTCCACGACGCCCGGTGCGGCATGGGCGAGGTTGGCCACCGCGGTGGTGGACTGCCCCAGGGGGCCCAGGACGAGGAACAGCGTGGGGGTGAGCACGAGGGGGAGCGGGCCGTGGTGGATCAGCCGGGACAGCACGAGCGGCAGGACGAGCAGCGTGGCCAGCAGTGACATGCCGAACAGGGCGTAGCAGGCGAACAGCAGGGCCGCCCGCCACTGGCCGGCCGGCAGATACGGCACCAGGGCCGGGCCCAGTGCCGCCGACACCATGGGAGCGACCAGCGGCAGCAACCAGACGGGAGAGGCGCTGCCGGGCTCGATGCGGTGCCGGGTCACCATCAGGTACGGGATGCCGGCGGCGCAGGTGAGGCCGACGAGGGTGCCCAGGATCCACAGGGCGGCGTCGGCGGCCAGTGCGGCCGGTTCGCCGATGACCTCCCGGCCCACGGCGAGCGTGCCGCCGCCGACCGCCAGCAGGGCCATCGCCAGACATCCGTAGAACGGCGCGACGGCCGGGTCGAGCAGATGGCGGCGCGCCTGGTCGCCGTGGCGGGCCCAGTGCACCGCCCGCGCGGCCAGCAGGGTCAGCAGCATCAGCGCCGACAGCGCCCAGACGACCTGGTAGGCGGTGTGCAGGCCGGGGGTGGTGAGCGGCAGGACCGTGCCGGCGTTGGCGACGATCGCGGTGCCCATGACGGCGGCGTACCAGTTCGGCCCGAGATGGCGGACCGAGGGCGCGGCATCGGGGGTGCCGGGGCCGGGGCCGGCGTCGGGGTCGGCGCCACGGCCGTCGGGGGTGCCGGGGCGGGAAGGTGCTTGCGCGAGAGATGCCATGAGAACAGCGTCGGCGCCCGGAGCGGCCGCCACCAGGGACCTCGTGTCTATGAGGGCATAAGCTGGGGTTATGTGCAGGGGGACTTATGAGTGGTGAGGCCGGGCCCGCCGCCGTATCGCTGGCACACCGGGTCCCGGACCTCGGTGCGCTGGAGCTGCTGCTCGCCGTCGCCCGGCTCGGCAGTCTGGGGCGGGCCGCCCGCGCGCGGGGCATCTCCCAGCCCGCCGCCAGCAGCCGTATCCGCTCGATGGAGCGGCAGTTGGGAGTGGCGCTGGTCGAACGCTCGCCGCGCGGCTCCCGGTTGACGGACGCCGGGGCCCTGGTGACGGACTGGGCGCGCCGGGTGGTGGAGGCCGCCGAGGTCTTCGACGCCGGTGCGCAGGCGCTGCGGGGGCAGCGCGATTCACGGCTGCGGGTCGCGGCCAGCATGACCATCGCCGAGTATCTGCTGCCGGGGTGGCTGATCGCGCTGCGCGCGCAGCGGCCCGGGACCGCGGTATCGCTGCTTGCGGGCAATTCCGGCGCGGTGGCCGAGCGGCTGCTGGGCGGCGACGCGGACCTCGGCTTCGTGGAGGGGCTGCAGGTGCCGGCGGGGCTGGACGGGACGGTCATCGGACAGGACCGGCTGGTCGTGGTCGCCGCTCCGTCGCACCCCTGGGCCCGGCGCCGTGGGGAGCTGACCGCCGCCGAACTCGCCGCCACTCCGCTGATCCTGCGCGAGCGGGGCTCGGGGACCCGCCAGGTGCTGGATGCGGCACTCGCCGGGCACGGCGGGCTGGCCGAACCGCTCCTCGAACTCGCCTCGACCACCGCGGTGAAGGCGGCCGTGGTGAGCGAGGCGGCTCCGTCCGTCCTCAGCGAGCTGGCGGTCGGTGAGGAGCTGACCGCGCGTCGGCTGGTCGAGATTCCGGTGCGTGAGCTGCGGCTCGGCCGTGAGCTGCGGGCCGTGTGGCCCGCCGGTCAGCGGCCCGCGGGCCCGGCCCGCGAGCTGCTGGGGCTGACCCGCGGGACGCCCTGAGCGGGTCGGGTCCGCGGGCCTTCGGCGGCACGGTGCGTCCCCGTCACCCGGCGGCGGATGCCTCGCGCGCCGCCGCCACCAGGGCCTCCATCACCCGGGTGTCGTCCCCGGCCTCCGGGTGCCACTGCACCGCCAGGGTGAAGCCGTATGCGCCCGGGAGTTCCAGTGCCTCGATGGTGCCGTCCTCCGCGTAGGCGGACGGCACCAGCCCGCGGCCGATCCGGTCCACGGCCTGGTGGTGGTAGGTCGGCACGGAGACCGGCTCGGGCAGCGCCCGGCCCAGCAGCGTCCCGGGGACCGGTTCGATGTCGTGCCGGTCGAAGACCCCGGGGGCTCCGGCATGCCCGTCGAGGTGCTGGACGAGGGTGCCGCCCAGCACCACGTTCAGCAGATGGAGGCCGCGGCAGATGCCCAGCAGCGGTACGCCGCCCGCCAAGGCCGCCTCGATCAGGGCCAGTTCCCAGGCGTCCCGGTCAAGGGCGGGCGGACCGGTCCTGGGGTGCGGCTCCGCGCCGTAGCGCGCCGGCTGTACATCCGCGCCGCCGGCGATCACCAGCCCGTCCAGGCGGGCCACGGCCGCCGCGGCCGTGGCCGGATCGCCCGGCGGCAGCAGCGCGGCCAGTCCGCCCGAGCGTTGCACCAGCTTCGGATATCCGGCGGGTACCAGAGCGGCGGGCAGGGCCCACACCCCCCACCGGGCCTCTTCCTGGTACGTGCTGATGCCGATGAGGGGCTGGGACATGGGGTGCGGTCCTCCGTGGGTCGGTGGGTCGGTGGGTCGGGTGGGTGGCTGGGTGGGTGAGTGGGGGCGGTGCGGGGACGACGGGGCCGGCCGGGGAGGCCCGGCCGGCCATGCCTGCGTCCCGAGGGTGCCGGTCAGTCGCGTTCGAGCTCCGCCTCCGCTGCCGCCAGCGCCGCGAACTCCTCCTCGGGGGCCGCGGCCACCAGCCGGTGGCGGGAGTAGAAGGCGAAGTAGGCGAGCGCCACGACGTAGACGCCGAGAGCGATGAAGGCGGCTTCCTTGTCGACCAGGAACGTCGCCAGCAGCGCCGAGCAGGCCAGGACGAACGCGACGGACGAGGTCAGCATGCCGCCGGGGGTGCGGTAGGGGCGGGGCAGCCCGGGTTCGCGGCGGCGCAGCACGAGGTGCGAGAGCGCCATCAGCGCATAGGAGATGGTGGCGCCGAAGACCGCGACATTGAGCATCCGGGCGCCGTCGCCGGTGGCCGCGGCGAGCGCGAAGCCCAGCGCCCCGGGCACCAGCAGCCCGAGGTAGGGGGCCTTGCGGCGGCTGGTCAGGGAGAGGAAACGGGGCAGGTAGCCGGCCCGGGAGAGCGCGAAGAGCTGGCGGGAACCGGCGAAGATGAGGGAGAAGAAGGACGCCACCAGGCCCGCGAGCCCCGCGTAGTTGACGATGCGGCCGATGGCGGTCGGCCTGCCGTGCGGCTGCAGCGCCTGGACCAGCGGGTCGCCCACCGACTGGATCGCCGCCGAGCCGCGTGCCCCGGTGGCGGCGACAAAGGTGATCAGCGCGAGCACCAGCAGGATGCCCATCGCGGCGGCCATCGCCTTGGGCAGCGACCGGGCCGGGTCCTTGGTCTCCTCGGCCGCCAGCGGTACGCCCTCGACGCCGAGGAAGAACCACATGCCGAACGGGAAGGCCGCCCAGATCCCGAGGATGCCGAACGGCAGCCAGGAGTTGGCCCCGAACGCACCGGCCTTCACGGGGATGTCGTTGAGCGTGTCCACATGGAAGTCGGTCAGGGCGGCGATCGCGAAGACGACGATCGCGGCGACCGCTATGGCGGTGACGATCAGGCTGAAGCGCAGCGCCTCACCCACGCCCCACAGATGGATCCCGATGAAGATCGCAAAGCAGGCGAGATAGACCGGCCAGCTGGAGTGCAGACCGAACAGGCCGAGCGACTGGACGTAGTCACCGATGAAGATGGAGATCGCGGCGGGCGCCAGCACATATTCGATGAGGATGGCGGTGCCGGTCAGAAAGCCGCCCCAGGTGCCCAGGGCGCGCCGGGCGAAGCCGTAGCCGCCGCCGGCGGTCGGCAGGATCGAGGCCAGCTCCGCCAGCGCGAAGACCAGACAGGTGTACATCAGGCCCATCAGGACGGCGGCGATCGCCAGACCGCCGAAGCCGCCCTGCGCCAGACCGTTGTTCCATCCGGAGAAGTCGCCGGAGACGACATAGGCGACGCCCAGGCCGGTCAGCAGCAGGGGGCCCGCGCTGCCGCGGCGCAGCGTCCGCCGCTCCAGATAGGTGTCGTCGGACGATGCGCCGCCGCCCGGGGAGCTGCCGCCCGAGGGCGCGGTGGGCGGTGCGGTCTGCGATTCCGTGCTGTCGGCCATGAGCCGCTCCTGCCTCGCCGAGGGGATAACGAGCAAAGGTTTAGCCGCATACCTTTGCTGGCGGGTCGGCTCGGCGCAAGACCTGTACGTAAAAGAATGGTGAACGCGCGCGCACGGTCCCCGGGCGGGCGCTCAGGGTGACGGCGCGGTCAGGAATCCCCGCAGCAGCGCCGCGGTCCCGCAGCAGTGCTCGCGCATCACCTCGCGGGCACCGTCCGCATCGCCCTCCAGTACCGCCTCCACCAGCGCGGTGTGTTGGGTCTGCGAATGTTCCAGATTCCGGACGAGCAGCGGAATGCAGTCCAGGAGATCGTTCACCCGCGCCCGTACCGCCGCGTACTGCGCCGCCAGCGACGCCGACCCGGACAGCTCCGCGAGGGTCAGATGCAGCAGGGTGTCGCGCCGGCGGTAGTCGGCGAGCGGTGCGTCCTGGGTCGCGGCGAGTGCCGCGCGCAGCCGGCTGCTCTGCTGGCCGGACAGCCCGTGGGCCGCGCACAGCCCGGCCGCGCCCACCTCCAGCACCTCCCGGAAGCGCAGGGTGTCCTCGACGTCGATCTTCCCGGTCCGGCGCCGCAGCTCGGCCTCGTCCGGGTTCTCCGTACGCACCCGTACGAAGGTGCCGCCGTAGCGCCCGCGCCGGCTCTCCACCAGGCCCTCGTCCTGCAGCACCTTCAGCACCTCGCGCAGGGTGACCCGGCTGATCTGCAGCCGCTCGGCCAACTCGCGCTCGGCGGGCAGTCGTTCGCCCTGGGGCACCAGGCCGAGCCGGACGACCTGGAGTATCTGCTCCAGCGCCTCCTCGAAGCCGTTGCCCGCCCGCACCGGTCGCAGTACGGGTGCCAGCCGGTCCGCCGCACCGTCCATCGATACCCCTTCCCAATCAATGGTTCGTGTGCCTACCTTATGACCTCCGGATGCAGTGACAGGAGGCAATACCGTGGCAGACCGCACGCCCCCACTCTCCGTCGAGGAGCTCAGGGTCCTCGTCGACGCCGGGGAGATCGACACTGTCGTCCTCGCCTTCACCGATATGCAAGGCAGGCTCCAGGGCAAGCGGTTCGCGGCCCGATACTTTCTCGACACCGTCCTCGACCACGGTACGGAGGGCTGCAACTACCTCCTCGCCGTCGACGTCGACCTCAACACCGTCGAGGGCTACGCGATGTCCTCGTGGGAGCGCGGTTACGGCGACTTCGCCATGCACGGCGACCCCGGCACCCTGCGCCGCACTCCCTGGAACCCGGGCACCGCGCTGATCACCGCCGACCTCGCCTGGCACGACGGCTCGCCGGTCGTCGCCTCCCCCCGGCAGATCCTGCGCCGCCAGCTCGACCGGCTCGCCGAGCGCGGCTGGAGCGCCCACGCCGGCACCGAGCTGGAATTCATGCTCTTCAAGGACACCTACGAGGACGCCTGGTCGCGCGGCTACCGCCAGATGAACCCGGCCAACCAGTACAACGCCGACTACTCGGTCCTCGGCACCGGCCGGGTCGAGCCCGTGCTGCGCCGCATCCGCAACGAAATGGGCGCGGCCGGCATGACCGTCGAGTCCGCCAAGGGCGAGTGCAACCTCGGTCAGCACGAGATCGTGTTCGTCTACGACGAGGCGCTCACCACCTGCGACCAGCACTCCATCTACAAGACCGGTGCCAAGGAGATCGCCTCCCAGGAGGGCATGTCGCTCACCTTCATGGCGAAGTACGACGAGCGCGAGGGCAACTCCTGTCATATCCACCTCTCGCTGCAGGACGCGGACGGCCGCCCGGTGCTGGCCGACGACGACGGCCCGTACGGGATGTCGAAGACCATGCAGCACTTCCTGGCGGGCCAGGTCGCGGCGATGCGTGACTTCACGCTCCTCTACGCGCCCAACATCAACTCCTACAAGCGCTTCCGCCCCGGCTCCTTCGCGCCCACCGCCGTGGCCTGGGGCCCCGACAACCGCACCTGCGCCCTGCGGGTGGTCGGCCACGGCCGCGCCCACCGGCTGGAGAACCGCCTGCCCGGTGGCGATGTGAACCCCTACCTCGCGGTGGCCGGCATGGTCGCGGCGGGTCTGTACGGCATAGAGCACGAACTGGAACTCCCCGAGGCGACCACCGGCAACGCCTACACCGGCGATGCCGCCCATGTCCCCACGACGCTGCGCCAGGCCGCCGAGCTGTGGGAGCAGAGCCCGATCGCCCGGGCGGCGTTCGGCGACGAGGTCGTCGATCACTACCGCCACATGGCCCGCGTCGAACAGGACGCCTACGACGCCGCCGTCACGGACTGGGAGCGTTTCCGCTCCTTCGAGCGCATGTAAGGAACCGCACGTGTTGCACGAGCTGAAAATTCTCAACCCGGCGACCGAGGAGGTGGTGGCCACCGTCCCCACCACCTCTCCCGAAGAGGTCGACGCGGCGGTCCGCCGGGCCGCGGCCGCCCAGGAATCCTGGGCCGCGGTGGCACCCGGCGACCGCGCCCGCATCCTGCGCCGCTTCGCCGAGGTCGTCGACGCGCACATCGAGCCGCTCGCCGCCCTCGAACTGAAGGAGGCCGGCCACCCGCTGGGCAACGCCCGGTGGGAAGCGGGCAACGTCCGCGATCTGCTGCACTACGCGGCCGGGGGAGTGGAGCGCCTGACCGGCACCCAGATCCCGGTCGCAGGCGGCCTGAACCTCACCGTTCAGGAGCCGCTCGGCGTGGTCGCCGTCATCGCCCCCTGGAATTTCCCGATGCCGATCGCCGCCTGGGGCACCGCCCCCGCGCTCGCGGCCGGCAACGCCGTTCTCCTCAAGCCCGCCGAGACCACCCCGCTCACCGCACTCCGGCTCGCCGAACTCGCCCTGGAGGCCGGACTCCCCGAGGGCCTCTTCCAGGTCCTGCCCGGCGAGGGGCCGGTCACCGGCACCGCGCTGGTCGACCACCCCGGCGTCGCCAAGGTCGTCTTCACCGGCTCCACCACCACCGGCCGGCAGATCGCCGCCCGCTGCGCGGCGCAGACCAAGCGGCTCACCCTCGAACTCGGCGGCAAGAGCCCCAACATCGTCTTCGCCGACGCCGACCTCGAAGCCGCCGCGGCCGCCGCCCCCGGCTCCTTCCTCGACAACACCGGCCAGGACTGCTGTGCCCGTAGCCGCATCCTCGTCCAGCGGAGCGTCTACGACCGCTTCATGGAGCTGCTGGAGCCCGCCGTCAAGGCGTTCACGGTCGGCGACCCGGCCGACCCCGCCACCCGGATGGGCCCGCTGATCTCCGCCGCCCAGCGCGAGCGGGTCCGGTCCTTCGTCCCCGAGGACGCCCCGGCCGCCATCCGCGGCGAGGCGCCCGCCGGCAAGGGTTTCTGGTACCCGGCCACCGTCCTGGAAGGCCGCCCCGAGGACCGTACGGCCGTCGAGGAGATCTTCGGCCCGGTCGCCGTGGTCCTCCCCTTCGACGACGAGGCCCACGCCGTCCGGCTCGCCAACGCCGGCGACTACGGCCTGGCCGGCTCGCTGTGGACCCGTGACGTCGGCCGTGCCCTGCGCGTCTCGCGCGGCGTCGCGGCCGGCAACCTCTCCGTCAACTCCCACAGCGCCGTGCGCTATTGGACCCCCTTCGGCGGGTTCAAGCAGTCCGGCCTCGGCCGTGAGCTGGGCCCGGACGCACTGACCGCCTTCACCGAGACCAAGAACATCTTCATCAGCACCGAGGAGACCAAGTGACCGAGCAGACCGCAGTGTGCCGCCGCCTCGTCGGCCGTACCGCCGTGATCACCGGTGCCGGCAGCGGCATCGGCCTGGCCACCGCCCGCCGACTGGCCTCCGAAGGTGCCAACGTCGTCTGTGCCGACATCGACGAGACGGCGGGCAAGGCCGCCGCCGCCGAGGTCGGCGGCCTCTTCGTCCAGGTCGATGTGACCGACTCCGACCAGGTCGAGGCGCTCTACAAGACCGCTTTCGACACCTACGGCTCGGTCGACATCGCCTTCAACAACGCCGGGATCTCCCCGGACGACGACGACTCGATCCTCACCACCGGCCTGGACGCCTGGAAGCGCGTCCAGGAGGTCAACCTCACCTCGGTCTACCTCTGCTGCAAGCACGCGCTGCCCTACATGCGCGACCAGCGCCGCGGTTCCATCATCAACACCGCCTCCTTCGTCGCCGTGATGGGCGCCGCCACCTCGCAGATCAGCTACACCGCCTCCAAGGGCGGCGTGCTGTCCATGTCCCGCGAACTGGGCGTGCAGTTCGCCCGCGAGGGCATCCGGGTCAACGCCCTGTGCCCGGGGCCGGTCAACACCCCGCTGCTGCAGGAGCTGTTCGCCAAGGACCCGGAGCGCGCCGCGCGCCGCCTGGTGCACGTCCCCGTCGGCCGGTTCGCCGAGCCCGAGGAGATCGCCTCCGCCGTCGCCTTCCTCGCCAGCGACGACTCCTCGTTCGTCAACGCCGCCGAATTCCTGGTCGACGGCGGTATCGCGGGCGCCTACGTCACTCCCGTCTGATGCGTACCTCCCGCCCCTCGGGAACGGGCGGGAACCGAAGGTAAAGTCCGACCTCCACACCGGGACCGGCACCACCGCGTGCCGGTCCCGGCGTGCTTCCTGACCCTCACCACGGAGGACACATTGGGTACCACAGGCTCCAAGAGGTACGCCCTCGCCCTGGGACTCGCCGGGGCCGCCACCCTCTCGGCGCTCACGGCCACCGCCCCGGCCGCCGCTGCCGCCGCCGCTCCCGCCAAGGCCCCGGCACGCGCCACCTGTCCCCAGCTCTCCACGAGCATCACGTGGTACGGCCACAACCGCGCCAAGCTGCAGAAGATGATCGACGAGCGCGGGCGGTGCTCGCACCCGGACGGCCGGTTCGCGCACCGCCCGGTCGCCGCCTTCGACTGGGACAACACCGTCGTCAAGAACGACATCTCCGACGCCACCCTCGCCTGGGCGCTGCGGCACGACAAGATCCTGCAGCCCGGGAGCTGGCGGGACACCAGCCCCTGGCTGACCCCGGCCGCCGACCACGCGCTGACCAAGGCCTGCGGCACCGACGTCCCGGCCGGCCGTCCGCTGCGCACCGCCGAGAACACCGCCTGCACCGACGAGATCATGGAGATCCGCGGCGAGGCGAAGACCATGAGCGGCGCCGAGGCCTTCGCCGGCCACTGGAACCACCGCCGCACGGTTCCCGAATACGCCTGGGTGCCCCAGCTGTTCGCCGGCCTGCGTCCCGCCCAGCTCAGCTCGTACGCCAAGAAGGCCCGCGCCGAGAACCTCGCCGCACCGGTCGGCACCCAGCAGACCGTCGGCACCCACAAACTGGCCGGCTACATCCGCTACTACGACCAGCAGAAGGACCTGATCCGTACGCTGAAGGCGGCCGGCTTCGACGTCTATATCGTCTCCGCCTCCGCGGAGACCGTGGCCGAGGCCTGGTCCGGCGGCGTCGGCCTGGACGCCGCGCACACCCTCGGCGTCCGCAGCATGGTCCGGCACGGCAGGTTCACCACCGGCATCCGCGGCTGCGGCGATGTCAAGGACGGCCATGGCGAGGTCATTCCGTACATCGACGGCAAGCGCTGCTGGATCAACCAGGAGATCTTCAAGATCAAGGGCGCCAAGGCCTGGCGGCAGCAGGACCCGGAGCACCGCATCGCGCTCGGCGGCGGCGACGCCGACACCGACGTGACCTTCGTGAACGACGCCACCGGCGCGCACCTGGCCATCAACCGCAACAAGAGCGAGCTGATGTGCCGTGGCTACGACAACGCCGACGGCCGCTGGGTGGTGAACCCGATGTTCATCGACCCGCTGCCCCGCAAGTCCGGCGCCTACCCCTGCGCCACCGAGGGCCACAACAACACCGACGGCAGCTTCGGGCCGCTCCGCCGCCCCGACGGGAGCGTGGTGCCCGACCAGCAGGACCGCATGCACGGCTGACGCGCACCGGCCGCACCCCCCCGGGGTCCGTCCCCGGGCCCCGGCCGCGGGGCCCGGGACGGACCCCGTCCGCGAGCTTTTCCCGGACGGGCCTCCCGGACGGCCTCTTCCGCGTCACCGGCGCAGGCCGCCTACAGGAACGCGTGCCCCTCTCCCCGGTACGTCGGCACCGTCCCCACCACCCGTTCCCCGTCGATCAACTGCAGCTGATCGAACCGCTCGCACAGCTCACCGGCCTTCGCATGCCGGAACCACACCTTGTCGCCGATCCGCAGCCCGTCGGCGGCCGGACCCAGCAACGGTGTCTGTACCTCGCCGGGGCCCTCCTGCGGGTCGTAGCGCAGGCCGGCCGGCAGATACGGCACCGGCAGCCGGTCGGGACCCGCCACCCCCGACGCCGGATAGCCGCCGCCCAGCACCGTGACCACCCCGGGGCCCGGGCGGCGCACCACGGGCTGGGCGAACAGCGCCGCCGGACGCCCGCTGAACGAACGGAAGTTGTCGAACAGCCGCGGAACGTACAGCCCCGACCCGGCCGCGATCTCGGTGACCGCCGCCTCCGCCGCGGTGTGCTGCACACTGCCGGTTCCGCCGCCGTTGACGAACTCCAGGCGCGGTGCCACCGCCCGTACCGCCCGTACCGCCTCCCAGCGGCGCTGCGCCAGCTCCTTGCGTGCCGCCGCCTGCATCATCCGGATCGCCCGCGAGAACACCGGCTTACCGGCGACCTCGTCGCCCACACCTGCCACATGCCCCTCGTACGCCATCAGCCCCACCAGCCGGAAACCGGGGCGGCGCACCACCGTCCGGGCCAGCGCGGCCAGTCCGTCGGGCGTCCGCAGCGGTGAACGGCGGGCACCGACCCGCACCTTCCCGCCCAGCAACCGGTAGGAGGTGTCGAGTTCCAGGCACACCCGCACCTCCTCGCCCGCCCCGCCGGCCGGCCTCGCCGCATCGATCAGCTCCAGCTGCGCCGGGTCGTCGACCATCACCGTCACCGCGGCCGCGAGCTGCGCATCGCCGGTCAGCTCGGCGAAGCCCGCCCGGTCCACCGACGGATAGGCCAGCAGGATGTCCGTGCAGCCCGAACGCGCCAGCCACAGCGACTCGGCGAGCGTGAAGCTCATGATCCCTGCGAAGCCGTCCCGCGCCAGCACCCGCTCCAGCAGCGCCCGGCAGCGCACCGATTTGCTCGCCACCCGGATCGGCTTCCCCTTCGAGCGGCGCACCAGATCGGCGGCGTTGGCATCGAAGGCCTGCAGGTCGACGACGGCCAGCGGCGCGTCGAGATGGGCGGTGGCCCGGTCGAACGGGGTCTCTCCTGTGCCGGGGGGTCCCCCCTGTTCGAGCGGAGTCGAGAACCCGGGGGGAGAGCCGAGAGCTCGGGGAAGGCCTGTGTCGCCATACATATCTGTCTGCGGGGACATGGCCGCAGCCTGCCAGACCCTCCCCCCTACCTGAAGGGTGTGGGAGGTGTCCCCACCACTGGGTAGGGGGAGTTTGCGACAGAGCGGACATGGGTTGGAGCACCGACCGCGTCAGCGCTTACAGTGACTCGAACACCGCAACCAGCAGGTCAGCGGCGTGTTGTCCGGATACGAACCACCGTGCCCCGATTGCGGATCGGGCCCGGAGGTCAGCGGCGCAAGGGGGAGCGCGGGTGAGCACCGACGCGGAATTCGCCGATGCGCAACCCGTCCCGCCCATACCTCCGCAGCCGCCCCGGCGGCCCGCCGCGGCCGCCGCACCGGGGCCGGCCGACGACCCGCAGACGGCCGTGCTGCGCCGGGTGCCGCCCGAGCCGCCGATGCCGCCCGTGCCGCCGTCCGCGCCCGCCGCCCGGGCCGCCACCGGCCCGCACCCCGTCCCGCCCCGCCCTGCCGTCCCGCCCCGTGCGCAACCCCCCGCCGCCGGCGCGCCGCTGCCGCCCCGCCCGGACCGCGTTCCCGGCTCCCCGGTCCCCACCGGGCCGGCCACCACCGGCCCCTCGCAGCCCACCGCCTTCCGTGACACCGCAGCCTTCCACCTGGCCCGCAGCCAGGACCTGTGGACCGGCGCCGGTGAACCCGCCACCGGCCCGAGCGCCCCGCCGCGCCCCCGCCGGCCCGACTTTGCCGCCCCGCCCGCCGCGCCCGGCAGCATGCCGCCCGGGCCGGCCGCCGGGCGCCCGTCCCCGGTGCCGTGGCCCCGTACTCCCCGCCCTCACCAGGGAGTTGCGCACGGCCATGGCGCACCGGCCGCCCCCTTCCGCCGCCCCGGCGCCCGGGTGCTCACCGCCGCGGCCTGCCTGATCCTCGGTATCGGCCTCATCGGCGGTGCGGCGGCGGGGAGTTGGCTCACCGAGGATGCCTCCGGCGCCGCACCCACGGCCGAGGCCGTCTTCACCAAGGGCCGCGACGTCTGGCACGACACCCCCGTCGACACGCTCTTCCCCCGCACCGTCAAAGGCCTGGGCGCCGGCCCCGGCGGCGCCGACCGGACCTGGACCCGGACCGCCGTCGCCCCGGACACTGGCTGCACCGCCGCCTACGACCCGAAGCTCGCCGCGGCACTCGCCCCGGCGGGCTGTGTCCGGCTGGTGCGCGCCACCTATGTCGACGCCACCCGCAGCGCCGTCATCACGGTCGGTGCGCAGATCACCAAGGCCGATCCGGCCGGGATGATGGCTCTCAACACCCGCTTCAGCAGCAAGAATCTGGGCACCCGCACGGACCTGATGCCGCTGCCGTACGCGGCCAAGGGCACCGTGGCCGAGGATTTCGGGCGCGAGGGGCGGGTCAGCTGGACCGTCCGGGTGCTCACCGACATCCCGGCCGTCGTCTACGCCGTCTCCGGTTTCGCCGACGGCCGCACGTTCACCGAGCCGCAGCCCGCCGAGGCCGCGGTCCGGCCCGGTGCCACCACCGCGCCGGCCGAATCCGGTCTGGGCCACGACGCAAAGGACCTGGCGGACCGTGTCGAGGCGGACTTCCGCAAGGCGGCCGGCAGCCCGACACCGACAAGGCAGGCCTCGTGATGACGCAGTCCGTGCTGCGCGGCACCGCCCTCGCACTGGCCTCGGCGGTGCTCGCCGTCCTGCCCGCCGTCCCCGCCCGGGCCGATGCCGTCCGTGCCCAGGAGTGGGCCCTCCAGGCCGTCCACGCCCAGCAGGCCTGGCACACCACCAAGGGGGAGGGCATCACCGTCGCCGTCCTGGACACCGGTGTGGATGCCAACCACCCCGACCTGGAGGGACAGGTGCTGCCCGAGCAGGACCTGGTCGGCTTCGGTGCCGGGCCGGGAGACTCCACCTGGGCCCGGCACGGCACCGGCATGGCCAGCATCATCGCGGGTCACGGCCATGGTGCGGGCGGCCGCGACAACGGAGTGCTCGGGCTCGCCCCGGCCGCCAAGATCCTGCCGGTCCGGGTGATCCTCGAAGACGGCGACACCCAGCGTGAGCGGGCCCGCACCGAGAAGGCCGGTGCGCTCGCCGACGGCATCCGTTGGGCCGCCGACCACGGCGCCGACGTGATCAATATGTCGCTGGGCGACGACAGCGAATCCGCGCACCCCGAACCACGCGAGGACGCCGCCATCCAGTACGCCCTCGGCAAGGGCATCCCCGTCGTCGCCTCCGCGGGCAACGGCGGCGAGAAGGGCAACCACGTCTCCTATCCCGCCGCCTACCCGGGCGTCATCGCGGCCACCGCCGTCACCCACCTGGGGGGCCGGGCCCGGTTCTCCACCCGGCACTGGTACGCCACGGTCAGCGCGCCCGGCTTCGACATCGTCATGGCCGACAACGACGACGGCTACCTCTCGGGCTGGGGCACCAGCCCCGCCGCCGCGTTCGTCTCCGCAGCCGTCGCCCTGATCCGCTCCGCACACCCCGGCCTGAGCCCGGACCAGATCCGCCGGCTGCTGACCTCCACCGCCCAGGACAGCCCCGAGGGCGGCCGCGACGACGACTACGGCGCCGGCCTGATCGACCCCGCCGCCGCCCTCGACGCCGCGGCAGACCTCAAGCCCACCCCGCAGAAGCCGGCCCCGGCCGGCTACGCCACCCGCTACTTCGGCCCCGGCCCCACCGCCGACGAGGCCGAGGACACCCCCGCGGGCTGGCTGCCCTGGGCCGCCGGCGCTGCCGGCCTGGCCTTCCTCACGGCCGCCGTCGTCCTCTGGCGCCGCCGCCCCGTGCACCACTGACCGGCACCCGCCCACCGCGCGGGCACCCCACCGGACCGCACGTCAAAGGCCCCACCCCCGGCCGATACGCTCACCTCGTGCAGAAGAACATCCCGGACCCCGGTTTCTCCGACGACGACGGCTCCGCCGACCCCGCGCTCGCGGCAGCCCTGGCGGCGTACGGGTCGGACCGGGCCGCCGAGCCCCGGCTCCTGTCGGCGCTGGCCGGCGCGCGCGTCCTGGTGCCCGTGGTGGCCGTCCTCGGTGAGGTCGAGACCGGCCCCGACGGTCTGCGCCGCGAAAAGACCAGCGATATGGCCGTCCCCACCCTCCAGGCCCCCGACGGGCGCCGTGCCCTGCCCGCGTTCACCTGCATGGAGTCACTTCAGCGCTGGCGCGCCGACGCCCGTCCCGTCGCGGTACCGCTGCAGCAGGCGCTGCTCGCCGCCTCCCACGAGCAGGCCGACACGGTCGTCGTCGACCTGGCGGGCCCGGTCACCTACCAGCTCACCGGACCGGCCCTGCGCGCCCTGGCCGAGGGCCGGACGAGCGCCGACCCGCTCGCCGACCCGGCCGTCACCGACGCCCTGCGCGCCCTGCTCGACGCCGAGCCCGGGGTGCTCGTCGCCCGTCTCGCCCCGTCCGGCGAAACCGACGGCACCCTCGCCCTCGGCCTCGCCCCCGATGCCCCGGCCGCCGAGGTCGCCCAGCGGCTGGCCCGGGCGCTGGCCGCCGACGAGATCCTGCGCGCCCGGCTCGTGAAGGGCCTGGACCTGGCCCTCCTGCCGCCCGGCGCCACGACGGCCGGAGAGCCGCTCTACCGGCGCTGACCCACCACCGCCGGGGCCCGGGTGCGAGGACCGGGCCCCGGTCCGCCGACGGGCGGGTTCGTCTCCAGGGCCGCACAATGCGAGGAGAGCTCAAGATCCACGCGAGGAGAGCCCCCATGGAGAAAACGGAGATCTCGAAGGTACTGACCCGCACGGTCGTATCCGAGTTCCTCGGCACGCTGCTCCTGGTGTTCTTCGCCGTCGGCTCGGCCGTGCTGGCGGGCGAATACATCGGCACCTTCGGCATCGCCCTGGCCTTCGGCTTCACCATGGTGGCGCTTGCCTACGCCCTCGGCCCGATCTCGGGCTGCCATCTCAACCCCGCGGTGACGCTGGGCATGCTGCTGGCCCGCAGGCTCACGCTGCGGACGGCCGCCGAATACTGGATCGCCCAGGTGGTCGGCGCCATCGTCGGCTCGGCGCTGCTCTTCCTGGTGGCCCGGCAGGTCCCGGGGCTGCAGACCCATGCGTCCTTCGGCACGAACGGCTGGGGCGACCGCTCGGCGGTGCACCTCAACCTCGGCGGTGCGTTCGTCGCCGAGATGGTGATGACCTTCCTGCTGGTCTATGTGTGGCTGTCGGTCACCCACAAGGTGGCCGTGATCGGGTTCAACGGCATGGCGATCGGCCTGGCCCTGGCCACCGTCCACCTCATCGGCATCCCCTTGGACGGCACCTCCGTGAACCCGGCGCGCTCCATCGGCCCGGCGCTGTTCGCGGGCGGCGCGGCCATCACCCAGCTGTGGCTGTTCATCATCGCGCCACTGATCGGCGGAGCCATCGCGGCGGTGGTGCACCAGATCACCCACCCGCCGCACGAGCCGGTCCTCGTCGCCGACGACGCGGTGCCGCACGAACGCACCACGGAATCCGACTGACCGGCACACCGCCGCACGCCCGGCACACCGCGAGCCCCGGCCCTTCCCGGGCCGGGGCTCGTCGTCGGGGTATCTCCGTGCTGCGGCTCAGCCGTAGACCGGGCCGGTGAACTTCTCCCCGGGACCCTGGCCCGGCTCGTCCGGCACGACCGAGGCCTCGCGGAACGCCAGCTGCAGCGACTTCAGACCGTCCCGCAGCGGCGCCGCGTGGTACGAACCGATCTCGGTGGCGCTGGCGGTGACCAGCCCGGCCAGCGCCTGGATGAGCTTGCGCGCCTCGTCCAGGTCCTTGTGCGCCGCGCCCTCCTCGGCGAGCCCGAGATTGACCGCCGCCGAGCTCATCAGATGCACCGCGACCGTGGTGATCACCTCGACCGCCGGCACCTCGGCGATGTCACGGGTCATGGAGTCGAAGTCAGGGTTCGCCGCGTTCGGTGCGTCGGGCTGCTGCGGTGTCTGGTCGCTCATGTCTTGGGGCTTCTTCCTGCTGAGGGGTCGGCTCCAGCCTATGGGCAGGGGGCCCGGGCCCCGCGTCCGGGAGTGTCCTCCTGGACGCGGGCAGCGGCCGCGCCGGAACCGGAGTGGGTGCCACCCTCTTGACTCGTGTATTCTGGTGTTCCGACCGGCCGGACACGCATGTGACCGGCCCACAAGTGGAGGCTCCGATCTCCCACCCGGCCGACCTCAGGTTGGCGGGTCAACGGTCCGGCTGCGCCCCGCGGAGACTTCGCGACGGTGCTCCAGATCTATGTGGAGCCCCGCCTGTGTCCCGTCCGGGGCATTTTTCATGTACCTGCGCGGTTGGTCACACCGAAAAGACGTTACGCGGCAGTCCGCCAGGCCGTCGCGTGGTGCTACCGAGGAGGATCCATCAGCGCCGAGCCCCGCATCAACGACCGGATTCGCGTTCCCGAAGTGCGACTTGTCGGTCCCAGCGGCGAGCAGGTCGGGATTGTTCCGCTTGCCAAGGCCCTTGAGCTTGCTCAGGAGTACGACCTCGACCTGGTCGAGGTGGCGGCGAACGCTCGCCCGCCCGTCTGCAAGCTCATGGACTACGGGAAGTTCAAGTACGAGTCGGCCATGAAGGCCCGTGAGGCGCGCAAGAACCAGGCGCACACGGTCATCAAGGAGATGAAGCTCCGGCCGAAGATCGACCCGCACGACTACGACACCAAAAAGGGTCACGTCGTCCGGTTCCTCAAGCAGGGTGACAAGGTCAAGATCACGATCATGTTCCGTGGTCGCGAGCAGTCCCGCCCCGAGCTGGGCTTCCGGCTGCTGCAGCGGCTCGCGTCCGACGTGGAGGACCTCGGCTTCATCGAGTCGAATCCGAAGCAGGACGGCCGAAACATGATCATGGTCCTCGGTCCGCACAAGAAGAAGACCGAGGCGATGGCCGAGGCCCGCGAGGCGCAGGCCGCCCGCAAGGCGGAGCGCCAGGGCGGAGTCGCCGCGGACCAGTCCGTGGACGAGCCCGCCGAGGAGCCCACCGAGGAGCACGCCCAGGCGTGATCCCCGAGGCGTGCGCCCCGGAGCCCGTCCGGGGCACCGCGCCGCGGACACCTAACCGATACACATGACGCTCCCGCTTGCCGGATTCCTGCCTGCGGGAGCGCCACTGACGAGGAGAGAACGGCGCATGCCGAAGAACAAGACGCACAGCGGTGCCAGCAAGCGCTTCAAGATCACCGGCTCCGGCAAGGTGCTCCGCGAGCGCGCCGGCAAGCGCCACCTGCTCGAGCACAAGTCGTCCCGCGTGACGCGTCGCCTCACCGGCAACGCCGAGATGGCCCCGGGCGACGCCGCGAAGATCAAGAAGCTTCTCGGCAAGTGAGCCGCCGCGCCCCACTGAACAGGAGGGGGCGCGCGACTCGGACCGGGACTCAATCGATTCGGGCCGTGTGACGACAACCACGGCCCCGCTACAAGGAGTTAACAAGTGGCACGCGTCAAGCGGGCAGTCAACGCCCACAAGAAGCGCCGGGCGATCCTCGAGCAGGCCAGCGGCTACCGTGGCCAGCGCTCCCGCCTGTACCGCAAGGCGAAGGAGCAGGTCACCCACTCCCTCGTCTACAACTACAACGACCGCAAGAAGCGCAAGGGCGACTTCCGTCAGCTGTGGATCCAGCGCATCAACGCCGCTGCCCGCGCCAACGGCATGACGTACAACCGCTTCATCCAGGGTCTGAAGGCCGCCAACATCGAGGTGGACCGCAAGATCCTGGCCGACCTCGCGGTGACGGACGCCAACGCGTTCGCCGCGCTCGTCGAGGTCGCCCAGAAGGCGCTTCCGAGCGACGTCAACGCCCCGAAGGCTGCCTGAACTTCAGCCTGACGACGTTGTGACGCGGACCCGCAGGCCCCGGCCTGCGGGTCCGCCGCTTTTCCGGACCGGCCACGTCTCGTCCGAGGACCGGCCCCCACGCACCGAACCACAGAAGCGAGCCGCCGCCCATGGGCACCCCCGAGCTGATCTCCCCGCGTTCCCCGCGTGTCACCGCCGCCAGGCGGCTGGCCCGCCGTGCCTTCCGCGGCAAGGAGCGCCGGTTCATCGCCGAGGGCCCGCAGGCCGTACGGGAGGCGATCGCGCACCGTACGGGCGGGGTGCCCACACTGACCGAGCTGTTCGCCACGGTCGAGGCCGCCGAGCGGCACACCGAGATCGTCGAGGCGGCCCGCGCGGCCGGGGTGCGGGTCCACTTCGCCGACGACAGGACGGTCGCCGACATCTCCCAGACCGTCACCCCGCAGGGCCTGCTCGGCGTCTGCGGCTTCCTCGATTCGCCGTTCGAGGAGATCCTCGCCGCCCGCCCGCAGCTGATCGCGGTCCTCGCCAACGTCCGTGACCCCGGAAACGCCGGTACGGTGCTGCGCTGCGCGGACGCCGCGGGCGCGGACGCCGTGGTGCTGACCGACGCCTCCGTGGACCTGTACAACCCCAAGTCCGTACGGGCGTCGGTGGGTTCGCTCTTCCATCTCCCGGTCGCGGTGGGCGTACCGGTCGAGCGGGTGGTGAGCGGGCTGCAGGCCGCCGGCGTACGGATCCTCGCCGCGGACGGTGCGGGCGACCGTGACCTGGACGCCGAGCTGGACACCGGCTCGATGGGCGGGCCCACCGCCTGGGTCTTCGGCAACGAGGCCTGGGGGCTGCCGGCGGAGACCCGGGCGCTGGCGGACGCGGTGGTGCGGGTCCCCATCCACGGCAGGGCCGAGAGCCTCAACCTCGCGACGGCCGCCGCGGTCTGCCTCTACGCCTCCGCCCGGGCCCAGCGCAGCCCCGGCGGATGCCGCGCGGTGTCACCCGCCTGAGGGGCGTACTCCGGAACTCCGCGGCACTTCCGATCCGAGCTAGTAGGCTTGCGTGCTCGGGGGCCCGGAAGGGGGTAACGGGGATGGGTGTGAGGACTTCCGGCACCGCAGCCACCGCTGACAGCTACCCGTCCGACGGACCGGCAGGCGGGCCGTCGCCCGCGACTGCCGCGGGGCGGGACGCCGTGGAAGCCGGTCTCGGGCTGGATCCCGACGATCTGCCCGACGGCCTGGTGGTCGCCGACGAGACCGGCCGGGTGATCTGCTTCAACGCCGCGGCGGCCAAGATCACCGACATCCTCCCCGGGGACGCGCTCGGCCGCCCCCTGGAGCACGCCCTGCCGCTGCAGGACATCGAGGGGCGCCGCTGGTGGCGGCTCACCGACCCCTACGGCGGGCTCGCCATCCGCCGCGGCCAGCCCGAGCGCAACCTGCTGCTCGGCGGCCGCGAGGTGCTGGTCTCCGCCCGCTATGTCCGCAGCCGGCCGACGGGGCCCGTCCAACGGCTGGTGATCGCGTTGCGCGGCACCGAGGCCCGGCGTCGTACCGAGCTCAGCCACGCCGAGCTGATCGCCACCGTCGCCCATGAACTGCGCTCACCGCTGACCTCCGTCAAGGGGTTCACCGCCACCCTCCTCCAGAAGTGGGAACGCTTCACCGACGACCAGAAGCGGCTGATGCTGGAGACGGTGGACGCCGACGCCAACCGCGTCACCCGCCTGATCGCCGAGCTGCTGGACATCTCCCGGATCGACTCCGGGCGGCTGGAGGTGCGCCGCCAGCGGGTCGACATGAGCGCCGCGGTGCGCCGGCACGTCCAGGCGCAGACCACCGCCGGCCAGCGCCCGGACCGCTTTCTGATCCGGATGCTGGAACCGCTGCCCGATCTGTGGGCGGACCCGGACAAGGTCGACCAGGTGCTGGGCAATCTGCTGGAAAATGCGGTGCGCCACGGCGAGGGAACCGTCACCATCGAGGTCGGACCGGTAGCGGATACGACCAGCGGGGAAGGGACGAGCGTCACCGTGAGCGACGAGGGCCCCGGCATCCCGGAGGAATCGATGAGCCGCGTGTTCACCCGCTTCTGGCGGGGCAGCAAGCGCGGCGGCACCGGCCTGGGCCTCTATATCGTCAAGGGCATCGTCGAGGCCCACGGCGGGACGATCACGGTCGGCCGGGCGCCCGCCGGCGGCGCACAGTTCCGATTTAGCCTGCCCGTCGCGACCCCGGCCTTCATGGCCTGATGACCAGGAGGAGCCGCGAAGCGTCCTGCGAAGGGCGGTGGTGGCGACGGGTGGGAGGGCGCCCCGCGGGGGCGCGGACCGGCCGCGCGGCCCGTCCCCCTTAGACTTGACCTTTGGCACCTTTGGCGCACAGGCATCGCGGGCACACGCGGGCTCGGCATCCCACGTTCGTGATCGACGTTTGTCATCGACGTTTGTGATCGAAGAGCCGAGGCGACGCGAGCCAAGCCAAGCCAGTCCACCGGAAGCACGGGAAGAGATGTCCGCACCCAATAAGTCGTACGACCCTGTCGAGGTCGAAGCCCTGAAACCGGAAGAGATCGCCGCACGGCTGGACGAGGCGCTGGCCGCCATCGCCGCCGCGGCCGATCTTGAGGAGCTGCGTGAGGTGAAGGTCGCGCACACCGGCGACCGCTCGCCGCTCGCGCTCGCCAACCGTGAGATCGGCGCCCTGCCCCCGCACGCCAAGGCGGACGCCGGCAAGCGCGTCGGCCAGGCCCGTGGCCGCGTGAACCAGGCGCTCAAGGCCCGCCAGGAGGAGCTGGAGGCGGAGCGCGACGCCCGCGTGCTGGTCGAGGAGGCGGTGGACGTCACACTGCCCTACGACCGCACCCCGGCCGGCGCCCGGCACCCGCTGACCACGTTCATGGAGCGGGTCGCGGATGTCTTCGTGGCCATGGGCTACGAGGTCGCCGAGGGCCCCGAGGTCGAGGCGGAGTGGTTCAACTTCGACGCCCTGAACTTCGTGCCCGACCACCCGGCGCGCCAGATGCAGGACACCTTCTTCGTCCAGGGTGCGGGCACCTCCCAGACGGAGTCCGGGGGAGGCACCGAGGGCGATGAGAGCGGCGTCGTGCTGCGCACGCACACCTCGCCGGTGCAGGCCCGCACCCTCGTCGACCGTGAACCGCCGGTCTACGTCGTCTGCCCGGGGCGGGTCTACCGCACCGACGAGCTGGACGCCACGCACTCCCCGGTCTTCCACCAGATCGAGCTGCTCGCCGTGGACGAGGGGCTGACCATGGCCGACCTCAAGGGCACCCTCGACCACATGGTCCGGGCGCTGTTCGGCCCGGACATGAAGACCCGGCTGCGGCCGAACTACTTCCCGTTCACCGAGCCGTCCGCCGAGATGGACATGGTCTGCTACGTCTGCCGTGGCGAGTCCGTGGGCAACCCCGACCGTCCGTGCCGCACCTGCTCCAGCGAGGGCTGGATCGAGCTCGGCGGCTGCGGAATGGTCAACCCCAAGGTGCTCATCGCCTGCGGCGTCGACCCCGAGAAGTACAGCGGCTTCGCCTTCGGGTTCGGCATCGACCGGATGCTGATGTTCCGGCACAACGTGGAAGACATGCGTGACATGTTCGAAGGCGACGTCCGGTTCACCCGGCCGTTCGGGATGGAGATCTGATGCGGGTCCCGCTTTCTTGGCTGCGGGAGTACGTCGACCTGCCGGCGACGGAGACCGGCCGTGACGTACAGGCCAAGCTCATTGCCGTCGGCCTGGAGGTCGAGACCGTCGAGCGGCTCGGCGAGGGCCTCAAGGGCCCGCTCGTCGTCGGCCAGGTGCTGACCATCGAGGAGCTGGAGGGCTTCAAGAAGCCGATCCGCTTCTGCACGGTGGACGTCGGCCAGGCCAACGGCACCGGTGAGCCCCAGGAAATCGTCTGCGGTGCGCGCAACTTCGCCGTCGGCGACAAGGTCGTCGTGGTCCTCCCCGGCGCCGTGCTGCCCGGCGACTTCAAGATCGCCGCGCGCAAGACGTACGGCAAGACCTCGCACGGCATGATCTGCTCCGGTGACGAGCTGGGCATGGGCGACGACGGCACGCACGGCATCATCGTGCTGCCGCCCGAGTACGAGGTCGGCACCGACGCCATCGAGCTGCTGGAGCTCGTCGACGAGGTGCTGGACATCGCCGTCACCCCGGACCGCGGCTACTGCCTGTCGATGCGCGGGGTGGCCCGCGAGACCGCCACCGCGTACGGCCTGCCGCTGCGCGACCCGGCGCTGCTGGACGTGCCGCCGCCGAACTCCGCCGGCTACCCGGTCCAGGTCTCCGACCCCCTCGGCTGCGACCGCTTCACCGCCCGCACGGTCACCGGTCTGAACCCCGAGGCGCGCTCCCCGCTCTGGCTGCAGCGCCGGCTGCAGAAGGCCGGGATGCGTCCGGTCTCGCTGGCCGTCGACATCACCAATTACGTGATGCTGGAGCTCGGCCAGCCGCTGCACGCCTACGACCGCACCAGTGTGGACGGCCCGATCGGCGTCCGGCGGGCGGCCCCCGGCGAGAAGCTGACCACCCTGGACGGCACCAAGCGGGTGCTGGATGCCGCGGACCTGGTCATCACCGACAACCGCGGCCCCATCGGCCTCGCGGGTGTCATGGGCGGCGCCAACACCGAGATCGCGGCTGCGGTCACCGACGCCGGGACCGGTGAGCTGCGGGGCACCACCGACGTCGTGATCGAGGCCGCGCACTTCGACGCGCTCTCCATCGCCCGTACGGCCCGCCGCCACAAGCTGTCCTCGGAGGCCGCCAAGCGCTTCGAGCGCGGGGTGGACCCGGAGGCCGCGTCCGCCGCGGCACAGCGCACCGTCGATCTGCTGGTGCTGCTCGCGGGCGGCACCGCCGGGGAAGGCGTCACCGAGGTCGTCACGCCCCGCGGGCCGCGCACGATCACCCTCTCCGCCGACCACCCGGACAAGGTCGCCGGTGTCGCCTACGGCCGGGAGACCGTCGTCCGCCGCCTCCAGCAGGTCGGCTGCGACGCCTACGGCCAGGACGAGCTGGTCGTGACGGTGCCGTCCTGGCGGCCGGATCTCAGCGAGCCGAACGACCTGGCCGAAGAGGTCATCCGGCTGGAGGGCTACGAAAACCTGCCCTCCACCCTCCCGAAGCCGCCGGCCGGCCGGGGGCTGACCGAGCGTCAGCGGCTGCACCGCAGGGTCGGCCGGGCGCTGGCCGGGGCCGGCTACGTCGAGGCACTGAACTACCCGTTCACCGGCTCGCACGTCCTCGACCAGCTCGGCATCGAGCCCGATGACCCGCGCCGCGCGGCCGTCACCCTCGTCAACCCGCTCTCCGACGAGGAGCCCGACCTCCGTACGACGCTGATCCCGGGGCTGCTGCACGCGCTGCGCCGCAACTACGGCCGGGGCACGCACGATCTGGCGCTCTTCGAGACCGGACCGGTCTTCCGGGCGACCGGTGACGAGCAGCCGGCCAGCCGGCTGGTCGTCGACCGCCGGCCGACCGACGACGAGATCGCCTCGCTGGACGCCTCCCTCCCGCAGCAGCCGCGGCGCGCCGCCGTGGTGCTGGCCGGGGGCCGTGAACAGGACGGCTGGTGGGGCGGCGCACGTCCCGCGATCTGGGCGGACGCCATCGAGGCGGGCCGGACCGTCGCACGGGAGGCGGGGGTGGAGCTGATCGTCCGTCAGGACCAGCACGCTCCGTTCCACCCGGGCCGCTGTGCGGCGCTGCTCGCCGTCGCCGACGGCGAGGAGATCCTCGTCGGCAACGCCGGTGAGCTGCACCCGCGGGTCATCAAGACACTGGCCCTGCCGGAGCGCACCTGCGCGATGGAGATCGACCTGGACCGCCTGGAGCAGGCCGGAACCGGCCCGCTGCGCGCGCCGAAGATCTCGGCCTTCCCGGTCGCGACCCAGGACGTCGCCCTCGTGGTCGACGAGGCGGTCCCGGCCGCGGAGGTCGAGGGCGCGCTGCGCGACGGTGCCGGTGAACTGCTGGAATCGCTGCGGCTGTTCGACGTCTTCACCGGTGAGCAGATCGGCGCGGGCAAGAAGTCGCTGGCGTATGCGCTGCGCTTCCGCGCCGCCGACCGGACGCTGACCGCGGAGGAGGCCTCGGCGGCCCGTGACGCGGCGGTCGCGGCGGCCGTGGAGCGGGCGGGCGCGGTGCTGCGCGGCTGAGCATGGGCGTGGCCCGCGACGGCGCGCGGTGAAGGGTGAGGGCGCGGACGGTGAGACCGTCCGCGCCCTCGTCTTGTGCGCTGTGCGGCGGGCGGGTCCGGTGAGGACGGTGGGGCGGGCCGGAGGCGCTGCGGGGGTGACTCGTGGGCGTGACGCTGACCGCAGGGAGACGATCGGATCCGTACACCATCACTCCATCGGGTGACGGTGTACGCATCGTCGTCGGGTGGAAACGGAACGTCGCAAGAATCAACCCGGTTGCGGCGGCGCGTGTGAGCGCGGCGGGCCGGAGCGGCAACCGTCCGGCGCGCCGTCGTCTTCGTCCTGCCCGGCCTCTGGGTGCTCGGTGTGGTGGCCTGGGAGCTGTGCCGCCCGACCAGCGGCCACCTGCTGCAGCTGCTCGCCGCCGCTCCGGCCATCGCCTGTGCGGGCACCGGCCGTCGCCGGTGTGTGCTGCTCGGCGGGGTGTGTGCGCTGATCGCGCTGCTGCCGTTCGGTGCGGTGGAGCCCGGGGCCGCGGCGGGGACGCGCATGATGACCTGCGGTGCGATCCTCGCGGTGATCGGTGCCGGCTATCTGACGGCCGGGCGGCGGCTGCGGCTGGTGCGGGAGCTGGAGCGCACCCGGGAGGTTGCCGTTGCCGCGCAGCGGGTGGTGCTGCGGCCGCTGCCCCGGCGGGTCGACGGTGTGCTGTTGGCGGCCGACCACCTCTCCGCGAGCGAGGGGGCCATGGTCGGCGGGGATCTGTACGAGGTCGTGGGGACCCGGCACGGGGTGCGGGCGGTGATCGGGGATGTGCGCGGGCACGGCCTGGAGGCCATGGGCACGGTCGCCGCGATGCTCGGCAGCTTCCGCGAAGTGGCGCACGACGAACCCGAACTGGGCGACGTGCTGCGGCGGTTGGAGCGGTCGCATCGGCGGCAGCTGCGGGAACGGGCGCTCGTGGAGCGGCCGGTGGCCGGTGACCGGGACCCGGTGACCGGGTTCGGCGAGGAGTTCGTGACCCTGCTGCTTCTCGAAGTGGCGCGGGACGGGTCCGTCACGGCGCTGAACTGCGGGCATCCCTGGCCGTACCGGGTCGCCTGCCGGGCGGTCGCCCCCGTGGCGCGGGCCGAGCCGATGCCGCCGCTGGGGCTGTTTCCGCTGCCCGAGGAGCTGTCCGCGTGCGGTGCGGGCAGCTGCGGCCGGGGGAGGGGCTGTTCTTGCACACCGACGGGGCGGCCGATGCACGGGATGCCGCGGGGGAGTTCTTTCCGCTGGCCGAGCGGCTGCGCAGCAGTGTCGAGGCGGCCGCGGCGCCGTGCGGACCCTCGCCGGCGGGGGTGGTCGGGGAGGTGCGGGAGGCGCTGCTGCGGCATGCGGACGGGCGCCTCACCGATGACGTGGCGTTGGTGATGCTGAGCAACGACCGGGTGCGGGTGCCGGCCCGGCCGGCCCGGCGCTACGCCTCCCGGTGCCCGCTTTCCGCGGTGACCGGCCGGCCGTCCGGCGGGGGGAGGGCGACGCCGGTCAGTTCCTCGGACGCCTGCCACAGACGGCCGGCGCTCTCCGGGTCGCAGGCCGCGGCCGTCCTGCCGACCATCGCCGGTGCGCCGCGCAGCTCGCCGAGTCCCTCGGGGCCGAGGTAGGAGGCGCCGGGCAGGTCCTGGGTGGCGGCGTAGAGCGTGGGGAGCGCACCGGCCCTGTTGTCCTGTGCGATCACGCGGTTGCCCACCCGCATCACCGCGCGCCGCACCGCGCTGACGTCGGCGCCCTGGAGGTTGGTGGCAGCCCAGCCCGGGTGCGCGGCGAGGGCGCGCACCGGCGACCCCGCGGCGGTGAGACGGCGCTGAAGCTCCAGGGTGAACAGCAGGTTGGCCAGCTTGGACTGGCTGTAGGCGGTGATGGGGCGGTACTCGCCGGTCAGGTTCAGGTTGTCGAAGTGGATGCGGTTGCCGGGCATCCGGTGGGCTCCGGAGGCCACCGTCACCACGCGGTCGGTGACGTACGGCAGCAGCAGGTTGGTCAGGGCGAAGTGGCCGAGGTGGTTGGTGCCGAACTGCATCTCGAAGCCGTCCTTGGTGCGGGACTCCGGGATGTTCATGACGCCGGCGTTGTTGATCAGCAGATCGAGCGGGTCGTGCCAGGCGGCGGCGAAGGCGCGTACGGAGGCGAGGTCGGCCAGGTCGAGGCGGCGGACCTCGACGCTGCCCCGGGCGCCGCGCACGGTGTCGGCGGCGGCCTCGCCGCGGGCGGTGTCCCGTACGGCGAGGACGACATGGGCACCCGCCCGGGCGAGGGCGTCGACGGTGGCGATGCCGAGTCCGCTGTTGGCGCCGGTCACCACGGCGGTGCGGCCGGTCTGGTCGGGGATGTCGGTTGCGTTCCATTTCGGGGTGTGAGCCATGGCCCCAATGTAGGCAACGCCAACAATGATGTCAATGCCAACAATGTAGCCAGTGCATACACGGGGGATAGGATGGCGGTCATGCAGACTCGTCGTTACCACCACGGAGACCTGCGCGCCGCGCTGCTCGCCCGCGCCGAGCAGACGCTCCGCGAGAAGGGGCCGGGTGCACTGTCCCTGCGGGAGCTGGCCCGCGACCTCGGCGTCAGCCATGCCGCGCCGAGCCGGCACTTCAAGGACAAGCAGGCGCTGCTCGACGCGCTGGCGCTGGCCGGGTTCGAGCGGCTGGACGAGGCGCTGGCCGCATCCCGGACGGCGGCGGGCGAGACCTTCGCCGACCGGCTCGGCGGGCTCGTCCGCGCCTATGTGGACTTCGCCGTCGCCAACGCCGAGCTGCTCGACCTCATGTACACGGTCAAGCACGACCCGGCGGCGTCCGAAGCGCTGATCACGGCCGCGCAGCGGCTGGGGGCGATGGCGGTGGAGCTGGTCGCGGAAGGACAGCGCAGCGGTGAGGTGCGGGAGGGGCCCGTCGACGACATCGGGATGCCGGTGTTCACCACCCTGCACGGCTTCGCCAGCTTCGCGGTGAGCAGTGTGCTCTCCGCCGACGAGGTCGAGTCCGGTCGCGATGCGGTCATTGCGTACATGGTGCGGGGCTGCGCGCCGAGTTGAGGGCCGACGCCCTTCACACCCCGTGTGAGGGGCGCTTCACTACGCTCGACTGACGGAGTGGTGAAGTCGACAAGGCCATGAGCTGATGGTCCGTGGGCGGGCCCGGCTCACCGGGAGGCCGGTATGGAGCCCAACACCCTGCTCGACGCGATTCTCGACGAGGCCGGTATTTCGCATGCCGGGCTCGCCGCGCGCATCAACCGGCTCGGCCGCTGCCGTGGCCTGGCGCTGCGGTACGAACACACCGCGGTGGCCCGGTGGCTGAAGGGCCAGCGGCCGCGCGGGCAGGTACCGGACCTCATCTGCGAAATCCTCGGCGAACGGCTGCACCGGCCGGTCGGGCTCGATGACATCGGGCTCAGCGGTCCGGGGGCGGGGCGAGCCGCCGGCACCCCGCTCTCCGGTTTCGTCGAGCGGGCCACCGCGCTGTGGCGGTCCGATGAGCAGCAACGGCCGCACATCCTCGACGCACCGGCGCTCACCGGCACCTCCGCGGTCATCCCCGTATGGGAGTGGGAGAACCCGCCCGAGGACTCCGATGTCTCGCGCGACGGAGTGACGCGGGTCGGTAGGGCCGACATCGAGATGCTGCGCGCCGCGCGGACGCACTACGAGACGATGTACCGGAAGGCGGGTGGTATCGCTACCAGAGCGCGCATCGTGGGATTCCTCAATTCCGAGGCGGCGCCGCTGCTGCGGGGCAGCTACAGCGATGCGACGGGGCGTCAGCTCCACCGGGCGACCGGCGGGCTGGTCGCGGTCGCCGGCATCTGTGCGTACGACTCGGACGCTCTCGGGCTGGCCCAGCGCTACTTCCATCAGGCGCTGCGGCTGGCCAAGGCCAGCGGGGACCGCGGCCTCGGCGCATATGTCATCGCGCTGCTGGTCAACCAGTCCCTCTTCGTACGGGAATACCGCCAGGCGGTCGCCTTCGCGGAGGCGGCGCTGCGGGCCGCGGGTCCGCAGATCACCCCGGCGCTCTCCGCGGACCTCTACGCGATGCAGGCCAAGTCCTACGCCCGGCTCGGCGACGGCGCCGGCGCGCTGTCGTGCATCCGGCGTGCGGAGGCGGCCGCGGAGCGCATCCGGCCCGGACAGGAGCCGGCCGAGACGGGCTACGTCCAGCCCGGCCTGGTGAACGTACAAGTGGCGGAGGCGCTGCTGAGCCTCGGTGACCTGCGGGCCGCCCGGGAGCAGGCGGACGCCGCCGTCGACACCCCCGCACACGACCGCGGCCGGGTCCACCGGCTGGCCATGCTCACCCATATCGAGCTGCGCCAAGGCGATGCGGACCGGGCCGTGGCCAATGCCGCGCAGATGACGGAGCAGGCTCGGGGCATGGAGTCGCAACGGCTGCGGGACCGGCTGCGGGCGGTGCGCGAGCATCTGGCGGAGACCGGGAGCTCCGCGACGGACGAGGCTGCCGATCTCATCGACGAGGTGCTGCGCGTTCCGCTGTGACCGGGCTCGTGTCACCTTGCCGGCTCCTCAGCGGAAGGTGGCAGTTACGTGCGTTGGAACAATCTCAGCGAAAAGCCCGTCTATGCGAATCCGTGGTTCCGGGTCAATCTGGCCGATGTGGAACTGCCCGACGGCCGTCACCTGGATCACTATCTGATCCGGATGCGGCCCGTCGCCGTGGCCACGGTGGTCAATGAGGCCCACGAGGTGCTGCTGCTGTGGCGGCACCGGTTCATCACCGACACCTGGGGCTGGGAGCTGGCCGCCGGTGTCGTCGAGGACGGTGAGGACATCGCGGCGGCGGCCGCCCGGGAGATGGAGGAGGAGACCGGGTGGCGCCCGGGACCCCTCCACCACCTCCTCACGGTGGAGCCCTCCAACGGCCTCACCGATGCCCGGCATCACATCTACTGGTCCGAAGAGGGCGAGTACACCGGCCTGCCCCAGGACGGTTTCGAATCCGAGCGGCGGGAGTGGGTGTCGTTGAAGCTGGTGCCCGACATGGTGGCGCGAGGGGAGGTACCGGCCGCGGGCATGGCCGCCGCGCTGCTGATGCTGCATCACCTCCGCCTGGGCTGACCCGACCTGGTCTGACCTGACCTGACCCGACCTGACCTGACCCGACCCGGTCTGGCCTGACCTGGTCTGGCCAGACCGGCCGGTGACTGCGCCGCGGCAGTCACCGGCCGAGGGCCTGCCACAGTGCGACCATCAGCGCCGCGAGCCCCGTGAGCGCGGCGAGGGACGGCAGTGGCCAGCGGGTGTTCTCCAATCGTGTGACGCGGGCCTGCACATCGTCCGCGTCACGCGCTTGCTGCTCGGAGCGCTGGGCGAGCAGGGCGAGTTGGCCGTCGACCCGGGCGGTGCGGACGTCCAGGAGACGCCTCAGCTCGGCTAAGTCGGCGGTGATCAGATCGGGCTCGGGGTGGGCGGTCACGGTCCGCTCCTCATTCCTTCGGTCAGCGACTTCGTTGTCCGTACGGGCATCAGTCAACTGCCCTGCGGTGAAGGGCGGGAGCGTGTGCGGCGGGGATATGCGGGTCTGCGGTTCACACCCCGTGTGAGGTGACGGGGTGTGACGGGCGGGCATCCTGGGATGTCTTTCCGGCCGTTGCACCGGGAAGACACCCCCGTACGCACGGGGTGTGAATCGCGCACCCCGAACGGGGCGGTTCACACGCTCCCGCAGGCGCCCGCACGGGAGTTGACTCGACAGTGCCACGGGGGCCGACGCCGGCGGACGGGCGCCCGCCGGCCCGGGGTCCGCCCGCCGGTTTTCCCCCGAGCGGCGGGCGGACGCCCCGGGGGCTCAGTACGAGTAGAAGCCCGACCCGGACTTCCGGCCCAGCCGGCCCGCGTCGACCATCCGCGCGAGCAGCGGGGGAGCGGCGTACAGGGGCTCCTTGTACTCCTCGTACATGGAGGCGGCGACCGAGGTCACGGTGTCCAGGCCGATCAGATCGGCCAGTTTGAGCGGGCCCATCGGATGGGCGCAGCCCATCTCCATGCCGTTGTCGATGTCCTCGCGGCTGGCGATGCCCGACTCGAACATCCGGATCGCGGAGAGCAGATACGGGATGAGCAGGGCGTTGACCACGAAACCCGAGCGGTCCTGGGCGCGGATCGCATGCTTGCCCAGCACGTCCTGCACCAGGGCCTCGGCCCGCTTGATGGTCTCCTCGCCGGTGGTCAGGGCGGGAATCAGCTCGACGAGCTTCTGTACCGGAGCCGGGTTGAAGAAGTGGATCCCGATGACCTGGTCGGGGCGGGAGGTGGCGACCGCCAGCTTCACCAGCGGGATCGACGAGGTGTTGGACGCCAGGATGGCGTCCGGCCGGGTGATCACCTGGTCGAGGACCTGGAAGATCTCGGTCTTGACCTGCTCGTTCTCCACCACGGCTTCGATGACGAGGTCGCGGTCGGCGAACTCGCCGAGGTCGGTGGTGAAGCTGAGCCGGTCGAGCGTCGCATCGCGCTCCGCGACAGTGATCTTGCCGCGCTCGGCGGCCTTGCCGAGAGAGTTGGTCAAACGGGTACGACCCAGCTCCAGAGCTTCGCCGGTGGTCTCCGCGACCATGACGTCCAGTCCGGCGCGCGCGCACACCTCGGCGATGCCTGCGCCCATCTGGCCGCAACCGACCACTCCGACGCGTTCGATGTCGGTGGAAGTGTCCGTCACCTCGTGCCTTTCGCTGATCTTCAGGACCGGCGATACGCCGTTACGCCGTAAGGGTCCGGCGGCCGCCTCGGGCCCGACGTTACTCCGCGCGGTGCTGTGCCAAGGGCGGCGGGGCGGGCATTGTGAACCCTCAGGACAGGACGAACCGGACAACCTGGGGAATTCTTGATGAGGCATATCACACGCAGAGGGTTTGCGGTGGCCACGCTGGGCGCGGCCGCTTCGCTGCTCTCCACGGGGGCGGCGGCGACCGCGGACGGCCCGCCGCGACGCGAGATGCGGGGCATGTGGCTGGCGACCGTGGCCAACCTGGACTGGCCCTCCAGTGCGAAGCTCCAGCCCGCCGCGCAACAGCGTGAACTGCGCGCCCACTTCGACACGGCCGTCGCCCGCAAACTGAACACGGTGTTCTTCCAGGTGCGGCCCACCGCGGATGCCCTGTGGCCCTCCCCGTACGAGCCCTGGGCGCAGTACCTGACCGGACAGCAGGGCCGTGACCCCGGATGGGACCCGCTCGACTTCGCGGTCCGCGAGGCCCACCGGCGCAATCTCGAACTCCACGCCTGGTTCAACCCGTACCGGGTCGCCAACCACACCGACCCCGGGCGGCTCACAGCGGACCATCCCGCCCGCCGGCACCCCGACTGGGTCCTGCCGTACGGAGGCAAGCTCTACTACAACCCCGGCCTGCCGGAGGTGCGCGGCTTCGTCCAGGACGCGATGTTCGACGCGGTGCGGCGCTACGACGTCGACGGCGTCCACTTCGACGACTACTTCTATCCGTATCCGGTCGCGGGGCAGCACTTCGACGACGATGCGGCGTTCGACGAGTTCGGCAGCGGCTTCGGGAGCCGGGCGGCCTGGCGCCGGGACAACATCGACCGGCTGGTCTACGAGATGGCGGCCAGGCTCCGGGACGGGGGCGGTCGGGCCGGGCGCCGGGTGCGGTTCGGCGTCAGTCCGTTCGCGGTCTGGCGCAATCGCGCCACCGACCCGCAGGGCTCCCGCACCCAGGCCGGGGTGCAGACCTACGACGACCTGTACGCCGACACCCGCCGCTGGGTGCGCGAGGGCTGGATCGACTACATCGTGCCGCAGGTCTACTGGCCGCTCGGCTTCACGGCCGCCGACTACGCCGAACTCGTGCCCTGGTGGGCCCGGACCGTCAACGGCACCGGTGTGGACCTCTACATCGGCGAGGCCCTCTACAAGGCGGGCGACGCGCAGCCCGCCGCCTGGAAGGAGCCGGCCGAACTCTCCCGCCACCTCACCTTCGCCCGCGACTATCCGCAGGTGGGCGGCCATGTCTACTTCTCGGCGAAGGAGGTGGCCAAGGACCGGGCGGGCGCCATGGCAAGGGTGGTGCGTGACCACTACGCCGCCGCGGCGCGGACATAGCGGCGGTCCGCGCCGGCCGGGAGGGACCGCGCGGACCGGGAGGGACCGCGCGGACCGCGGCATATGAGGAGATGCCGGTACCGGGCCGCCGGGACCGCTGTCCGCCGGCCGGCACCGCTGTCCGCCGACCGGTGCCGGTGTCTACCGGCCGGTGCCGATGTCGGTGGCCCTGCCGTGCCGGACGACCGAGTCGGGGCCGGGGGACATGATCGCCTCATGTCCGTCCTCGCCGCGGACGCGGTAGGGCGGATCGCCGTTCGGGCCCAGTACTTCGACGATTTCGACGACCTTGTCGTGATGCCCGACAGTCCTGCCGTGCACCACCAGCCGGTCGCCCCTGTTTGCGTGCATCAGGGTCCTCCCCGCCTCGGGGCGGCCGTACGACCCGTAAGCCGACAGTGCGACGGCCGACGGTTGAACGGCCAATGTTTTCCACGGTTTACGGGCCTGGCGCGACCCGGACGGCGGTACCTGCCGTCGCGGCAAGTTTACGTCCGCGGGCCGCGGTCGCACCCCGGAAAGTGCGGGTTCATCCCTTTCCGGGGTCCCTGCTGAGCCTCGCGGTCATCCGCGGGTCCGCTGGGTGACCGCGATGCACGCCAGGACCGCCAGCGCCGCCGCGGGGGCAGCCGGCGGCAGGTGCTCGCCCAGCAGCAGCACGGACCACAGCAGGGTCAGCAGCGGCTGGGCGAGCTGCAGCTGGCTCGCCTTGGAGATGCCGATCGCGGCCATCCCGCGGTACCAGGCGACCATCCCGAGGAACTGCGAGCCGAACGCCAGCCACAGCAGTCCGCCGACCGAGTGGACCGTCAGCCGCAGCGGTTCCGCGGACAGTGCCACCGCCGCGCCCGTCGCCGTGACCGGAAGCGCCAGCACCAGCGCCCAGCCGATCACCTGCCAGCCCGGCATATGGCGGGCGAGCCGGCCGCCTTCGGTGTAGCCGGCCGCGCACACCAGCAGCGCCGCGAACAGCAGCAGATCCCCGCGGCCCGGCGCCCCGCCGCTCTGCTGCACCGCAAAGCCGATGACCACGACGGCGCCGACCAGCGAGGCGACCCAGAACGTCCGGGAGGGCCGGGCGCCGGTCCGGACGGCCGAGCAGGCGGCGGTGGTCAGCGGCAGCAGGCCGACGACCACGGCTGCGTGAGAGGTGGTGGAGGTCTGCAGCGCGAGCGTGGTCAGCAGCGGGAAACCGAGGACCACACCGCCCGCGACGACCGCGATGCCCGACCAGTGACGCCGCTCCGGAGGGCGTACCCGGAACACGGCCAGCGCGCCGCCGGCCAGCGCGGTGGCCAGCACGCTGCGCAGCATCACCACCGTCCACGGCCCCATGCCCTCCAGGCCCCAGGCGGTCGCGGGGAAGGTGAGCGAGAAGGCGGCGACGCCGAGTGCGGCGAGCAGGGCGCCCCGGCTGACGAGGGCGCTGCGGGCGGAGGCGGCGGCCTCGGGGGGCTCCGGGAGCCCCGGGAGCCCCGGGAGCCCCGGGAGCCCCGGGAGCCCCGGGGCCTCCTGGCTCTCCGGGACGGTGGCGGCCGGGGCGCCCGGGGCGCTGACCGCTATCGCCGCCGTGGCAGTAGCGCTATCGTTGTCTCTCATGCAAGAGCGTAGCAGCGGTGCCGAACTGGCCGCGACCCTCCGGATGGAGCTGAACCGCTACTCTCCAGGAGAGAAGCTGCCCTCAAGTCGTGCCCTCGTGGAGCGGCATCGCGTCAGTCCGGTGACCGTCTCCCGGGCGCTCGCCGAGCTGGCGGCGGAGGGCCTGGTCGTGACCCGGCCGGGCGCGGGGGCCTTCCGGGCCGAGCCGCGCAGCGAAGCGCCCCGGCCGATCGACACCTCCTGGCAGGAGATCGCGCTGAGCGCCGAGCCGGCCGGCGACCAGGTGCCGCGCAGTGTCGACGCCTCGGGTGTGCTCGCCACGCTCGCCACCCCGGCCCCCGGCGTCATCGAACTCGTCGGCGGCTATCTGCACCCCGATCTGCAGCCGGAACGCGCCCTCGCCGCCGCGCTGGCACGCGCCGGACGGCGGCCGGGCGCCTGGGGGCGGCCCACGATCGGCGGTGGGGCGGAGCTGCGGGCCTGGTTCGCACGGGAGATCGCCGGCCCCGGTGGCCCGCTCGCCGCCAGCGACGTCCTGATCACCGCGGGCGGCCAGAGCGCGCTGAACGCCGCCCTGCGCGCCCTCGCCGCGCCCGGCGCCCCGGTGCTCGTCGAGTCCCCGACCTACCCGGGCATGCTGGCCGCCGCCCGTGCCTCCGGACTGCGGCCGGTGCCCGTACCGATGGATGCGGACGGGGTCCGTACGGAGCTGCTCGCGGATGCCTTCCGGGCCAGCGGCGCGCGGCTGTTCGTCTGCCAGCCGCTGTTCCAGAACCCGACCGGCGCGGTGCTGGCCGACGATCGGCGGCGCGAGGTGCTGCGGGTGGCCCGCGCGGCCGGTGCCTTCGTGATCGAGGACGACTTCGCACGGCTGCTGGTCCACGGCGACGCCCCCGCGCTGCCGCCGACCCTGATGGCGGACGACCGGGACGGCACGGTCGTCCATGTCCGCTCGCTCACCAAGGCCACCTCGCCCAACCTGCGGGTGGGCGCCCTGGCCGCCCACGGCCCGGTCCTCGACCGGCTGCGCGCCATCCAGGTCGTCGACAGCTTCTTCGTGCCGGGCCCGCTCCAGGAAACCGCCCTGGAACTCGTCGGCTCGCCCGCCTGGCCCCGCCATCTCCGGCTGATCTCCCGCGAGTTGACCGACCGCCGGAATGCCCTGACCGCAGCCCTGCACCAGTACCTGCCGGCCCTCGCCGGGCCGGGCGGGGGGCACGGGGCGGCGTACGGCCACGACCCCGCGCCGGGCGGTCTCTACGTCCCGCCGGGCGGCTACCACCTCTGGCTGCGGCTGCCGGACGGCACCGACGAGGCGGCGCTGACCGGTGCGGCGCTGCGGGCGGGCGTCGCGGTCGCGGCCGGCCGGCCCTACTTCGCCGCCGAGCCGCCGGCCGCGCATCTGCGACTGAGTTTTGCGGCCGCGTCCGGCACCGCCGAGATCACGGAAGGCGTCCGCAGGCTTCGTACGGCCTGCGAGGAGCTGGGGGCCCCGGTGGGCTGAAGGAGCCCGGCGGGGGAGGGGCGCCGGCTCCCCCCTCGTGAAGATGGTGGGCCGCCGGCACCCTCCGCGCCGGTAGCGGCTCGACGCCGCCCCGCCCTTCTGCGAACCTCCCGGCATGAACGATCACGCCCTCGACGGCTACGAGATCTCCACGGACCCGGCGCGCCTGGACGCCGACCTGGTCCACCACTGGCTGTCCGCCGACGCCTACTGGGCCGTGGGCCGGTCCCGGGAGCTGCACGACCGCGCCGTCGCGGGCTCGCTCAACTTCGGTCTGTACGAGGCCGGTTCCGGCCGTCAGGCCGGCTACGCCCGGGTGGTCACCGACCACGCCACCTTCGCCTGGCTCTGCGATGTCTACATCTGCCGCGACGACCGCGGCAAGGGCCTGGGCACCGCCCTGGTCGAGGCCATCGCCGACCGGCTGGCGCCCTGCGGGCCGAGCCGTCTGACGCTGGCCACCAAGGATGCCCACGGCGTGTACGAAAAGGTCGGCTTCCGCCCCCTGGTGTCCCCGGAGCAGTGGATGACCCTCGGGCTGATCGACCCGGGTCCTGTCGAGATTTGATCAACAAGGGCCGTCGCGGCGTTACTGCTCTTACCATCGGCGGATGAGCGTCCGACTCAAGCTGCTCGCCGTGGGCCGCAGCTCCTCGCTGCTCGGAGCGCGGTTCGGCGACGACCGCCCGCTCGACGCCGTGGGATGGCGCGAGGCCGAGCGGGCCGCGCCCGTCCTGTGCCGGCTCGCCGCCGCCGAACTGCGCTACTGCTCGCCGTCCGCCCGCTGCCGGGACACCGGCGAGGCCCTCGGCCTGCGCCCGCTCGCGCAACCGGCGCTGCGCGACTGTGACATGGGGCGCTGGCACGGCCGCACGCTGGGCGAGGTGGCCGCCGACGAACCGCGCGCGGTGGAGGCCTGGCTGGCCGATCCGCGCGTGGCACCGCACGGCGGGGAGTCCCTGCTGGCCTTCATCACACGCATCGGCGGCTGGCTGGACACCCGGCCGGTCGAGGACGCCGACGGACTGCTCGCGGTCGCCGAACCCGGTGTCGTCCGCGCCGCCCTGGTCTATGCGCTCCAGGCACCGCCGCACACGTACTGGCGGATAGACGTCCAGCCGCTCTCGGTGACCACCCTCACCGGCCGGTCCGGCAAGAAGTGGGACCTCCAGCTGGAGGCGTGAGACGGCGGCGGAGCGCCCGGCCGGCTCCCGCCGCGCCGGCACCGGTCGCCCGCAGGGCGTCGAACAGGGCCGTGACCGTCGGTGTCCGTGCGGCGGCCAGTTCGCCGTCGAGATGGCGCAGGGTGTGCCGCAGCGTCTCCAGCGCCGCGATCGACGCCTCCACCCCGGCCAGGTGGTCCCGCACCACCCGGGCCGGATCGACCCCGCGGTCCAGGCAGACGCCGATGGACTCCAGCCCGAGCCCCAGGTTCCGCAGCGCGAGCACCTGATAGAGCCGTACGACATCGTCCTCCGTGTACTCCCGGTGTCCGCCCGTCGTGCGCTGCGAGGGGCACAGCAGCCCGATGGTGTCCCAGTGATGCAAGGTGCGTACGGTCAGTCCGCTCGCCTCGGCGAGGGCCCCGACCTTCCAGGTGGCGGCGTTCACGGGCCAACGATGCATCCTCACGCGGGGTGAGTTCAAGTGCCGGGGCCGCCCTCGGGCACCACCCGGAAAGCCCATCCGGCGCGTTCCGCCGTCCGGGGCGTACGCACCCTTGTGACCTGCGGGAAGAGGCGGCGGACCGGCGTCTCCCGCGGAAGTTGGCCCCGCCGGGGCACACCATCGAGGTGCGCACCGTCGGGCCGGACGCTTCTCTCGGGTTATGCCCATACGTCAGATTCCTCTGTACGCACTGGCGGCCGGCGCCCTGGCGGTGTCCGTCATGCTCTTCGGCGACGACGGCGGTGCCGATGCCGCCACCGAGGCCGCCACCGGGACGGTGACCGGAGCCGCCGCCGAGGCCGCCACCACGCCGGACACCGCGAATGCGGTGGTCGTACAGCCCGACCCGGTGGCACCGGGCGCCGCCTTCTCCGTCTCCGACGGCGGGCAGTGCTCCGGCGACACCGCGGAGGCCACCTTCGACGATGCGAACATCCCCGCGCTGGAACTCTCCGACCGGAGCGGGCGGCTCGGCGGCACCGCGATCCTGCCGGAGGGCACCGCGCCCGGCTCCTACCGGGTCACCCTCACCTGCGGCGGCACCTCCCGAGCGCGGCAGAGCGCCCTGGACACCGGCCGGGCGGGCGACGAGGAGGACGGCGCGGTGCGCGGCGGGGAGGACGGCGAAGGCCGCGGCGGCGGACGCGGCGAGGAGTACGGGACGCAGTCCGGCGACGGCCGGAAGACCCTCACCGGCACCATGAGCGTCTCCGGCGGTGCCGACGAGGTCGTGCCCCAGGGCGGCGCGGACACCGGCCTCGGCGGCGCGAGCGGCACCGGCCGGGCGGCCACGACCGCGGGCGGATTGCTGTTGCTGGCCGCGGCCGGCTGGGGAGCCCTCGCCCGCCGACGGCACCCCCGCGGCACCGGGAGCTGACGGCGGTGAGCGCAGATCCACCACGGCGCGGCCCGGTCATCGGCCTCGTCACCGCCCTCATCACGGCTCTCACCCTCGCGGGCGTGTGCACGCTCGCCGCCGTCCACCTCCGCGCCCGCGACGCCACCAGCGAGGTCGACGACGGTACCCACACCGTGCTCCGCACCGAGATCGCCAGAACGCTCAGCGGCCAGCTCACCCTGCCCTTCCGCAACGGGCCCGATGCGGTGCACTGCTCCGGCGACCTCCGGCCCGTGCCGTACGAGGTGGTGCGCTGTACGGCCCACTTCCCCCTCGGCCTGGACCGCCACCTGACCGTCGAGGTCACCCAGGTCCGCCACAACAAGGTCACCTACCGGCGCCACGCCCTGCCACGCTGAGCCGCGCCCTGCCACGCTGGGCCGCGGCGGCCGTGCCGGCCGCGCCGAGCGGCGCCTCGTGCACTGGCCGGGGGCGGACGCCGGAGCGGGCAGGGATGCCCCGTTTCCTACGGCTTGAGGTCCAGGGCAGCGCGCCCCGACCCGTCCATCAGGAACGGCACCGAGCTATGCGTATGCGTGATCTTCCAGGTGCCGTCGATCTTGCGGAGGCCGACGGTCGCCCGGCTCCACAGCTCCACCTCGGAGCCGTCCGTCTTCGTCCCGTGCATCCGGTTGATGCTGTGGCCGAAGGCGACATCGTCGCCGACCGTGATCTCGACCTGGGTCAGCGACACCTCGATCGGTCCCTCCCAGGTCGCGTACCAGGCCTCGACGGCCTGTTGGTCCAGCGCCTGTGGCCCCGTGAACTGCAGCGGAGGAGCGAGACTGAAGTCCACCAGGTCCGGCGCGCAGACGGCGAGGAACCGCCGCGCGTCCCGCTTCGTCGTCGCGGCCGCCCGGTCCTCCAGCAGCTCCCGGATCTGCGCCTCGTCCGCTCTACGTGCGATGTCGGTGCTACGGGCGGTGTCGGTGGTCATGAGAGGCCCTCCCGTCGGACGGCGCCGCAGCGCCCGGAATATCTGTACAACGGGTAGACGCCGCCACCCGCACAAACTCATCGGCGGGCCTCGCGCGAGCATCGGTGGGAGGTGACCCGCCCGACCCGGTGCAGTCGAAGCTGTTCCTCACCGACCTCACAGGCCCCTCGCGAGGACCCTACGGCGCGAGTCGCAGCGCCCTCGGCTCCCGGGTCAGCCAGGCGTTCGCCGCCTCGACCCGGCCGCCCACCTGCAGCTTTGCGTAGGCGTGTTCCAGATGCTTGTCGACCGTGCGCGGGCTGATCGCCAGCCGGCGGGCGATCTGCTGGTTCGTCAGACCGCGGGCGAGCAGGGTGAGTACGGCGGACTCGCGGCGGGTGACGGGGGACGGCGCAGGCGTGGGCGTGGGCGGTGCCAGCCGGTTGAGGACGCGGCTGAGCCGGGTGCGCAGCAGGGCAGCGGCCGCCACATCGTCGTCGGAGAAGTCGCTGCCGCTGCGGCTGATCGCCACACACACCTTCCGCGGAACACCGGCCGCGTAGCCCGCCGGAAACGACATCGCGAGCTGCTGCTCGGCGTCCAGCGGCCGGTAGACGTCGGCATAGGCGGCGAGGGCATGGAAGGCGCTGCGGGTCTGCAGCGTGGAGCGACGCATCGGGGTGCCGGGGCCGAGCGTGGTGTGGGTGACGAGCGAGTCGGCCGCCGACTCGCGGGCGAACGCCTCCCGTATGTCCTGGGTCAACAGGCCGGCGGGCAGGGTGAGCGGCCGGTCGGCGCAGCCGGCGCGGGGGGACCAGATGATGCTGTCGCCGGGAATGGCACCGAGCAGCAGCGGCAGCAGCGCCGGGACAAGGGTCTCCTCGTCGACGGCATCGATCAGGAGGTCCACGACGGCGAGAATGCGCCGCAGGCCGGCCTCCGCGGCCGCGCTCATACCTCCAGCGTGCCGACGGGGCACAGGCCCGTCAAACGAGGGCCACCCGGCCGGCCGGGGGAAGACCGGCCGGGCGCGTCAGGCGCATCAGCGCCCGACGGCATAGACGCGGTTGACGAGGCTCTGTGCGGCGAGTCGCCAGTGATGGAGTCCGGCTTCGTCGGCGAGCTGCCGCATCACCTCCTCACCCGCGTGGTTGCCCAGTGCCTGCGGGCCGTGCTGGGCGAGCGCGGACGGCAGACAGATGGCAACCGAGCTTGCGGTCAGCGCCCGGCCGACGGGGTTGGCGTTCTCCTGGGCGTTCGCCGAGGCGTTCGGCTCGACGACCATGCAGGTGCCGCCGTCGGCCAGGGCCTGCTCGGCGTGGTGCAGCGCGGCGCCCGGGTCACCGGTGTCGTGCAGGCAGTCGAAGAACGTGATCAGGTCGAAGTCCTCGCCCGGGAAGTCCTGGGCGGTGGCGACCTGGAAGCTGACCCGGTCGTCCAGTCCCCGCTCGGCCGCGATGCCGCGGGCCGCTTCGATGGACGGACGGTGGAAGTCGAAGCCCTCGAAGCGCGACCGGGGGAATGCCTGTGCCATGAGCGTCGTGGAGTAGCCGTAGCCGCATCCGACGTCCGCGACCCGCGCGCCGCGCTCCAGCTTCTCCACCACACCGTCCAGCGCGGTCAGCCACTCCGGTACCAGCGCGGCCGAGTAACCGGGGCGGAAGAACTTCGCGGTGCCGGCGAACAGCGCCGTTCCGTGTTCCTCCCAGCCGACGCCCTCGCCGGTGCGGAAGGCCTCCATGAGGATGTCCTCGGTGGCGTAGACGGCCTGCAGCACGGTGGAGAACCCCGCCGCGTACGTCGGCAGATCCGGGTCCGCCAGGACGGCGGCGTGCTCGTCGGGCAGCAGGTAGGTATCGGTATCGGGCGCGTAGCTGACGTACTCGCCGGCGACCTGGGCGGTCAGCCATTCGCGTACATAGCGCTCGACCAGCCCCGTGCGGGCGGCGAGTTGTGCGGAGGTGAGGGGGCCGGCGCCCGCCATCGCGCGGTACAGGCCGAGCCGGTCGCCGAGCGAGGTGCACAGGCCGGCGACCGCGGCGCCGCTGTCGGCGATCACTCTCTCCAGGAACTGCTGCAC
The DNA here is from genome assembly GCF_043080045.1 of Streptomyces sp. NPDC015125. NCBI lineage: Bacteria > Bacillati > Actinomycetota > Actinomycetes > Kitasatosporales > Streptomycetaceae > Streptomyces > Streptomyces sp. NPDC015125. Next base: position 174,905 of record NZ_JBIBVF010000010.1, read on the forward strand.
CCGGTCTTCGTCCACCGTGGCGCCGGGGGTGACATCGGCGGAGGCCGTCATGGCTCTCACCTCCTCGTCCTCAGCTCACTGCAGCAGGCCGGCCGCCCCGCGCGCCATACGGGATTCGCCGTATACAGCGGGTGGTGGCCCCGGCCGACACTGGGGGAGAGGAGGGGATGAGGAGGGGATGAGGAGGGGATGAGGAGGTGCACCATGCGCAAGAAGATCGACTGCCGGGATCAGCCCAGCGAGATGAACTGCACCCTCGTCATCGCCGGCGAGGAGGAAGAGGTGCTCCGCGCCGCCGGTGAGCACGCGGTATCCGTCCACGGACACAAGGACGGCCCGGAGCTGCGGGAACAGATCAAGGCGGCCATGAAGGACGAGGTTCCGCAGCACGCCTGAGGCGCGGCAGTGGACGCCGTCCCTGTTACGGGGTTAAGGGGTTACGGGGTTACGGGGCGGCGATGTGGTGGTGTCCGGATGCGCCGTCCGGAGGTGGCTGTCCGGATGCGGCCGCGCGTGGACCGCGGCCGGCCCGGGCTACGACCGGCGGCGGGGCTTGCCGCGCTTGGCGCCCCTCGCACCGCCAAAACCGCTCCGTGGACTCTTGCCGACCGGCTTCCCGGCCGTTTTCCCGGCAGATTTCCCGGCGGTCTTCCCGGCCGCGGGCTTCCGCCCCGCACCGCCCGTATCGGGGCGCTTCCCCTTCGATTGCGCCGGGGCCGAGGCCGGGGCCGGGTCCGGGCGGCGTCCGCGTGAGCTGTTGACCGTCCGCCCGCGGACGATCCCGATGAAGTCCTCCACCAGGTCGGTGGTCTCGTCCTGCGGCCACGACAGCGCGACCCGTGACACCGGGGCGTCCGACACCGGCCGGTAGGTGAGGTCCCTGCGGTGGTGCAGGCGGGCGAGCGACTGCGGGACGACGAGGACCCCCACCCCTGCCGCCACCAGCTCCACGGCGTCCGCGGTCGTGGCGGGGCGCTCGTTCGCGGGCCGCCCCGGCCGGTGCTCCCAGTCGAGGGTGTCGTCGAGGGGATGCAGCACGATCTCGTCGGCCAGGTCCTCGGCGGACACCTCGTCGGCAGCCGTCACGAGGTGGTCCTTCGGGATCACGACGACGGTCGTCTCGGTGTAGAGGGGGATCGCGCTGAGGTCCGCCCCGTCCACCGGCAGCCGCACAAAACCCGCGTCGGCGCTGCCGTCCCGCAAGACGTCGAACGCCTCGGTGGCGGACACCGCGACGAGGGTCAGGGGAACGTCGGGAAGCCGCTCGTTCCAGATCCGCACCCACTTCGCGGGCGTCACCCCCGGGACATACGCGAGACGGAACGAAGGGGGTACTTCCGAGCCAGTCACTTGGACAGGTTACCGGTCGTGGTCGGAGGTAGCGCACACGATCGATACCCTTGACACCATGACGTCGCACCAGACCACCCAGACGATGAAGCCCGCGACCGCGGCGAAGAAGCTGGGTGTGTACCTCGAGGCCACCCCCGCCGAGTTCCAGGAGGGTGTCGTCTCGCGCACCGAGTTGAACGCCCTGCAGGCCGATCCGCCCCAGTGGCTGCAGGATCTGCGGCGCAACGGCCCGCACCCCCGGCCGGTGGTCGCGGCGAAGCTGGGCATCTCCATCTCCGGCCTCGCGCGGGGCGGTGTCACCGAGCCCCTCACCACGGAGCAGATCGACGCGTTGAAGGAGGACAGCCCCGAGTGGCTGCAGCAGGAGCGCGCCACCCAGGCCGGGGTCCGCAAGGAAGCGGCCCGTATCAAGGAGAAGAACGCGGCCCGAGGCGAGCAGCCCGGCCGGCCGCGTTCCTGATCCCGCTCCTGCCCCCGCTCCTTTCTCGCCGGGCCGCCCCGGTCCCGTAGCGGCAGTGGGGCGTGCTCAGGCGTCCGTCGGGGGAAGGAGGTGCGCGAGCCCCTCCGCACAGTCCTTGGCGGCCTCGGCCGAGCGCGGCAGCATGACGCTCTCGTACGCACGGACGGCATCGTCGACGCCGGGTTCGGCGACGAGGGCGTGGGCCAGTTCGGTGCCGTCCAGCATGGCGAGATTGGCACCCAGCCCGAGCGGCGGCATCAGGTGCGCGGCGTCGCCCAGCAGGGTGACGCCGGGGACGTGCTCCCAGGTGTGCGGGACGGGCAGCGCGAAGACGGGCCGGTGGACGAAGTCGCCGTCGTTGTCCCGCAGGAGAGCGAGCAGGCGCTCGTCCCAGCCCTCGAACATCGTCAGCAGGTGCGCCCGCACGGCGGCCGTGTCACCCGGCTCCACGCCCGCGGTCACCTGCCAGTCTTCCGGTCCGCGGAATCCTATGTAGGTGCGGATGTGGCCGTTGCTGTTGCGCTGGGCGAACAGGACCTTGCTGTCGGCCTCGGCCACCATGGTGCCGGCGCCGACCATCCGCGCAAGGCCGGGATGACGGGTGTCGCAGTCGTCGAAGCCGGCCTCGACGAGGGTGACACCGGTGTAGCCGGGTACGGCGTCCGACAGGGCCGGGCGCACCCGTGACCAGGCGCCGTCGGCGCCGATCACCAGGTCGAAGTCCTCGGTGGTGCCGTCACCGAAGAGCAGGCGGCCGGTGCCGTCCCCGAGCGGGGTGACCCCGCTGACGGCACGGTCCCATCGCACGCTGCCCGCGGTGAGGGACTCCAGGAGCAGACCGCGCAGCTGACCGCGGTCGATCTCCGGCCTGTCCTCCTCGCCGTGGTCGTCCGGTGGGCCCTGAGCAGGCAGGACGGCGGCGGTGACGGGGTCGAGCAGGCGCCACTCCTGGCCTTCGGGACGGGAGAGGGCGTGGAAGCGGTCGAGCAGCCCCGCCGCGCGCAGGGCGGCCTGGCCGGTGCCGGCGTGCATATCGAGAGAGCCGCCCTGCGGGCGGGCTCCGGTCGAGGCCTCCCGTTCGAAAACGGTGACGGTGCGGCCGTGGCGCTGCAGGACCCGGGCGCAGGCAAGGCCGCCCAGGCCGGCGCCGACGACGGCGACGCGGGGGTCACGAGTGGAGTTCATGGGGTTGGTCCCCTCGGAAGTGGCTGATCCGCCGGGAGGTCCGGCAGCACCAAGAAAGCACACCCACTAAATAAGTGCAATCAGTTAACTTTCTCAGTGGATACGCTTTATGGTGCCCTTCGGGATACGCTGCGACGGTGACCGAACCGACCGGGCGCCGTGAGCGCAAGAAGGCCCAAACCCGCAAGTCGCTGGCCGACGCCGCCCTGGAGCTCTTCCTCGACCGCGGCTACGACCAGGTCTCCGTCAAGGACGTTGCCGACGCCGCCGACGTGTCGGTGACCACCCTGTTCAAGCACTTCCCCGGCAAGGAAGCGCTGGTTTTCGACGAGGAGGAAGACATCGAGGCGGCGCTCGTCGCCGCCGTGCGGGAACGCGCCCCCGGACAGTCGATCCCGCACGCGCTGCGCGAACACCTCCTGCTGACACAGGACCTCGCCAAGGATCCGCGGTGCGCCCCGTTCCTGCGCATGGTGGCGGACACTCCGACGCTTCGGGACTACGCCCACCGCATGTGGATGCGCCACGAAGCGGCCGTGGCACAGGCCATCACCGAGGAGAGCGGTGCCCCCGAAGGCGACGTCACCTGCGCCGCCCTGGCCCGTTTCGCACTGGAGGCCCGCGTGCTCATCCAGCGGCACACCGACCCGCGCCGCGCCGCCGAAGAGGCCTTCGCCCTGCTCGAACACGGCTGGGCGGCGAGCCACCCGGAGGGCTGACCAGCTCTTTCCGGGGCGAGAAGATCGGGAATCCCGCACGGACCGGCGTCACACGCGGAATACTTCCGGCGTCACACACGAAATACCCGAGGTCCCTGTGTCGGAAGTTTCTGGGGGTACACATGGAAGCCGGTCAGCCGAGCCGGACCGCGATGATGGCAGCGCACGCCCGTGCGCGCCACCAGGCCGATCCCCAGCGGTTCTTCACCGACCCGCTGGCGTCGAAGATCCTCCACCTCGATCCCGACGCGTTGCTGCCACCGCCCGACGACCCGATCGCCCGGCACAACATACGGTTCGTCGCCGCGCGCAGCCGCTTCGCCGAGGACTCGCTCGCCTCCGCCGTGACCGCCGGCACCCGGCAGGTCGTGGTCCTCGGTGCCGGCCTGGACACCTTCGCCTACCGCAACCCCCACGCCGGCCTGACGGTGTTCGAGGCCGATCATCCGGACACCCAGGAGTGGAAGCGGCAGCAGATGGCCGCGGCCGGGATCGCACTCCCGCCCTCATTGGCCTTCGCCCCGATCGACTTCGAACGCGACACCCTCGCCGATGCCTTGGACGCGGCCGGGCTGGACCGCACCCGAGCGGCGTTCTTCATCTGGCTCGGGGTCACGCCCTACCTGACACGGGACGCCGTCCTCACCACACTGCGCTGCGTGGCCGGCCACACCGCGCCCGTACAAGTGGTGTTCGACTACTACCCCGAACCGTCCTCGGCGATGGCGCCGGAGCTCCGCGCCGCCTACGAGGCCTCCACACGGCGGGTGGCGGAGTTCGGCGAACCCTGGCTGAGCCACTTCACCCCGGACGGCATCGCCGACGAGCTGCGCGCGATGAAGCTGGACGACATCGACGACCTCACGGGGCCGGAACTGCTCGCCCGATACCTGGGCGAACCCACTCCCGGCGCCGGTGCCGACGCCGGTGCCGACGCCGATGCGTTCAGCGGCCATGTGATCCGCGCCGGGCGCTCCACCGCCCGATAGACGCTCCACGCCCGGTAGGCGCTCCACCGCCCGATAGGTACCGCACCGCCCGGTAGACGCTCCGCCGCCCGGACGGTGCGTCATCCGGCAACCGAGCTATCTCTGCCCGCATCAGGGCATGCCCGACGCATGCCCGACGCATGCCCGCCACCCGCCAGGAGATACGCGGGCGGGTGGCCGCCGGGGCCCGGTGAAGGCGAGGCGTCCGAATCGGCCGAGGCCTCGATCAGTTCGGTCCGGTGGCCAGTCCCCGCCCCGGCCCGGGGGCCGGAAGCGGGCCGGACCGGTCGCGCCCCGATGGATCACTCGCCGGGCGGAGCCCGGCCCGGTGGGCGAGGCTGAGCCTGGAGGTGGGTCATGGAACGGGTGCAGGCAGACGTGTGCGTGGTGGGCGCCGGGTTCGCCGGACTCGCAGCCGCGAGACGACTGGTCCAAGCCGGTCATGAAGTGGTGGTGGTCGAGGCAAGGGACCGGGTGGGCGGCCGGGTGTGGAACCGTGAGCTGCCCGACGGGACCGTGGTGTCGGCCGGCGGCACCTGGCTGGGCAAGGGGCAGGACCGGATGTTCCAGCTCTGCCGGGAACTGGGACTTGAGGTGTACCGCCAGTACGAGCGGGGCGATCACATCCTGCGCCTGGACGGAGTCAACCACCGGTACCACGGTGCCCTCCCCGCCACCGGCCCCAGGACACTCCTCGCCCTCGGCCTGGCGCTGGCGCGGCTGCATCTGATGGCGCGGCGCCTCCCGGCGGATGCCCCGTGGTCTGCCCGGGGCGCCCGGGCGTGGGACGCCCGCACCCTCGGGCAGTGGCTCTCCGACCCGCTCAATGTGCCCTCGGCCACCGCCCGCACCCTGCTCAGATCGACCATGAACCTGCTGTTCTGCGCCGACCCGGCGGAGGTCTCGCTGCTGGGCGCCCTCACGCTGGCCCGGGGCGGCGGCGGTTTCGGCTACTACACCGACACCCGAAAAACCGAATCGCACCTCGTGGACGGCGGAGCCCCCGAAGTAGCGAGGCGCATGGCCGCGCACCTGGGGGCAAGGGTGCACCTGTCCAGCCCCGTTCAGCGGATCGCGCACGACGGCACCGGCATCGAGGTCGTTTCCGCCCCGCTCACCGTGCGGGCGCAGCGGGTGATCGTGGCGACGCCCCCGGTGCTGGCGGGGCGGATCGCCTTCGATCCGCCGCTTCCCGCTCGCCACAGCCATCTGCTGCAGCGCGTGGTGCCGGGGGCGATCATCCGGGTGCACACGGTGTACCCACAGCCGTTCTGGCGCGAGCAGCACCTGTCGGGACAGACACTCGCACCCCGGTCGCCCGTCCCGATCACCATCGACCAGACGCCGCGGTCGGGAGGACCAGGAGTGCTCAGCAGCTACGCGTTCAGCACCGGAGCCCTGCGCCTGGGACGCCTGGACCCGGCCCGGCGGCGAGATATCTGGCTGGACGCGCTGGCCGAGCGGTTCGGACCCGAGGCGCGTCACCCCGCCCAGTATCTGGAGACCGACTGGTCCTCCCAGCAGTGGTCGCTGGGCGGGATGATCGGCTACTTCCCGCCGGGCACCCTGACCAACTACGGCAGTGCGCTGCGTGAGCCGGTGGGACGGATCCACTGGGCCAGTACCGAGTCGGCCACGCTGATGCACGGCCTGATGGAGGGAGCGGTGCGTTCCGGCGAGCGAGCCGCCCAGGAAGTCCTGGTCGCCCTGTCGCGCGGCCGGCACCCCGTCGGCCTGCCGGACCGTTCTCCCTGACCGCCTGCTCCGACCGCCTTTGCGGCTCGATGGAACCCCGCAGCCCTCGCCTGCCCACCCCTCCGCGCACCGACGTCAAAGGAACCGCTCGGCGAACGGAAGCACGACCATCATCACGAGCGCGGCGGCTGCCGCGACCGCCGCACCCACGGACAGTCTGCTGAGCAGCCACAGCAGTGCACCCCAGGGTTGCGGATTCGCGCCCAGCCGTGCGCCCTTCCCGAAGGAGACCCGCAGTGGCATCAGACACAGGAAGAGCAACAGTGCCGCCGCGCCGCTCACGATGCCGAAGACGACCGCGAGATCCATCGCGGCACGCGACGAAAGGGGCTGGGTGTAACCGCCGTCGGACCGGCGCTGCAGCCTTATGGCGCTGTTGTCGATGCGCGCGACCTCGTAGGCGCGTGCCGAGGTATCGGTGAAGGTGCCCTTCCGGGCGACGAACGTACCGGTGCAATCGCGTCTGCTGTACTTTCCGCTGACGGTGACGTGGCAGTGGGCCGCGGTGAGGGTGCCCGGAGTGCCGGCCAGGGCCGTGCGATAGGTGAACGGGCCCCAGGCCAAGGACACCAGCCATGCCGCAAGGGCGATCACGCCTGTGGCGAGGAGCAGGCCGAAGACGGTCAGCGGCAGGCTGGGCGACAGACCGGGCTTTTCTTTCCTTCCCGCGTTATATCCGCTGTCCGCCGAGTGTCCCGGCGGTCGCGTGGCGAATCTGTACAGGACATTGACGCGCGCGCCTCCGTGATGCGGCGCGGGGCCGGGACAGGTCCCGGCTCTCCGGGCCAACCGCTCGCTCAGCCGGCGGCAGCGCCGAACCACCGGGGCAGCCGGCCGAGCAGTTCGTGCTGATCGTCACCGACCCACGCCACATGGCCGTCCGGCCGCAACAGCACCGCGGGCACGTCCAGTTCCGTACCGACGTCGACGACGTGGTCGACCCGGTCCGCCCAGCCCGCCACCGAGAGCAGGCCGGTCCGGTCGAGCAGCAGCCCGCGGCCGTCGTGCATCAGCTCGTAGAGGCGCCCCTGCTTCAGCTTCACGTCCCGCAGCCGCCGGCCGAGCAGTTCGTGGCCCTCGCCGAAGTCGTAGCGGACCCCGACCGCGGTGATCATCCCGGTCACGTACCGGTTCACCTCCTCGAAGTCCATCAGCTTCGAGAACAGCCCCCGCAGCGCGGTCGCACCCGGATCGGTCCCCAGCAGTGTCATCTGTGCGCGGGTGTTGTCCAGCACGGTGGCGCCCACCGGGTGCCGTTCGGCGTGGTAGCTGTCCAGCAGCCCCTCCGGCGCCCAGCCGCCGACCTCGGCGGCCAGCTTCCACCCGAGGTTGAACGCGTCCTGCACGCCGAGGTTCAGCCCCTGCCCGCCGGTCGGCGGGTGGATGTGCGCCGCATCGCCGGCCAGCAGGACCCGGCCCACCCGGTAGCGCTCGGCCTGCCGGGTGGCGTCGCCGAACCGGGACAGCCAGCGCGGCGAGTGCACCCCGAAGTCGGTGCCCGCGGTCGCCCGCAGCTGCTGTGTGAACTCCTCCAGGGTCGGCGCGGTCGCACGGTCCTCGGCCACCCCGTCGGCGGGCACGATGACGCGGCACACCCCGTCCTCGGCGGGGCTGACGCCGAACCGCAGTTGGGTCTTGCGGACTTCCTCGACGACGGCGGCGATCGTCGCCGGATCCTCGGTCACCTCCATTTCACCCAGCAGCGTCTCGACCGTGGCGGGTTCACCGGGGAAACCGACGCCGAGCAGCTTGCGCACCGCACTGCGGCCGCCGTCGCACCCGACGACGTAGCGCGAGCGCAGGCGGGCGCCTCCCCCTGTCCCGGTGGCTACGCCCCCATTGCCCGGGGTGCCCCCACTCGCCAGCTCGACGGTCACCCCGTCCTCGTCCTGGCTCAGCCCGACCACTTCGCAGCCGCGCCGGATCTCGGTACCGAGTTCGACGGCGCGCTCGTGGAGCAGCCGCTCGGTGACCGGCTGCGGGGTGGCGAGGGCGTACGGGTGAGCCGTGTCCAACCGGTCGGGCCACGCCTTCATGATGCCGCCGAAGAGCCCGCCGGCCTGGAACTTCTCACTGACCGCGAGGAACCGGTCCAGCAGGCCGCGCTGGTCCATCAGCTCGACGCTGCGCGCGTGCAGCCCCTGCCCGCGGGACTCCCCGGTCGGCTCGGTCAGCTTCTCCAGCACGACCACCTGCACGCCGTGCAGCCGCAGCTCGCAGGCCAGCATCAAGCCGGTCGGCCCGCCGCCGACCACGATCACGTCAATCATCAAAATGCCCCGTTCCCACGAGATGGGATGTCGACCGGCTACTCTGCGCAGTCCGGCGGCCCACGCACCTCGCGAATCTGTCATTTCCGCAGGTCCTGGCCTTGGCCGAACATTCTGCGGCACCCCCCGGGCCTTGCCGCAAGCCCCCCGGTGCGCTATAAGTTAAGAGTGGCAAGGAGTGGCTGATCTCCTTGCCTTTGCCTTTTGTTGCCGGTGCCGACCGTGAACGGTGGACGGACAAGCTCCTCGGCGATGACGCCCGTTCCCGCGGCCGCGCGGCGCTGCCGTTGGGTCCCGTGAACGTTTGTCTCAACGGCACCCACGGCGCGGGCAAGACGACGACCAGTGCACTCGTGCTGCAGCTGATCCCGGATTCACGGGTGTTCGACGCCGAGAAGGTCGGCGAGACGCTCATGGACATGACGCCGGGGCTGTCCAGGACGGACAACTTCGAGTACTGGCCGCCGTGGCGGCCGCTCGTGGTCGAGACCGCCCGCCGCGTACTCGACTACACCGGCGGCACTCTGGTGATTCCCATGGCTGTCCTGGTCGAGCAGTACTGGCGCGAGATCAGCACGGGCCTCGCCCAACATGCCATTCCGGTACGGCATTTCGTCCTCCACGCTGACCAGGACACCCTCCGCAGACGCATCGCGGGTGACCCTGTTCTTGGCCCCAACCCCCCATTCCGTCTCAAATACCTTGAGTCCTACAGGGGGCTGGCCGGTTGCTACGCCTGGTTCGCTGCCTGCTTGACGGTCTTGATCACTGGTGCCGTTTCGAGGTGGGTGATGGCTGGGAGTGCCGCGACCCGGGTGGTCAGGTACCGGTACAGCTCCCGTTGGTTCGTGCACACCACGCTCGCGTACAGGTTGGTCGGGCCGGTCGTGGCGGCGGCGAACGCGATCTCCGGATGTCCGGCCAGCGCCTGACCGGCCTCCTCCAGGTGCGCGGGGGCGACCGAGAGCCAGAGCAGGGTTCGGGCGTTCACGCCGAACATGCGCCAGTCGACGTCGATGTCGAGATAGAGCAGGCCGTGTTCGCGCAGCTCCGTCATCCGGCGCCGGACCGTCGTCGGCGACCAGCCGGTGGCCGCGGCCAACTGTTCGAACCCGGCCCGGCCGTCGGTGGCGAGCAGGGCGAGGAGCTTGCGGTCACCGTCGTCGAGCCGCACCGGTCCCCGTCGATGCGGCACCGGAGGCGGGCGCAGTCGCTCGATCGCCTCCGCGTCCAGCGACCCGAGCTTTCCGACCAGGTTGTCCGGACCACCGTAGAAGGCGTGCAGCACGGAGTGCGCGGTCACGCCCTCCACCCGCGGGGTGCGGGGGAGTTTGGCCAGCAGCAGGGCCTCGCTGTCCGCCTCGCTCTCGGTACGGACCACGCAGGTGATCTCGGTCCCGCCGGAGCTGAGGCTCACCCAGGAGGTGTCGGGGCGTCTGGCCAGGGCCTCGGCGATCGGGAGCGACGCGGCGGGCGCACATCGCACCCGCAGGAACCACTGGATGGAGCCCAGCGCGGTCGGGTCGACCCCGCCCAGCACTCGTACCGCCCCGGCCGACCGCAACCGGGCGTACCGGCGGGCGATGGTGCGATCCGACACCCCGAGAACCTCGGCGATGGTGCTGAACGGGGCACGGCCGTCGATCTGCAGGGCGTGCACGAGCCGACGATCCAGCTCGTCGTAGTCGGATTCCACCGAACCGAGGTTAGGCAGTGTCAGATCTCAGCGCAATCGAGCCGGTTTCTGGCTCAGGCGGCTCGGCCGACGGAGCGTTGCTTCTGTCCTGATCAACACAGTCAGAGGAGAGTTCATGGACACCGAGGTGCTCATCGTCGGCTCCGGCCCGACCGGAATGACGCTGGCCAACGAGCTGCTGATAGCGGGGGTGTCGACCGTGCTGGTCGACAAGCTGTCGCAGCGCAGCGACCTGTCCAAAGCAGGCGGCGTGCAGTCACGCACGCTGGAGGCGCTCGACCAGCGAGGGCTGCTGGAGCCCTTGCTGGCCACCGGAGATCATCCCGTCACCACTGGCCACTTCGCGGGTATCCCACTCCCGATCCACTCCGACCGGCACCGTCTGCCATGGCGGTCCGTGCCGCAGGTGGTGATCGAGGGATTCTTCGAGCAACACCTCGCCGCGCACGGACTCCACGCCCGGAGGGACCACGAACTGGTCGGCCTCGCCCAGGACCACAACGGGGTCACCACGACCTTCACCAACGGCGCCACCCTCCGTTCCCGTTACCTCGTCGCCGCCGACGGAGCCCACAGCACCGTACGGCCGCTACTGCGGGCCGGATTCCCCGGTCAGCCCGGTACGGTGACGATCACCGCCGCCGACGTGCGGCTGGGCGGCGCCGATCCGTCCACGTCGCACACCTGGAACGAGGACGGGCACTGGGTGGCCCTGTTCCCGCTCGGCACCGATCCGCAGGGCAGGCAGCTGCGCCGACTGGTCCTCGGGGGGCCGGGCCGGTCACTGTCGAGGGAGATACCGGTCACCGAGGACGAAATCCGTCACGGCCTGAGCGCCGTGTTCGGAACGCGGGTGCACCTGCTCGAACTGCGCTACGCCCGCCGTATCACCAACGCGTCACGGCAGGTCGAGCAGTACCGGCACGGGCGGGTGTTCCTGGCGGGCGATGCCGCCCATGTCCACCTTCCGCTCGGCGCGCAGGGCATGAACACCGGGATGCAGGACGCGCTCAACCTCGGTTGGAAGCTCGGCGCCGCCGTGCACGGCTGGGCACCGAAGAACCTGCTCGACACGTATCACGCGGAACGGCATCCGGCCGGGGCCGCCGTATTGCGCAACGTCCGGGCACAGAGCCTGCTGATGGACTGGGCCGGCACCCGCGATCCGGACGTGCTGGCCGCCCGGGAGATCTTCACGGCGATGGCCCAACTCCCGGACGTTCAGCACCATCTCGCCGACCTGATGTCCGGGATGGCCGTCCGCTACCCGATGCCGGGCACCGAAACCCATCCGCTCGTCGGCCGGCCCGCACCGGACCTGGACCTCGGCCCGGCCCGGGTGCACGAACTGCTGCGGTCCGGGCACGGCATCCTGCTGGACCCGGCCGACACGTTCGCCAGGATCGCCGGCCCCTGGTCGGACCGGGTGGACCGGGTGGGCCAGGGCGCCGACACCGAGCCGATGCTCATCCGGCCGGACGGCTATGTGTGCTGGGCCGGCGCGGATGACCTGGAACCGGCGCTCGACCGCTGGTTCGGCGGGCCCCGCTGAGCCGACGTTCAGGAAGCCGGCCGTCGTGGCGAGGATGGTGGCCATCCGTGGGCGCGATGGTGACCACCCTCGTGCTTCGGTTCATGTCCTGGGGCACGGAACGGATCAAAGGCCGATGCTTGACCGCTCGTGCGGGCGCTCGTCCGCCGCTCCGGAGCTTCGGGCGGCGCGGCGTGGCTGCCCGCTCCATCGGCAGCGCATAGCCTCACCCGGTGATGCCGAAGATCGACCTCGGCGACCGTCACTGTGATCAGCTCGCCTTCGCCGACGAGTTGGGCGGGGTCTTCCACTGGCTCGTCGGTCAGCTCTGAGAGGTGAAGGCGCCCCTCAACGTCCGGAGCAAGCTGCACGAACACACCCAAGGGAATGATCTTCGTGATCGACCCTATGGCGACCCGGTCGACCCGGTCGACCTGGTCCGCGAAGCGGATGAGCGGATCTTCCTGCAGAGCCTTCAGTGAGACTGCGACCTGTCCGGAACGCGTCTCGGCGACGCTCACCTCCGCCGTGATCCGCTGGCCGGCTTCGACAGCGTCGGAGGGGTGGTCGATCCGGGACCATGTCAGGTCCGGCACTCGGATGAAGCCGGTGCGCAGGCCCTCGGGCTCGCCGTCGATGTGGACGAAGATCCCGAAGGTGTGCACCTCGGCAACGGTTCCGGTGACCACCCGTCCGCGTTCCATCGCGAGGAGAAGGGCCCGCAAGGCCGAGATCTCGCACGCCCTGGCGGACAGGTGAAGCAACTGAAGCGCAACGTCAGACTCCTCCGGGCGGCCTCGATCACACCCCATTGCATAAAACTGCCGCTATCCGTATAGTCATGCCATCAAGGAGGAGAGGTCCATGACGGTACGAGCAGCAGTGGCCGGGGCGAGCGGGTATGCGGGTGGTGAAGTGCTGCGCCTGCTCCTGGGGCACCCGGAGGTGGAGATCGGGGCGCTGACCGGGCACTCCAACGCCGGGCAGCGCCTGGGCGGGCTGCAGCCGCAGCTGGCCCCGCTGGCCGACCGGGAGCTCCAGCCGACCTCCGCCGAGGTGCTGGCCGGGCACGACGTCGTCTTTCTCGCGCTGCCGCACGGCCAGTCCGCCGCGGTCGCCGAGGAGCTCGGGCCCGAGGTGCTCGTCGTGGACTGCGGCGCCGACTTCCGGCTCGGTGACTCCGCCGACTGGGAGGCGTTCTACGACTCTGCCCACGCGGGCACCTGGCCGTACGGCCTCCCGGAGCTTCCCGGGGGCCGCGCCGCGCTCCAGGGGACCCGGCGTATCGCGGTCCCGGGCTGCTACCCCACCGCCGTCTCGCTCGCCCTGTTCCCCGCCTACGCGGACCGGCTCGCCGAGCCCGAGGCCGTGATCGTCGCGGCCACCGGCACCTCCGGCGCCGGCAAGGCCCTCAAACCGCATCTGCTGGGCTCCGAGGTCATGGGCTCGATGAGCCCGTACGGCGTCGGCGGCGGGCATCGGCACACCCCCGAGATGATCCAGAACCTGAGCGCGGTGGCCGGTGAGCGGATCAGTGTCTCCTTCACCCCGACCCTGGCCCCCATGTCGCGCGGCATCCTCGCCACCTGCTCGGCGAAGGCGAAGCCCGGCGTGGACGCCGGTGCCGTACGGGCCGCGTACCAGAAGGCGCTGGCCGACGAGCCGTTCGTGCGGCTGCTGCCCGAGGGCCAGTGGCCGTCGACCGCCGCCGTGTACGGCTCCAACACCGCACAGATCCAGGTGACGCTCGATGCGGCGGCCGGCCGGATCATCGCGATCAGCGCCCTCGACAACCTCACCAAGGGGACCGCGGGCGGCGCGGTGCAGAGCATGAACATCGCCCTGGGCCTCCCCGAGGAGACCGGGCTTTCGAAGGTCGGGGTCGCTCCGTGAGACGGACGGACCCGGGGCACAGCATGACCGGCGGGGCGGCCGGCGAAGCGATGGAGGAGAAGAAGCAGTGAGCGTCACGGCAGCACAAGGGTTCACGGCGGCGGGCATCGCCGCCGGGCTCAAGGAGAACGGCAACCCGGACCTCGCCCTCGTGGTGAACAACGGGCCGCGACTGGCCGCCGCCGGTGTCTTCACCTCCAACCGCGTCAAGGCCGCACCGGTCGTCTGGTCCGAGCAGGTCCTCAAGGGCGGCACGGTCTCCGCCGTCGTCCTCAACTCCGGTGGCGCCAACGCCTGTACGGGCCCGCTCGGCTTCCAGGACACCCATGCCACCGCGGAGAAGGCCGCCGAGGCGCTCGGGCACAACGCCGGTGAGGTGGCGATCGCCTCCACCGGACTGATCGGCCTGCGGCTCCCGATGGACAAGCTGCTGCCCGGAATCGACCGCGCCGCGGCCGAACTGACCGAGCACGGCGGTGAGAAGGCCGCCATCGCCATCAAGACCACCGACAGTGTGCACAAGACCTCCCAGGTCACCGTCGGGGGCACCACCGGTCCGGAGGCCGGGGGAGGCTGGACCGTCGGCGGGATGGCCAAGGGCGCCGGCATGCTCGCCCCGGGCCTGGCCACCATGCTCGTCGTCCTGACCACCGACGCCGATGTGCCGGCCGCCGACCTCGACACGGCGCTGCGGGCCGCGACCCGCACCACCTTCGACCGGGTCGACTCCGACGGCTGTATGTCGACCAACGACACGGTGCTGCTGCTCGCCTCGGGCGCCTCCGGCGTCGTACCGGACACCGCCGCGTTCGCCGAGGCGGTGCGCACGGTCTGCGACGACCTGGCACGGCAGCTGATCGGGGACGCCGAGGGCGCCAGCAAGGACATCCGGATCGAGGTCGTGGGGGCGGCCGACGAGGACGACGCGGTCGAGGTCGGCCGCTCCATCGCCCGCAACAACCTCCTCAAGTGCGCCATCCACGGCGAGGACCCCAACTGGGGCCGGGTGCTCTCCGCCATCGGCACCACCTCCGCCGTCTTCGAGCCGGACCAGCTCAATGTCGCCATCAACGACGTCTGGGTCTGCAAGAACGGCTCGGTGGGCGAGGACCGCGACCTGGTCGACATGCGCTACCGGGAGGTACGTATCACCGCCGACCTCGCGGCCGGCACCGCGTCCGCGGTCATCTGGGCCAACGACCTGACCGCCGACTACGTCCACGAGAACAGCGCGTACTCCTCATGAGCGAGCGCATCCATCACCGGCGCGTGCCGGGCTCCCGGCACGCCCCCAGAAGCGAGGCCGGCACATGAGCACCCGCAAACACACCGCGCTCCCCAAGGCCCGCACCCTCATCGAGGCGCTGCCCTGGCTGACCCGGCACCACGGCAAGACCGTCGTCATCAAATTCGGCGGCAACGCCATGATCGACGAGGAGCTCAAGCGGGCCTTCGCCCAGGACGTGGTCTTCCTTCGGCACGCCGGACTGCGCCCCGTCGTCGTGCACGGCGGCGGCCCGCAGATCAGCGCCCAGCTGGACCTGCTCGGCCTGGAGTCCGAGTTCAAGGGCGGCCTGCGGGTCACCACGCCCGAGGCGATGAACGTCGTACGGATGGTGCTGGCCGGCCAGGTGCAGCGCGAGCTGGTGGGGCTGCTCAACGAGCACGGCCCGCTCGCCGTCGGCATGACCGGCGAGGACGCCCATCTGATGACCGCGACCAAGCACTTTGCCGAGATCGACGGCGAGCGGGTGGACATCGGCCGGGTCGGCGAGATCACCGGCATCGACCCCGGTGCGGTCCACGCGCTCCTGGACGACGGCCGGATCCCCGTCATCTCCTCGATCGCCCGCAGCAGCGACGCGGAGGACGCGGCCTCAGGGGCCTCAGGGGCCTCCGGAGTCTTCAACGTCAACGCCGACACCGCCGCGGCCGCGCTGGCCGCGGCCCTCGGCGCCGAGACGCTGATGGTGCTCACCGACGTCGAGGGCCTCTACGAGGACTGGCCCCAGAGCGACGAGGTGATCTCCCGCCTCACCGCCACCGAACTGGAGAAGCTGCTGCCCGACCTGGCCAGCGGCATGGTCCCCAAGATGCGGGGCTGTCTGCACGCCGTCCGCAACGGCGTCCACACCGCCCGGGTCATCGACGGGCGGGTCCAGCACTCGATCCTGCTGGAGATCTTCACCGACGAAGGAATCGGCACGATGGTCGTGCCGGACGCGAACACGATCGAGGGGGCGACATGAACGACGCGGCACACCGCCACGGCCCGGTGACCAACGCAGGCCTCGCCGGCCGCTGGCAGGGCGCCATGATGGACAACTTCGGCACCCCCCGTTTCCCCCTCGTCCGGGGCGAGGGCGCCAAGGTGTGGGACGCCGACGGCAAGGAGTACCTCGACTTCCTCGGCGGCATCGCGGTCAACGCCCTCGGCCATGCCCACCCCGCGGTGGTCCGCGCCGTCTCCGACCAGGTCGCCACCCTCGGTCATGTCTCGAACTTCTTCGTCGCCGAGCCCACCGTGGCCCTCGCCGAGCGCCTGCTCACACTGGCCGGACGGCCCGGCCGGGTCTACTTCTCCAACTCCGGCGCCGAGGCCAACGAAGCCGCCTTCAAGATCGGCCGGCTGACCGGGCGCCGCCACATGGTCTCCACGGCCGGCGGCTTCCACGGCCGCACCATGGGCGCCCTCGCCCTCACCGGCCAGCCCGCCAAGCAGGCGCCGTTCGCGCCGCTGCCCGGCGACGTCGACTACGTCCCGTACGGGGACGTCGAGGCACTCCGCGCCGCCGTCACCACCGATACCGCCTTCGTCATCCTGGAGCCCGTCCAGGGCGAGAGCGGCGTCATCGTCCCGCCGCCCGGCTACCTCCAGGCCGCCCGCGAGATCACCGCCGCCACCGGCACCCTGCTGGTCCTGGACGAGATCCAGACCGGCATCGGCCGGACCGGACACTGGCTGGAGTCCCAGGCGCAGGGCGTCGAGGCCGACATCATCACCCTCGCCAAGGGCCTGGGCGGCGGTCTGCCGATCGGTGCCACGCTGGCCTTCGGCCCGGCCGCCGAGCTGCTCACGCCCGGTTCGCACGGCTCGACCTTCAGCGGCAACCCGGTCGTCTGCGCCGGCGCCCTCGCCGTCCTGGACACCATCGAGGCCGACGGCGTCCTGGAGAACGTCAAGCGGGTCGGTGAGCGGCTGAGGAACGGGACCGAGGCCCTGGGCCACCCATTGGTCGGCCAGGTCCGCGGTGCGGGCCTTCTCCTGGGTATCGTCTTGACGGAGCCGCTCGCGCCACAGGTGCAGCAGGCGGCTCAGGACGCGGGCCTCCTGGTGAACGCGGTCGCGCCGGATGTCATCCGGCTCGCCCCGCCGCTGATCGTCTCCGACGACGAAGCGGAAGTGTTCCTCCACAAGCTCCCCGGCGTCCTGAACACGGTCCGCCAAGGGGCCGACGGGGAACAACGAGCCGGAGACTGACGACAACGATGACCGAGCCGCAGGCCAACGAGCTGCAGGACAACGAGGCGCAGGACAACGAGGCGCAGGACAACGAGGCGCAGAACGGCGGCCAGGCCGTGCCGCAGACCCGCACCGCCCGCCACCGCCGGATCGTGGACATCCTCAACCGGCTGCCGGTCCGCTCCCAGAGCCAGCTCGCCAAGCTGCTCGCCGACGACGGCCTGTCCGTCACCCAGGCGACGCTCTCCCGCGATCTGGACGAGCTGGGCGCGGTGAAGATCCGCAACACCGGCGGCGAGCTGATCTACGCGGTGCCCAGCGAGGGCGGCGACCGCAAGCCGCGGGCGCCGCTGGGCGGGTCGGCAAAGGAGGAGCGGATGCGCCGCCTCTCCGGCGAACTCCTCATCTCCGCCGAGGCCTCCGCCAACCTCGTGGTCCTGCGCACCCCGCCGGGCGCCGCCCAGTTCCTGGCCTCGGCCATCGACCAGGCCGAACTCCACGACATCCTCGGCACCATCGCGGGCGACGACACCCTGATGCTCATCAGCCGCGACCCGGCCGGCGGCCAGGCCCTCGCCGACCATCTGCTGCGCCTGGCGCAAAAGGCGCACTGACACCGCCCGCGCCGCTCCCCGCGCCTCTCGTCACCCCGGGGAGCGAGCCGCCTCGCCCCCGCGGCGGCCGTGCGGCACCGTGCACCATCGCACACCCGAGCCACCCGTTGCCTGCCGAACCCCATACGGCAGGATGGCAGTTCGCGCCGGGACGTCCGCGGATGTCCCGGCGCCTTCGCAGCCCTAGAGACGAGCAGGTGGCATGGTGACGAGACATCACATCCGGCTGATAGCAAGGCCGCTCCTTCCGGCCGCAGGGGGATCCGGCCGGTGAACCGCGCTGTGACACTGCACGATCTGATCGTGGCCGGGGCCGCGCTGGCGGCCGGCATCGTGGCGGGCCTGCTGCTGCGGGTCGCCCTGCGGTGGCTGGGCAAACACGCCCTCAAAACCCGGTGGAGCGGGGACGACATCCTCGTCGACGCGCTGCGGGCAGTGGTGCCCTGGGCGGCGGTCACCGGCGGTCTGGCGGCGGCGGCCGCGGCGCTGCCGCTGACGGAGGCGGTCGGACACACCGTCAACCGGACACTGACCGTGCTGCTCATCCTGGTCGTCACGCTCACCGCGGCCCGGGTGATCACCGGAGTGGTGAAGTCCCTCGCGCAGTCCCGCTCCGGGGTGGCCGGATCGGCGACCATCTTCGCCAACATCACCCGCATCATCGTCCTGGCGATGGGTTTCCTCGTCGTCCTGCAGACCCTGGGCATCTCCATCGCCCCGCTGCTCACCGCTCTGGGCGTGGGTGGCCTCGCCGTCGCCCTGGCCCTTCAGGACACCCTCGCCAACCTCTTCGCGGGCGTGCACATCCTCGCTTCGAAGACCGTGCAGCCCGGTGACTACATCCGGCTCAGCAGCGGCGAGGAGGGCTATGTCGTCGACGTCAACTGGCGTAACACCGTGGTGCGCCAGCTCTCCAACAACCTGGTGATCATCTCCAACGCCCAGCTGGCCGGCACCAACATGACCAACTTCACCCGTCCGGAACAGAAGCTGACGATCCTGGTGCAGGTGGGCGTCGGCTACGACAGCGACCTCGGCCATGTCGAACGGGTCACCACCGAGGTCGTCGAGAGCGTGATGAAGGACGTCGACGGCGGCGACCCCGACCACGAACCGGCCGTCCGCTTCCACACCTTCGGCGACTCCAGGATCAGCTTCACGGTGATCCTGGGGGTCGGCGAGTTCAGCGACCAGTACCGGATCAAGCACGAGTTCATCAAGCGGCTGCACCAGCGTTACCGGGCCGAGGGCATCCGGATCCCCTCCCCGGCCCGGACCGTGGCCCTGCAGAAGCCGGAGGAGATCGCGATACCGCACCAGCGGGACGTCTCGGCCCCGGTCCCGCCGGTGCCGTAGCCCCCGCGGCCGCGAACCCGGCCGCCCCGCGCGGACCTTCACCCGCCGGGGCGGCACGGCGTCGCACCGCACCGCACCTCACCTCAGCCGTCACGCCGCTCCTCACGGGGAACGACCACCGTCAGCCGGCCGGGGACGTCGCAGAGCCAGTGGCCCGGCCCGTTGTCCGGACGCAGCACATAGACGCCCTCGCGTACATCGCTGACGATGCCGGTCCGGCCGGTCCCCTCGTCGTGCACCAGATCGCCCACCCAGGGCTTGTCCGCACCCTTCACCGGCCGTCCTTCCCGTGCAGTTCGCCCCAGACCCGCTTGCCCCAGGGGAGCCGGTCGGTACCCCAGGCGGCCGTCAGTCCGGCCACCAGCACGAGGCCCCGCCCGCTGTCGTCCTCGTTCCCCGGCGGGCGGTGCCGCGGAGGGGCCTTTGACTTGTCCACCACTCCGATCCGCACCGTTGCCGGGCCGGGGCGGCTGACGGCCAACCGGATCACCTCGCTCCGCGCGTGCTGCACGGCATTGGTCACCAACTCGGAGACCACCAACGCTCCGTCGTCGGCCAGTTCCTCCAGGTCCCAGGCCGCCAGCGCGGTCCGCACCAGGCGGCGGGCGGTGGCCACGCTCTCGGGTCTGCGCGGCAGCGTTTCGCTGTATCCGGGGTGTCCGGTGGGGCGGGATGCGGTCATGGTCATCGGGACCTCGTCGGTGGTGGGCGGTGAGGTGCGGCCCGCTGCCCCGAAGTGGGGGCGAAGGCGGGCTTCTCTCCTTGGCGCCGCCGTACCGTCCAGGTCGGCGACGCCCTGTATGCATCCAACGACGGGCTGTCATATGCCGTACGGAAATTCCGCTGCCGCGTGCCGTGCGGCGGACCGGAAATTTCGCCGCCGTCCGGGATGGCGGCGCGCGCGATCTGGATACCGTGCAGGGGTGAAGGCGAACGAGAGTCTTGCCGACGCCCTCGGAGAAGCGGGCCTCACCCAGGCCGAGTTGGCCGATGCGGTGAACGACTACCTGCGGTCGCTCGGCCGGGCGGGCACCGTCAGCGACCGCACCGTGCGCCACTGGCTGACCGGAAAGACGCGGTGGCCGCACCCTCGGCAGCGGGAAGCCTTGGAAGCAGTATTCGGATGTACCGCCGAGGAGTTGGGCTTTGCGCCTCCGGCGGGCAGACGTGGCCCCCACAGGACGGAGGATCCCGTGCGTCGCAGGCACTTCCTCACCACCGCCGCCGGAACAACGGCCGCCGTCGTACCCCTGGTAGCCGCCCGGCCGTATGCCGTCGGCACCTCCGAGGTGATCCGCCTCCGCAGCGGCCTGGACGCCCTTACCGCCCTGGACGCCGCCAAAGGCGGGCACGAGGCCCTGGAGCGGGCCGCCTTGGCGGGTGCCGCCGAAGCGCTGGAGTTGCAGAAGCGGGCGGCGTCCCAGCGCATCCGGCAGCGGCTCTTCAGTGTGGCTGCGAACTACACGGCGTCGGCGGCTTGGTCGGCCGTGGATGATCGTCAGAGCGACCGTGCGCAAGCTCACCTCAACCGGGCGCTGTATCTGGCGGGTATGGGGAATGACCCGTTGGCGGAACTGCGCGTGTGGAACTCGCATGCCATGCTGGCGGTCCATCGCGGGGAATTCTCGCAGGCCGTGGACGCGGGCCGGGCTGCGCAGGCGACCGCCGTCACGCGCCGCGACCCGCTGTTCGCGTCCCTGGCCCACGCGCGCACGGCGATCGGGCACTCAAGCGTCGGGGATCGGCGGGGCGCCCTGCGGTCCCTGGGGTGCGCGGAAGAGGCGCTGGCAAACGCGTCCACGGACGAGCCCCGGCCGTCCTGGGTGGCCTTCTACGGTCCGGCCGAGTTGATGGCCATCACTTCCATTGTCCGGGATCACCTCGGGGACGCCGCAGTGGCCGAGGCGGCGTCACACCGTGCCCTGGCGGCCATCCCACAGCAGTTCCGCCGGAACCGCGCTCTGGCCTCGCTCCGGCTTGCTCTCGCGCAGCTTCACCAACGGGACGAGGAGCAGGCGTGCGCCACGGCGGAGCGGGTGTTCGTGCTGATGGATGGCGATCCCCTGCCGGGCCGGATGCGCTGCTACCTAGGGGACTTCTACCGCGACTTGACCACCCTCGCGCCGGACTCAAGCATCGCGCGCGAGTGGAAGGACCGCTACCGATCAGAATGGAGCCACACCTGATGACCTCCGCTTTGGAACTGCGCCACTACAGCCACGGCGACCTGCCGGAGATCCGGCAGACGCTGCTCGACGTGCACGCAGACGTGCACGCCGACCAGATGTCGGACGACGAGTTCCGGCAGAAGTTCCCCTGGTTCGTCGACCACTGGGGCGGACACCCCGAGTTCTCCTGTGTGATCGCGTACGACGGCGACGAGGCGGTGGGCTTCGCCTACGGTGCCCCCGGAACCGAGGGCCGCGAATGGTGGCGTGAGCATCTGGACCCGGCGCCGGAGAAGAGCCGCACGTTCCATTTCTCGGAACTGATGGTGCGCGAGCGGTGGCGGAAGACAGGCACGTCCGAGCGGCTGCATAGGGCGTTGATGGACGCCAGGGAGGCGGACCTCGCGGCGCTGCTGGTGGACGTGACGCACCCCAAGGTCCAGGCTCTGTACGAGTCCTGGGGGTACCAGAAGGTGGGCGAGCGCCAGCCCTTCCCCGACTCCCCGGTGTTTGCGTTGATGCTGGTGGGACTGCCGCTCCCGTGACCCGGGGGCGTCCGCGGAGAGTCGCCCGCCCACCTGCTTCCGTACTTCCGTCCCCCTCACTTCCGTCCCCCTCCCCGAGGAG
This sequence comes from Streptomyces sp. NPDC015125, assembly GCF_043080045.1. Taxonomy (NCBI): domain Bacteria; kingdom Bacillati; phylum Actinomycetota; class Actinomycetes; order Kitasatosporales; family Streptomycetaceae; genus Streptomyces; species Streptomyces sp. NPDC015125. The sequence continues at coordinate 196,984 of NZ_JBIBVF010000010.1, forward strand.
TTGTGCCCCATGGCAGAAGAGTTCACGGTCGTGCCCGTCGCCCATGTGGTGGGTGGGCGCGTCGAGCCGACGGACGACTACTGGGGCGGCACCCGCTCCGTCATCCGTATCGACCCGGCGCAGTTCACCAAGGAGTCGGTCGTCGGTCTGGAGGCCTTCTCCCACCTAGAGGTCGTCTTCTGCTTCCATCTGACCGACCCCACCGATCTGCCCCCCGAAGCCCGGCACCCCCGCGGCAATCCCGACTGGCCGGCCGGCGGCTCCTTCGCCCACCGCAATATGCGCCGGGTGAACCGGCTGGGCGTCTCGCGGTGCCGCCTGGTCGCGGTCGACGGCCTGGATCTGCACGTGGAAGCGCTGGATGCCGTGGACGGCACACCGGTGCTGGACATCAAGCCGTGGTTCAGCGTGATGGGACCGCAGGGCGACGTGCGCGAGCCCGCCTGGCCCTCGGAGATGCTGGCCGACTACTACGCGGATCCCCGCGCGTAAAGGCCCGCCGTGTGGGTAAGGCACCCGCCCCGCGCGTAAGGCACCTGCCGAAAATGATCAAGGGCCTTGTTTCCGCCGAAGCGGGAACAAGGCCCTGACCTGGGCTCCAAGCCCTTACTGCACCGTCGGGACGACAGGATTTGAACCTGCGACCCCTTGACCCCCAGTCAAGTGCGCTACCAAGCTGCGCCACGTCCCGGTGCTCGTGCCGACCGGAGGACTCCCGGCCGGGGCGTGCAGAAGAAAAATACCCTGTCCGGGGCCATGAATCCAAAGCGGGGCCCGCAGGCGGCGCTTCCCGGCCTCCCGGCGAGGCTCCCGTGGTCGTGTTTCGATGGGGTATGGGTGAAAAATTCCCCGCGGATGCCCTCCGGGTGCGCCGGGTCTATGAGGCGCCGGAGCCGGCGGACGGGGCGCGGGTGCTGGTCGACCGGCTGTGGCCGCGCGGGCTGTCCAAGACGGACGCGCAGCTCACCGAGTGGTGCAAGGACGTGGCGCCCTCGTCCGAGCTGCGCCGCTGGTTTCATCACGAGGGACCGCGGTTCGCGGAGTTCGCCGAGCGGTATCGCCAGGAGCTGGCGCGGGAGGCGGTGCAGCCGGCGTTGGAGGGGCTGCGGGAGCGGGCCGCGCAGGGGCCGCTGACGCTGCTGACGGCGACGAAGGACGTGTCGGTGAGCCATGTGAACGTCCTGGTCGAGGTGCTTCAGAAGGGGCTCTGAGGTCCGCGCTGCGCCGGCGACCCGCCCGTTGACCTGCATGTTCATCTTCCCGTTGACGAAACATACGGTGGAGTGCATACTTATACCCATCAGCGTATGCACCGTAAGGAGAAACCCGTGACCGAGCGCGTCGTACTCGCCTACTCGGGCGGCCTGGACACCTCTGTCTGTATCGGCTGGATCGCCGAGGAGACGGGCGCCGAGGTCATCGCCGTTGCCGTGGACGTCGGCCAGGGCGGCGAGGACCTGGACGTCATCCGTAAGCGTGCGCTCGACTGCGGCGCGGTCGAGGCCGAGGTCGCGGACGCCAAGGACGAGTTCGCCGACGAGTACTGCCTCCCGGCGATCAAGGCCAATGCCCTGTACATGGACCGCTACCCGCTGGTCTCCGCGCTTTCGCGGCCGACCATCGTCAAGCACCTGGTGGCCGCCGCCAAGAAGCACGGTGCCACCACCGTCGCCCACGGCTGCACCGGCAAGGGCAACGACCAGGTCCGCTTCGAGGCCGGTATCTCCTCCCTCGCCCCCGACCTGAAGTGCATCGCCCCGGTCCGTGACTACGCGATGACCCGGGACAAGGCGATCGCGTTCTGCGAGGAGAAGAACCTCCCGATCGCGACCACCAAGAAGTCGCCGTACTCCATCGACCAGAACGTCTTCGGGCGGGCCGTGGAGACCGGCTTCCTGGAGGACATCTGGAACGCGCCGATCGAGGACGTGTACGAGTACACCGAGAACCCGGCCACCCAGCGGGAGGCCGACGAGGTCGTCATCTCCTTCAAGGAGGGCGTCCCGGTCGCCCTCGACGGCAAGCCCGTCACCGTCCTGCAGGCCATCCAGCAGCTCAACGAGCGGGCCGGCGCCCAGGGCATCGGCCGGATCGACATGGTCGAGGACCGGCTGGTCGGCATCAAGTCCCGCGAGGTGTACGAGGCGCCCGGCGCCATCGCGCTGATCACCGCGCACCAGGAGCTGGAGAACGTCACCGTCGAGCGCGAACTGGCCCGCTACAAGCGGCAGGTCGAGCAGCGCTGGGGCGAGCTGGTCTACGACGGCCTGTGGTTCTCGCCGCTCAAGCGCGCCCTGGAAGGCTTCATCAACGAGGCCAACCAGCAGGTCAGCGGCGACATCCGGATGACCCTGCACGGCGGCCGCGCGGTGGTCACCGGCCGGAAGTCCGACCAGTCGCTCTACGACTTCAACCTCGCGACGTACGACACCGGCGACACCTTCGACCAGTCGCTCTCGAAGGGCTTCATCGAGCTCTTCGGCATGTCGAGCAAGATCGCGGCCAAGCGCGACCTGGCCTGAGCCCGTCTCGTTACGTCCGTACGACGGCCCGCCTCCCCGCCCTCGCGGCGGGGGTACCCCCTGGTCCCCGGGACTCAGGGGGAGGTCGCGTATCCGAAGCAGCCTTGAGGAGCAGCAGTGAGCAGCAACAGCGGTGACGTCCGGCTCTGGGGCGGCCGTTTCGCCGATGGACCGGCCGAGGCGCTCGCCCAACTGTCGGCGTCCGTCCACTTCGACTGGCGGCTGGCCCCGTACGACATCGCCGGTTCCCGTGCGCACGCCCGGGTGCTCCACAAGGCCGGGCTGCTCACCGAGGACGAGCTGACCCGCATGCTCGCCGGCCTCGACCGGCTCGCCTCGGACGTCGCCGACGGCTCGTTCACCGGCACCATCGCCGACGAGGACGTGCACACCGCTCTGGAGCGCGGGCTGCTGGAGCAGCTCGGCCCGGACCTCGGCGGCAAGCTGCGGGCCGGCCGGTCGCGCAACGACCAGGTCGCCACGCTCTTCCGGATGTACCTGCGGGACCACGCCCGGATCGTCGGCGGGCTGATCGCCGACCTCCAGGAGGCGCTGGTCTCCCTCGCCGAGGCCCACCCGGACGTGGCGATGCCCGGCCGCACCCACCTCCAGCACGCCCAGCCGGTGCTCTTCGCCCACCATGTGCTGGCGCATGTGCAGTCGCTGTCCCGGGACGCGGAGCGGCTGCGGCAGTGGGACGACCGCACCGCCGTCTCCCCGTACGGCTCGGGTGCGCTGGCCGGCTCCTCGCTCGGCCTCGACCCGGAGGCGGTCGCCGCGGACCTCGGCTTCGAGCACGGCTCGGCAGGCAACTCCATCGACGGCACGGCCTCCCGTGACTTCGTCGCGGAGTTCGCCTTCATCACGGCGATGATCGGGGTGAACCTCTCCCGGATCGCCGAGGAAATCATCCTCTGGAACACGAAGGAGTTCTCCTTCGTCACGCTCCACGACGCCTTCTCGACCGGCTCGTCGATCATGCCGCAGAAGAAGAACCCGGACATCGCGGAACTGGCGCGGGGCAAGTCGGGGCGTCTCATCGGCAATCTGACCGGTCTGCTGGCGACGCTCAAGGCGCTGCCGCTCGCCTACAACCGCGACCTCCAGGAGGACAAGGAGCCGGTCTTCGACTCCTGTGACCAACTGGAGGTGCTGCTCCCGGCGTTCACCGGCATGATGGCCACGCTGACCGTCAACCGTGAGCGCATGGAAGAGCTGGCCCCGGCCGGCTTCTCGCTGGCCACCGACATCGCGGAGTGGCTGGTCAAGCAGGGCGTGCCGTTCCGGGTGGCGCACGAGGTCGCCGGTGAGTGCGTCAAGGAGTGCGAGGCGCACGGAATCGAGCTGGACCAGCTCACCGACGAGCAGTTCGCCAAGATCTCACCGCATCTGACCCCCGAGGTCCGCAGCGTCCTCAACGTCCCCGGCGCGCTCGCCTCGCGCAGCGGCCGGGGTGGCACCGCGCCCTCCGCGGTGGCGGTCCAGCTCGCCGAGGTGCGGGCCGATCTGGTGAAGCAGCAGGAGTGGGCGGTGGCCAAGAAGGCCACCGAGCTGCCCTAGGGGGAGACGCCCCTAGCCGCAGGAGTGTGTGACGGCGGCCCGCCCCCGGGAGAGACCGGGGGCGGGCCGCCGTCGTGCGTGTCGCGAGGGTCACGTGAGACATCAATGTCTCATTCAGCTATTGTGTGTCTCATGGCTGTGGATCGTGAACGGGTACTCAAGGAAGCCGCCGCGTTGCTCACGCGCCGGGCGTCGACACCGATGGACGAGATCGCCCGCGCCGCGGGCATCAGCCGCGCGACGCTGCACCGGCACTTTGCCGGACGGGACGCACTGATCAGGGCGCTGGAGGAGCACGGGATCGCGCAGTTCGCGCAGGCGATGGACGCGGCGCGGCTGGAGGAGGGGGACGCCGCCGAGGCGCTGCGCCGGCTGATCGCCGAGGCCGAACCGGTCGCCGCCGTCCTGGCCTTCCTCTTCACCGAGAACCAGCTCTTCGAGGACGGCGAGATCAACGCCGGCTGGGCGGAGCTGGACGCCCGTATCGCCGCCCTCTTCCGCCGCGGCCAGGAAGAGGGCGACTTTCGCATCGATCTGAGCGCCGCCTGGCTCACCGAGGCCCTCTACGGCCTGATCGGCGCCGGCGCCTGGGCCGTGTACGAAGGGCGCGTCGCCCGCAATGACCTCAACCACTCGATCGCCGAGCTGCTGCTCGGCGGCATCCGACGGAGCATGGAGAAATGACCGAGACCATAGCGTCAGAACCGGCCGGTTCGGCTCATGTGGACGACCAGCCGCGGCCGGGACGCTGGCTCGCGCTCGCCGTCCTCGTCCTCGCCGTCCTGCTGGTCGGCGTCGACGCCACGGTTCTCGGACTCGCCACCCCCTTCCTCAGCGAAGACCTCAAGCCGTCCGGGACACAGCTGCTGTGGATCGGTGACATCTACTCCTTCGTCATCGCCGGCCTGCTGGTCTCCATGGGCAGCCTCGGCGACCGCATCGGCCGGAAGAAGCTGCTGCTGATCGGCTCGGTCGGCTTCGGTGCCATGTCGGTGCTCGCCGCGTACGCCAGCACCCCGGAGATGATGATCGTCGCCCGTGCGCTGCAGGGCGTGGCCGGTGCCACGCTGATGCCGGCCACCCTGGCGCTCATCCGCAACCTCTTCCACGACCCCAAGGAACGCAGCCTGGCCATCGGCATCTGGGGCGCGATGGCCTCGGCCGGTATGGCGGTGGGGCCGGTCCTCGGTGGTTTTCTGCTCGGGCACTTCTGGTGGGGTTCGGTCTTCCTGATCAACCTGCCGGTGATGGCGCTGCTGGTGGCCGTCGGCGCCAGGGTCATCCCGGAGTCGCGTAATCCGGATCCCGGTCCGTGGGACATCCTCAGCGTCCTGCTGGCCCTGGTGGGCATCGTCGCCGTCGTCTACGCCATCAAGGAAGCGGCGGTCGAGGGCTACCGCTGGGACATCGCGCTGGCCGCCGTCATCGGCGTGCTCGCCCTGCTCGTGTTCGTCCGGCGGCAGCTCACCCTCCCTTCGCCGCTGCTGAACATGAAGCTCTTTCACCACCGCGGGTTCTCCGGGGCGGTGCTGGCCGACCTGCTGACCATCCTCGGACTGTCCGGCCTGGTCTTCTTCCTCTCCCAGTTCCTCCAGATGGTCCAGCTGCGCTCGCCGCTGAACGCCGGGCTCACCGAACTTCCGGCCGCGATCGGTGCGGTGGGCGCCGGTCTGGCCGCCGGCTGGGTCGCCCGTCGGCTGTCCGTACGGATCGTGGTGGCCGGCGGCCTCGCCGTGGTCGGGCTGGCGCTCGTCGGCTGCACCACCCTGCACGGCGACACCGGCACCGCCGCACTGTGCCTGATCCTCTTCGTCGTCGGCATCGGCGCCGGTTTCTCGTTCACCGTCACCGCCGATGTGATCCTCTCCAGCGTCCCCAAGGAGGAGGCGGGCGCCGCCTCCGCGGTCTCCGAGACGGCCTACGAACTGGGCGCCGCGCTCGGCATCGCGCTGCTGGGTTCCATCGTGACCGGTATCTACCGGGGCTTCGCCGCCCCGCCCGGGGTCCCGGCACCGGCCGCGGACGCCGCCCGCGAATCGCTCGGCGGCGCCTTCGAGGCGGCCCGCCATCTCCCCGCCGACCAGGCCGCGGCACTGGTGAAGGCCGCACAGCACTCGTTCGTCGCGGGGGTGGACGCCGCGGCCGCGGTGGGCGCGGCGGTCCTGCTGTCCGCCGCGGTGGCCGCCTGGTTCCTGCTCCGTGACCAGGAGCTGGCGAACAGCTAGGGGGTTTCTGCCCGGTCTGCCGGTCTGCCGGTCTGCCGGTCTCGTGGGCCCACGAGACCGGGCAGACACCGTCGGCCGATCCGCCGGACGGCGGGCACCCACCGCGCCTCAGGGCGTGTCCTGTGGATCACGGCGCCGTGCACCGGCCATGATCCACGGGACACGCCCTGGGGGCGACTGTCCCTCGCCCGTTCACGCCCGGTATGTGTGCTGGTGACCGGCCGTCCGGCGCGGCTTGTTTGACTCTCCCGTCGTCCCCCTACGGACGGCTCGCTCAGGAGAGTGACGCAGTGCGCGACATCGGACGACGCTCCTTCTTCACCGCAGCGGGGGCCCTGGCCACCGCGAGCGCCATCGGCAGCAACGCCTACGCCACCGGCCACGCCCGCGACGCGGCCACCGCCGACGAATACGTCGACGTCCAGCTCCTCAACATCACCGATCTGCACGGCTATCTGCAGGGCGCCCCGGGCGCCAACTCCCTCATCACCGGCGCCGGCGGAAAGACGTACACCGTGGGCGGCGTGGCCTATATGGCCGCCCACCTGGAGCGGCTGAGGGACGGCCGCAGCAACTCGCTCTTCTTCGCCCCCGGCGACCTCTTCTCCGGCTGGGAGTTCGACGCCTCCTCCTTCGCCGACGAGCCCACCATCGAGGCGCTCAACGCCATGGGTCTGGACTTCGCCTCGGCAGGCAACCACGAGTTCGACAAGTCGGCGGCCTTCCTGACCTCGCACATGGCGGAAGGCGACGACTTCCCGGTCGTCGGACGGGACGACGACTTCAAGGACTCCACCGGGCGCCGCTTCGAGGGCGCGCAGTTCCCCTACTACAGCGCCAACATGGTGTGGAACGCGACCGGAGAGTCCGTGCTGGCGCCCTACAACATCGAGTACGTGGACGCCGGCCGGGGCCGCCGGCTGGCGATCGGCTTCATCCATCTGACCGCCATCGGCACCGAGTCGTTCCCCGGCTCCTACCAGCCGGGGCTGCGCACCCTGGACGAGCTGGAGACCGCCAACCGCTGTGCCGCGGAGCTCAAGAAGCGCGGGGTCCATGCGATCGTGCTCAGCATGCACGACGGCGCGGTGGCCGGCAGCGACTTCTCCAGCGGCAAGAACCCCTCGGGCCCCGCCTACGAACTGGCGCTGCGTGTCTCGCCCGACATCGATGCCATCGTCACCGGCCACTGGCACCGGGCCTTCACCATGATGCTGCCCGACCCCAACGGCGACCCCCGCCCCTTCGTCGAGGCCGGCTGCTACGGGCAGATCATCAACGAGATCAATCTGCGCCTCGACCCGGACACCGGAGCGGTGATCCGGGACCTGACCACCTCCACCAACCACCCCAACACCCGCGATGTGACGCCGGATCCCGAGCTGCGCTCGATCGCCGGCTACTGGGCGGACTACGCCTCCCGGCGCGCCCGCACCAAGATCGGCACCCAGACCGCCTCCTTCACCCGGCGGCGCAACGCGCTGGGGGAGTCCACCATGGGCAACCTCGTCGCGGACTGGGCGCTGTGGGCGGGCCGGCAGCCGCACGGTCCGATGGACGACCCCGCCGACCACCCCAACACCCCCGCGGACCTCGCCGTGATCGCGGTCGCCCCGCGCGTCGGCCAGGCGGTGATCGCCGGCGATCTGATCCGCAACCAGGAGACCGACGGCACCGTCACCTTTGCGCAGGCCTGGAACTCCGTGGGCTTCGGCGACCCGATCCTGACCGTCACCGTCACCGGACGGCAGATCCATGACGCGCTGGAGGAACAGTGGGCGCCGACCGCCGGCGGCGGCCTCGGCTTCTCACCGCTGGCGGTCTCCGCAAACGTCCGCTACACCTTCGACGCCGCGGGGCCGGTCGGCCGGCGGATCGACCCCGACGACGTCTTCATCGACGGCACCGCACTCGACACCGGCCGCCGCTACCGCCTCGCCGCCCCCTCGTACACCCTCATCAACCAGGACGGCTTCAGCGCCTTCACCGGCTTCACCGCACCGGTCCGGCACACCCGCGACTACGAGAGCTTCATCTCCTTCGTCCGCACCAAGAAGCAGCTCACGCCCGCACCGTTGAACCGGGTGCGGGTCAAGAACGCGGGGGTGCCCGGCGCCCGCACCGGTACCGTCACCCAGCGCCAGCAACTGCTGCAGGCCGACGGCAGCGTGGTACCGCGGCCCGAGGCGGCGCTGCGTACGGCGCTGACCGGCGGCGCCGAGGGCCAGCGCGCCCCCGGCGGCTTCCGGGTCCCCTGCTGACCCGAGGCGGGAGCACCGCACGCACCACGGGCCCCGTCCGGGAAGCGGACGGGGCCCGGCGGACGGGGCGAGGCGGACGGGGCGAGGCGGGTCAGGCGGCCCTGGCCTTGGTGGCGTAGATGTCGACGTACTCCTGGCCGGACAGCTCCATCACGTCGCTCATCACCTCGTCGGTGACCGCCCGCAGCACATAGCGGTCGCGGTCCATGCCGTCGTAGCGGGAGAAGTCCAGCGGCTCACCGAAGCGGACCGTCACCGGGGCGATGTGCGGGCGGCCCTTGCCGCCGGGCTGCACCTTGTCGGTGCCGATCATCGCGAACGGGACGACGGGCGCGCCGGTCATCAGGGTGAGCCGGGCGATACCCGTACGGCCGCGGTAGAGACGGCCGTCGGGGGAGCGGGTGCCCTCGGGGTAGATACCGAAGACGCTGCCCTCCTCCAGGATCCGGCGGCCGGTCATCAGCGCCGCGACCCCGCCGTGCCCGCCGTCGCGGTCCACCGGGATCATGCCGGAGCTGGTGAAGAACCAGGCCATCAGCCGGCCCTTGAAGCCCTTGCCGGTGACGTACTCGTCCTTGCCGATGAAGTACACCGGGCGCTTGACCACCAGGCTCAGGAACAGCGAGTCGATGAAGGTGACGTGATTGCCGGCCAGGATCACCGGCCCGGTCGCCGGAATGCGCTCCATGCCCTCGACCTTCGGGCGGTACAGGACACGCATGACGAATCCGAGAATCGCCTTCAGCACAATGCGGGACAACGGGCCCTCCGGGTCGCGACTGGTCAACGTCAAGCGGGCGCAGATCTCTGCAGCCCAGGACAATACTCGCGGGTCACTCCGGCTCGCACATCGGGTTCACGAGGTCGATACGCACAGTTGACCCACAGTTGACGTGTGTTACCTCCATGTTCCCCCCTATGTTGGTGGCCGTCTCCCCGGCGTGACCCGTCCGTGCTTACGATCAGCCCGGTTCCGTGGGTCGGTGTGCAACACGCCTCACCGCACGCCGGAAAACACCCGGAAGCACCTGGAACACACGAAAACACCTCGGACAAGGAGCGTGCGCATGCACAAGTGGCAGCAGCCGGGACGACGGACGGTGCTGGGGGCCGCGGCCCTCGGCGCGGGAGCGGCGGTATTCGGCGGAGCCGGCCAGGCGAGCGCCCGTGCCCGCGAGGGCGCGCCCCAGGAGCTGCCGGTGCCGCTGATCGTCGGCCACCGCGGCGCCAGCGGCTACCGCCCCGAGCACACCTTCGGCTCCTACCAACTCGCTCTCGACATGGGCGCGGACGTCATCGAGCAGGACCTCGTCCCCACCAAGGACGGGCATCTGGTCTGCCGTCACGAGAACGACATCACCGCCACCACCGATGTCTCCGCGCACCCCGAGTTCGCGGACCGCAAGACCACCAAGACCGTCGACGGGCAAAAGCTGACCGGCTGGTTCACCGAGGACTTCACGCTCGCGGAGCTCAAGACCCTGCGCGCCAAGGAGCGCATACCGGGCACCCGCCAGCACAACACCCTCTACGACGGTGTGTGGGAGGTGCCGACCTTCGAGGAGGTCCTGCAGTGGGCCGAGCGCGAGGGCCGCAAGCGCGGCCGCCGCGTCTGGCTGCACATCGAGACCAAGCACCCCACCTACTTCCGCAAGCTCGGCCTCGGCCTGGAGGAACGGCTGGCCAAGGCCCTGCGCGCGCACGGCCGGCACAAGAAGAACTCCCCGAACTTCCTGCAGTCCTTCGAGCCCAGCAGCCTCCAGCGCCTGGACAAGCTGGTCGGCTGCCCCAAGATCGTCCTTCTGGACACGCCCGACACCCGGCCCTGGGACTTCACCGAGGCAGGGGACCCGCGCAAGGTCGCCGATCTGATCAAGCCCGAGGGTCTGAAGTGGCTCGCCGGGTTCGCCCAGGGCATCGGCCCGGACCTGACCGTGATCATCCCGCGGGACAAGGACGGCAAGCTCGGCAAGCCCACCTCCGTCGTCAAGGACGCACACGCCGCCGGGCTGGTGCTGCACCCGTACACGGTCCGCAACGAGAACACGTTCCTGCCGGTGAACTTCCGCCGCGGCTCCGACCCGAACGCGTACGGTGACTCCCTGGCCTACTTCAAGGCACTTCTGGGCACCGGTATCGACGGCCTGTTCTCCGACAACTGTGACACCGCGCTGCTGGCGGCCGCGGAGTTCCGCAAGCGCTGACCCGCAGCGGCCTTGAGCGGCCCGTGCGGTTGACCGCCGCGTGGCGGAGTCCGGACCGGCACCCTCCCCTGCCCTCTCATCTGAGTTGGGAATGTCACAGGAGAGCTCGGTGCCGGTCCGTTCCGTCTGCCCCATATGCCTGCGCAGAATGCTCGCGGTGGAGATTGCCGCTGCCACCTACCGGGGAACCCGGAAGAAGCAGTGTCAGCCACGCCATGGCGGCGACGGGTACCCCACGGCGCCGTCTGTCAGGGCACATCGTTCCGGGCGCACCCCTCTCACCCTCGGCGCCCGGACCAACGAACCGAATAGGGGAGGCATACGCGCATGGGCACGAGCGTGACCATCTCTGCGGCGACCGACCAGGACGCCGAGCAGGTCCTCAAACTCCAATACCTCTGCTACCAGCAGGAAGCCGCGCTGTACGACGACTACGGCATCGAGCCGCTGACTCAGACGCTGCAGGCGCTGCGCGCCGAACTGGGCGAGGGCTGCGTCATGGTGGCCAGGCTCGGCGAGGAGGTGGTCGGGTCCGTACGCGGCACGGTCGACGAGGACGGCACCGCGCGGATAGCCAAGCTCATCGTGCACCCGCGGATGCAGCGGCACGGCCTGGGAGGACGGCTGCTCGACGCCGTCGAGGAGCGGCTGGCGGCCGAGCGGTCGGCCACGCGCTACCGCCTGTTCACCGGCCACCGCAGCGAGGGCAATCTGCGGCTGTACCGCAGCCGCGGCTATGCGCCCGTGGGCACCGAGCAGCTCACTCCCCGGCTGAGCGTGGTGACGCTGGAGAAGGAGCTCCGCGCGGAGGCCGCCGCGGTGGGCACGCCCTCCGGACCGAGCCAGGGAGAGTTCGCTGCCCAGGCGTGAAGCCGCGCCAGGCGTGAAGCCGCTCCAGGCGTGAAGCCGCTCCAGGCATGAGAAGGGGAGTACGGGCCCGGCCGCGTGGCGGGCCCGTACTCCCCTTCCCTCGTCAGCTAGGCGGCGGACTGCTCCGTACGGGCCCGGCGCAGCCACAGCAGGCCGGTGACGGGCAGGATGACCGGAATGAAGAGATAGCCCATGCCGTAGTCCGACCAGACCGTGGCGTCGGGGAAAGCGGACCGGTCGAGCAGCGTCCAGGTGCCGATGCCGAGCACCCCGAGCAGCTCCAGCGCACAGCAGGCGATCGCGGCGCGGCGGGCGCCCTCACCACCGCGCACCAGTGAGAAGGTGATGAACCCGTAGACGACCGCGGAGAGCGCCGAGAGGCTGTACGCCAGCGGAGCCCGGTCGAACTGGGCGATCAGCTGGTAGAGCGAGCGGGATGCCGCCGCGACGGTGAAGACGCCGTAGAGCGTGACCAGCAGGCGCCCGGGGCCGGTGCCCAGGGAACGCCTCGCCGGGGCGGTGGCCGTGGTGCCGTCCGCCGCCGTGGTTGCCGTGGTCTCAGGCACTGCCGCCTCCCCAGATGTCGAACAGCCGCACTTCCAGTACCGCCAGCACCACGGCGCCCGCTGCGGCGGTGGCCGAACCCCAGCGGGTGCGCTCCGAGAGCGACATGAAGCCGGTCGCGGGGACACAGGCGGCCGCCCCGAGCAGATACGAGACAAAGAGCGCGGTGCCCTTGTCCGGTGAGGATCCGCGCGCCAACTGCACGAAGGCGATGACCAGTTGGACCAGGCCGAGCACCGACACCAGGGCCATGCCGATGAAGTGCCAGTCCTTGGTGGGCTGGTCGCGGAACGCGGCGAAGCCGCACCAGGCGGCGAGGGCGAGAGCGGTCACCGCGACCGTGATCGTCAGCGCGTCGATCACCGGGACCTCCGGGCCACGTGGCTGCGCGCCGTGGAGTTGTGGGGCATGGGGCGATGCTAATCGGCGGCGGACGGGCGGCCGCGTCCGGCCCCGCCGTGGCACGTAGGCTCGTGAAGCATGAAGATCACCGCTGATGCGCTCCTTTTCGACAACGACGGCACCCTGATCTCCTCCCTGGAGTCCGTCTATCGCTGCTGGACCCGGTGGGCGAAGGAGTACGGCATCACCGAGCAGGACTTCGCCCGGGTCCAGCTGCACGGGCGCCCGGCGGCGGAGATCGTCGCCGATCTGCTGCCCGCGGACCGGGTTCCCGAGGCGGTGGCCCGGATCGAGCACCTGGAGGTCGAGGACGTCGCCGGGGGAGTCGTGGCACTGCCCGGCACGCTCGCCCTGCTGGAGAGCCTGCCCACCGAGCGGTGGGCCGTGGTGACCTCCGCCACCCGCCGGCTGGCCGAGGCCCGTCTCGGCGAGGCCGGGATCCGTACCAAGATGCTGATAGCCGCCGATGACATCAACAGGGGTAAGCCGGACCCGGAGCCCTTCCTGCTCGCCGCCGAGCGGCTGGGGGTGGACCCGGCCCGCTGTGTGGTCTTCGAGGACGCACCGGCGGGACTCGCGGCGGGCCGCGCGGCCGGGATGGTGACCGTGGCGTTGACCACAACCCACCGGGCGGAAGAGCTGTCGGCGGACGCCGTCGTCAGCACGCTCGCGGAGGTATCCGCGCAGGCCGTGGACGGATCGGTGGAGATCACCCTCGCGCCATGAGGCGCTGTCCACGGGTTGGTCAGGCATGTCCGCCATCCGGACTGGCTTGATCGGGCCGTCCCGCTGTCTGGTTTACTTGCCGCCATGACCACGACGAGCAACCGCACCCCTGCGACCGAGGCGTACCTGACGCCCGGTGCTCGTTGCATGTGTCGAATGTGTGACCGCTGAGGGCCCCCGCCTGAGCCTCGCGCCCCGAAGCGAGACCCGCCCCGCGCTCCCGTGGAGCAAGGGGGACCCCACCGTGCCGCGCATCGCCCCCCGACGACGCCGGCCGGCTCGCGTCACCGGAACCCGGAGCCGGGCCCCGCGCCCGCCGCCGCTCCCCGTTCCCCTCTGCCGCACTCGCAAGAATGCCCCGTGCCCGGCGGGCGAGCCGCCGAGCACTCGACAGTGACGGAATTCCCTAGTGATCACCACAACGGGCCTGACCAAGGTCTACCGTTCAGGAGACCGCGAAGTCACCGCCCTGGACGGCGTCGATCTGCACGTCCGCGAGGGCGAGGTGTACGGCGTCATCGGCCAGAGCGGCGCCGGAAAATCCACCCTCATCCGCTGCCTCAACCTCCTGGAGCGCCCCACCTCCGGCACGGTCACCGTCGCCGGCCAGGAGCTGACGTCCATCGCCGGGCGCGGCAAGCGCGCAAGCGCCCAGCTCCGGGCCGCCCGCAGCCACATCGGCATGGTCTTCCAGCACTTCAACCTGCTCTCCTCGCGCACCGTGCAGGACAACGTCGAACTGCCGCTAGAGATCCTCAAGGTCGACCGCAGGGAGCGCTCGCGCAAGGCGCTGGAGCTGCTGGACCTGGTCGGCCTCGCCGACAAGGCCAAGGCCTACCCCGCCCAGCTCTCCGGCGGCCAGAAGCAGCGCGTGGGCATCGCCCGCGCGCTGGCCGGCGACCCCAAGGTGCTGCTCTCCGACGAGGCCACCAGCGCCCTGGACCCGGAGACCACCCGCTCCATCCTCCAGCTGCTGCGCGACCTCAACCGCAAGCTGGGCCTGACCATCGTGCTCATCACGCACGAGATGGACGTCGTCAAGACGATCTGCGATTCGGCCGCGCTGATGAAGAACGGCCGGGTGGTCGAGCAGGGCACCGTCGCCGAGCTGCTGGCCACCCCCGGCTCCGAGCTGGCCCGGGAACTGTTCCCGGTCGGCGGCGAGCCGTCGGCCGACGACCGCACCGTCGTCGACGTCACCTTCCACGGCTCGGCCGCCACCCGCCCGGTGATCTCCGAGCTGTCGCGCACCTACAACGTCGACATCTCGATCCTCGGCGCCGCCATGGACACGGTCGGCGGCAAGCAGGTCGGCCGGATGCGCATCGAGCTGCCCGGCCGCTTCGAGGAGAACGTCGTGCCCATCGGCTTCCTGCGCGAGCAGGGGCTCCAGGTGGACGTGGCGGACGTCGACGGCAGCGCCGCGGCGCCCGCCGCCGACGCCGACGACCGGCCCAAGACCCCGGCGCCCGCCGCCACGCTGCAGAAGGAAGGTGCCAAGTGACCTGGGACGAGATGCAGCCGCTGCTGTACGACAACACCCTCGACACCCTGTTCATGGTGTGGTGGTCGACGTTCTACGCGGTGCTCATCGGCATCCCGGTCGGTGTGCTGCTGCACCTGACCCAGCGGGGTGCCATCCTGCAGAACGTCGTGGTCAACAAGGTGCTCGGCGTGATCGCGAACATCGGGCGGTCCTTCCCGTTCCTGATCCTGATCGTGGTGCTGATCCCCTTCACCCGCCTCCTCGTCGGCGTCTCGATCGGCCCGACCGGCGCGGTGGTCCCGCTGGCCCTCGCCGCCATCCCGTTCTTCGCCCGGCTGGTGGAGGCCGCGCTGCGCGAGGTCGACGGCGGCCTGGTCGAGGCCGCCCACGCCATGGGCGGCGGCACCTGGACCATCATCTTCAAGGTGCTCCTCCCGCAGGCGCTGCCCGCGCTGATCGCGGGCGTCACCACGCTCGTCATCCAGCTGATCGGCTACTCCGCGATCGCCGGTGCGGTCGGCGGCGGCGGCCTGGGCAACCTCGCCTATACCTATGGCTACCAGCAGTACGAGACCTCACTGATGATCGCCACCGTGGTCGAGCTGATCCTCCTGGTCTCCCTCGTCCAGCTGCTCGGTGACCTCGTCGTCCGCCGGCTCGCCGAGCGCGGCACCCGTACCTCCTCCCTGCGGGTCGGCCTGCGCCGCACCCGCGCCGAGGAACCGGCCGCCGTCACCGAGGCCGCCTGATACCGGAGCCACCGCTCCACCCCGCAGCCCGGACCCTTTGCCGGGCGGACATCACGCGTGAACGTGCGCGTGGGAACAAGAAAGAGGCACTCTTCGTGCGCAACACCGTCAAGATCTCCGTCGCCATAGCCGCCGCCTCCGCCGTCGCCCTCGGCGCGAGCGCCTGCAGCGCCCCCTCCGACACCACCGCCAGCACCGGCAAGGGCGACAAGAACGCCCCCCTCGTCGTTGCCGCGAGCCCCACCCCGCACGGCGCCATCCTCGACTTCGTCAAGAACGAGCTGGCGGCGAAGGCGGGCCTCAAGCTGGTCGTCAAGCCGTTCAACGACTACAAGATCCCCAACAAGGTCACCGACGACGGCCAGGTCGACGCCAACTTCTTCCAGCACAAGCCGTTCCTCGACACCTTCAACAAGGAGAACGGCACGCACATCGTGCCCGTCCAGAACGTGCTCATCGAGCCGCTCGGGGTCTACTCCAAGAAGATCGACAAGCTGTCCCAGCTCAAGTCCGGCAGCACCGTCTCGGTCCCCAACGACCCCTCCAACGAGGGCCGGGCGCTCAAGCTGCTCGCCGACAACGGGGTGATCACCCTCAAGCCCGGTGTCGGCTCCGACGCCAAGCTGACCGACGTCAAGGACGACAAGGGCATCAAGATCACCGAGCTGGAGGCCGCCCAGACCGCGCCGCGCATCGACGACGTCGACGCCGCGATCATCAACGGCAACTTCGCCATCGGCGCCCACCTCAAGCCCTCCACCGACGCGCTCGCCCTGGAGAAGGCGAAGGACAACCCCTACGCCAACTTCCTCGCCGTCAAGAAGGGCAACGAGAACGACCCGCGGATCAAGAAGCTGGCCAAGCTCCTGAACTCCTCCGAGGTCAAGAAGTTCATCGAGGACAAGTACACGGACGGCTCGGTCATCCCGGCCTTCGGCCCCGCCAAGAGCTGATGCCGCCGCTCCTGTCCTGAGGTTTTCCCCGCCGCCCACCCCTCTTCGGGGGGTGGGCGGGTGTGGACGTGGGGTCGCCCGTACGCAGGTCACCGGAGGGTGGCCGTCCGTACGCGCGGCCACCGGGCCCCGGATCCGCGCAGCACGCGGCCGGGGCCCACGCGCGTGGCACACCCGCGGGCCGATGCTGCATGCTGGTGCATTCAAGACGGTCAAGACGGCCCGTGACCTCGCGGTCTCACAGCCCGCGACGTTCCGGAACACCACAGTCAACGGCGTGGGAGCAGCGGCATGACATCCACCTTTCCGGACATCTCCATCAGCACGGACCGGTTGGTGCTGCGCCCCTTCGAGGAGGCCGACGTGCCGTCCCTCACCGCCATGATGAACGACGAGCTGGTCGCCGCCTGGACCGCGATACCCCAGCCGTACACCGAGGACGCCGCGCGCACCTGGACCACCGGGAACGCCCCCGCCGAACGGGTCTCGGGCCACGGCATCGACTTCGCGGTCACCGAGTTCCTCACCCAGCGCCTGGTCGGCGTGATCCAACTGCGCCACACCGACTGGCGGATCCGCTCCAGCGAGATCAGCTACGTCGTCGCCTCCTGGGCCCGCGGTGAGGGGTATGCCTCCGAGGCTTCGCTCGCCGTCGCCCACTGGCTCTTCCACGACCAGAAATTCGAACGCATCGAGTTGCGCACCGCAGCCGGCAACACCGCCTCCCAGCAGGTCGCCCAGAAGATCGGCTGCATCAGCGAGGGCGTGCTGCGCAACGCCTGCATCGTCCGCAGCCGCACCGAGGACGGCGGCTGGACGGACATCCGCACCGATCTGATCGTGTGGAGCCTGCTGCCCGAGGACCTCGACGGGCTCCCGGGCCGGCCGGCGGATGCGAACGCATTTTCCTACCCCGAGTGGAACTGACCCACGCCCGCACTCCGGCCCGTACCTCTCGGGGTACCCTCGGCCTGCCGCGCACCTGCGCGACCCGCGCGGACCAGCGCACCAGCGGCACCTCACCGGTCTGCGGCCGCCCGCAGCCGGCCCGCCTGCCGACCCCGCGCGTAACCACAGCAGCCCCAGGAGACTGACGAGCATGGCCGACCGGGTCACGGTGATCGGATGGGACGGCTCCGCGCTGACCGCCGCCGCCCGCTCCGCCCTCGGCGCCGCCACGCTGGTGGCCGGCGCCGCCCACCACCTCGCACTGCCCGAAGTCCCGCCGAACGCCGAGCGGATCCGGCTCGGCAGCGTGACCCTGGCCGCCCGCCGCATCGCCCAGCACCGCGGCACCGCCGTCGTGCTCGCCGACGGCGACCCCGGGTTCTTCGGCGTCGTCCGCACCCTGCGGGCACCCGAGCACGGCCTGGAAGTCGAAGTGGTACCGGCCGTCTCCTCCGTCGCCGCCGCCTTCGCCCGGGCCGGTATGCCCTGGGACGACGCCCAGGTCGTCGTCGCCCACAGCCGCGATCTGCGCCGCGCGGTGAACGTCTGCCGCGCCCACACCAAGGTCGCGGTGCTCACCTCGCCCGGCGCCGGGCCCGCCGAACTCGCCCTGCTGCTCGGCGGCGTCCACCGCACCTTCGTCATCTGCGAGGATCTGGGCACCGACCGGGAGCGGGTGACGGTACTCACATCGGACAAGGTCGCCGACCATGTCTGGCGTGACCCCAATGTCGTCATTGTCGTCGGGGGTTCGCCCGGCGGCGCCGCGGCCCAGGGGACCGGCTGGATCGCCGGCCGCGAGGTCGGCCATCCGACGGGCGCGCGCGGCTGGGGGCTTCCGGCCGGTGCCTACGGCGGTGCCCTGGGCGAGGGTGAGTCCGTCCAGCTGCGTACCGCACAACTCGCCCGCCTGGGGCCGCAGGTGGGCGACCTCGTCTGGGACATCGGAGCGGGCAGCGGAGCCGCCGCGGTGGAGGCCGGGCGCTTCGGCGCCGCCGTCATCGCGGTGGACGCCGACCCCGACGCCTGCGGCCGCACCGCCGCCCTCGCCCGCCGCCACGGCGTCCAGCTCCAGGTCGTGCACGGACGGGCGCCACAGGCCCTGGAGGACCTGCCCGAGCCCGATGTCATCCGGGTCGGCGGCGGGGGAGCGGAGGTCGTCACCGCCTGCGCGGCCCGCCGTCCCGAACGGATCGTCACCCACGCCGCCACCCGTGACGAGGCCGAAGCGCTGGGCCGCGCGCTGGCCGACGGCGGCTATGAAGTCGAGTGCGCGCTGCTGCAGTCCGTGGACCTGGACACCTCCGTCTGGGTCGAACGCGAGCGGTCCGTGGTGTTTTTGCTCAGCGGCTATCGCGTTCCTCACCCATGACCAGCACGGCAACCCGCGCGAGGTAGGCTGGCGGATCGTTGCGCCGCCGTTCCGCATTCAGCTTCGTACACCAATATCCGGAAAATGCCGTGGTTTTGGCCGAATATGAAGCTCTGGAGAGCGGACGTGCCGCGAGGCGTGCTCGCTCGTTCTAGCTATCGGGCGTCGGCGCGCCCCGGTCGAGCGCGTCGCACGAGCGGTTGGAAGGAGCACTACCAATGGGCGAGGGGTACGCATGACCGACACCGGCCAGGTCCCGGGCGAGGGACAGCCGGAGAACGCAGGCGGACATCCCGGGCAGCCGCAGCCGGCGGCCGCTCCCTCCCCTGCCGACGCCGGACCGACGGAGCTACCGGGTGTGGTGCCCCCTCCCGGTGCATACCCCTATGCCGACCAGGCCGACGGCGTCGTCGAGGACGACGACCTGCTGCTGATGCCGGGTGCCCAGGGCGCTTGGAGCGAGCAGTCGGCGGCCCAGCCGCTCCCGCAGCCGCAGGAGACCCACCAGGGTCCCGACCAGCAGCCCCAGCAGGGCGCGCCGTACGACGCGGCCGCCCAGGGGGCCACCGGCTTCGAGCCGATGCCCGCCCAGACCGGTGACCACGAGAGCGGCGGCCGGGATTCCGGTGCGGTCGACCTCAGCGCCGTCCGCATCCCGCAGCCCGCGGCACCGCAGCAGGCCCGTGCCGCTGCCCCCGCCACGCCCCAGCGCCGTCCGCTGCACATGGGGCCGCCCGTCCCCGACGCGACCGGCGGCGTGGTCCGTTCGCTCGCCGACCGCGGGCCGGCCGACGCGCCCGCGCAGTCCGCCGCGCGGCACGCGGGACCGCCCACCGGCGGACCCGAATACTTCGACGCCCCGGCCGAGGCACCCGAGGCCACGGTGGGCGAACAGCCGCCGGCCGACGCGGGCCTGCCGTACGCCGAGCAGCCCTTCGGGGAGGCGGCCGTGGCGGAGCAGGGCTTCGCGGCGTCGTCGTACGCCGGGCAGCCCTACGGCGAGCAGCCGTATGGCGGGCAGTCTTACGGCGGGCAGTCCTACGGTGGGCAGTTGTCCGCCGAGCAGACCTACGGGGCCGCGGGCCAGGGCCCGTTGCCCGGCCCGCAGCTCGGCGAAATCCCGTCGCAGGTGCCGTCGTGGAACGAGGCCCCGGCCCAGGCCGCGGTGTCGGCCCCGCTTGCAGAAACGGTCGCCCCCGAGGCGCCTGTCGCACCCGTTGCCGAGCCCGCGCCGCCCGTCCCGCAGGACACGGCGCCGCCCGCCGAACAGCCGCAGCCGATGCCGCTGCCGGCCGAGGACGCAGTCATGGGCGGTGACGGCGCGGCCGTCGCCGCGGAAGCCGCCGATGCCGTGCAGGACGTGCCGGACCCGGCGGACGTGCAGGCCGCGGCCGAGGCCTCGGCGCAGCCGCAGGACGCGGCTGCGGACGCACTGCCGGCTGCGGCCGTGCCCGGTCAGGAGGGAACTGCCGCGGTGGAGGCCACCGCGCCGGATGCCGCCGTGCCGGATGCACCCGCATCGGAGGTGGCCGCACCGGAGGTGGCCGCACCGGACGCCGCCGCCGTGGACGTCCAGCAGCCCGAGACGGCCGCCGCCGAGGCCCTGCAGCAGCCCGCGGAACAGGACCACCCCGCCGAAGCCAATGCCGGAGCCGAAGCCGGAGCCGAGCCCGAGCTGTCGGCGCAGCCCGCCGGTGCCCCGGGCCCCGTCGCGGCCGAAGCCGCCGACCCGGCCGGGGAGCCCGACGCCGAGCAGCCGTTGG
Source organism: Streptomyces sp. NPDC015125 (assembly GCF_043080045.1). Taxonomy (NCBI): domain Bacteria; kingdom Bacillati; phylum Actinomycetota; class Actinomycetes; order Kitasatosporales; family Streptomycetaceae; genus Streptomyces; species Streptomyces sp. NPDC015125. Next base: position 217,589 of record NZ_JBIBVF010000010.1, read on the forward strand.
CCGACATCACCGCCGACCCGGCTCCGGCACCACAGGACGAGCAGAGCGCTGACCAGGAGCAGACCGTCGCGCCGACCCCCGCCGTGGACGAGCCCCAGCCGCAGCCCGACGCCGCCGCGCCCGAGGCCGCCCCCGCCGAGGCTTCCCCCGCCGACGCCGCCCCCGTCGAGACCTCCGCTACCGACGTCCCCGTTGCCGAGCCCGCCCTCGCCCCGGCCCCCGGCCCGGCGACTCAGGGCCCCGCCGCGCCGCCCGTCACCGAGGATGGCGCGCCCCTGGAGCAGACGGTCATAGAGCCGCCCGAGGCGCAGGAACCGGCCGCCGGCGAGCCGCAGCCCGGTGCCCCCGTGGACGCCGCCGGGCAGCAGACCGCCGAGGTGCCCGCACCTCAGGCCGCCCCGCAGGACGCGGACGCGGCCGTCGTCGACGAGCAGCCCGTAGCGGCCGGCCCCGACGACCTGGACCGGCTCGGCGAGCCGCACGACCCGACGGCCGAAGCGACCGCGGACACCGGCTCCGCCGTGGACGAGACGACCGACGAGCCCGCCGGGACCGACGAGCCCACCGGGCCCGCAGAGACAGCCGGGACCGAAGAGCCCACCGGGACCACAGAGACAGCCGGGACCGAAGAGCCCACCGGGACCACAGAGACAGCCGGGACCACAGAGACAGCCGGGCCCGCGGACACCGTCGAGCCCCAGGTCCCCGGGGACCTGCCCTCCGACGCCCCTCCCGTTGCCGTCCACATCCCGGCCCAGGCCTCCGGCGAGCCGTCCACCGTGGACGCCCCGGCCCCGCAGGCCGAGGCAGCAGAGCCCCCGGCGGCCGGGCCCGCACCCGACAGCACCCCCGCACCCGACAGCACCCCCGCTGCCGACGCCCCAGCCGACGAGACGCAGGACGAGACGCCTCAGCAGGACGAGATGCCCCAGCAGCAGGACGCCGCCGAACTCGTCCAGCTCGGCGACGACCTGCCGGGCGAGGCAGGTCAGCAGCCCGCCGAGGCGCCCGACGGCTTCGACCCCGCGGCGCCCGACGCAGCCGATATGCCGTCCCCGGCCGCCGGGTACGACGACTCCGAGCGGGCCGCCGTGCACCGTGTGATGCGCGAACGCCGCGACATCCGCAATGGCTTCCGCGGTGACCCGATCCCCAACGAAGTCCTGCTGCGCGTCCTGGAGGCGGCGCACACCGCCCCCAGCGTCGGCCACTCCCAGCCCTGGGACTTCGTCGTCATCCGCTCGGACGAGACCCGCGAGAAGATGCACCAGCTCGCGACGGCGCAGCGCGAGGCCTACGCCAAGTCGCTGCCCAAGGCGCGCGCCAAGCAGTTCCGCGAGCTGAAGATCGAGGCCATCCTCGAAACGCCGGTGAACATCGTCGTCACCGCCGACTCCACCCGTGGCGGCCGGCACACCCTCGGCCGGCACACCCAGCCGCAGATGGCCCCGTACTCCTCCGCGCTCGCCGTCGAGAACCTCTGGCTCGCCGCGCGCGCCGAGGGCCTGGGCGTCGGCTGGGTGAGCTTCTTCGACGAGCGGGAGATGGTCCGCGAACTGGGCCTGCCCGAGCACCTCGAAGTCGTCGCCTACCTGTGCATCGGTTACGTCGACGAGTTCCCGGAGGAGCCCGAGCTCCTGCAGGCCGGCTGGTCCAAGCGCCGCCCGCTGTCCTGGGTCGTCCACGAGGAGACCTACGGCCGGCGCGCGCTGCCCGGCGAGAGCCCGCACGACCTCCTCCAGGAGACCCTGCAGGGCATCCGCCCGCTGGACGCCAAGGCGCTCGGCGAGGCCTGGGAGCGGCAGAAGCGGATGACCAAGCCCGCCGGGGCGCTGGGCATGCTGGAGATCATCTCCGCCCAGCTGTCCGGGCTGTCCCGCAAGTGCCCGCCGCCCATCCCGGAGCCGGCCGCCGTCGCGATCTTCGCCGGTGACCACGGTGTGCACGCCCAGGGCGTGACCCCCTGGCCCCAGGAGGTCACCGGCCAGATGGTCGCCAACTTCCTGGGCGGCGGTGCGGTCTGCAACGCCTTCGCCAACCAGGTCGGCGCCGAGGTCTGTGTCGTGGACGTCGGTGTCGCCAGCGACCTCCCGGCCACCCCCGGTCTGCTGCCCCGCAAGGTCCGCCCCGGCACCGCCGACTTCACGGCGGGCCCGGCGATGACCCAGGAGGACGTGCTCAAGGCGATCGAGGTCGGCATCGACACCGCCCGTGACCTCGTCGCGGCCGGCAACAAGGCGCTGCTCACGGGCGAGATGGGCATCGCCAACACCACCACCTCCGCCGCACTGATCTCCGTCTACACCGGCGTCGACCCGGTCGAGGTCACCGGCCGCGGCACCGGCATCAACGACGAGACGCACGCCCGCAAGGTCGATGTCGTCCGCCGCGCCCTGGAGCTCCACCAGCCCGACCCGGCCGACCCCATCGGTGTCCTCGCCGCGGTCGGCGGCCTGGAGCACGCCGCCCTCGTCGGACTGATCCTCGGCGGCGCCTCGCTGCGTACGCCGGTCATCCTCGACGGAGTCAGTGCCGGCGCCGCCGCCCTGGTGGCCCGTGCCATCGCACCCGAGGCGCTGGCCGCCTGCATCGCCGGGCACCGCAGCGCCGAGCCGGGCCATGTCGCGGCGCTGAACAAGCTGGGGCTGCGCCCGCTGGTCGACCTCGATCTGCGCCTCGGCGAGGGCACCGGCGCCCTGCTCGCGCTCCCCGTGGTGCAGAGCGCCGCCCGCGCCATGCACGAGGTCGCCACCTTCGACTCCGCCGGAGTCACCGAGAAGAGCTGAGCGGGGCAGCCACCGTCCCCGCATGACCCCCGGCCCGCAGCCCCATAGGCTGTGGGCCGGGGCCGTACCGCCCCGGGGCCGTACCCCCTTCACCAGCCGCTCCGGCGCCGCAGCGGCTGAGCCGGCCGCCGCATTCGCCTCATCCGCACAAGGAGCCGTACCGCCATGGCTGAGCACGCCGCCGAACACGCCGCCTACCCCGTCGGACTGCGGCTGTCCGGCCGCCGGGTGGTCGTCCTGGGCGCCGGACAGGTCGCCCAGCGCCGGCTCCCGTCCCTCGTCGCCGCGGGCGCCGATGTCCTGCTGATCTCGCCGTCCGCCACACCCTCCGTCGAAGCGATGGCCGACGCCGGTGAGATCCGCTGGGAGCGGCGCCGCTACCAGGGCGGCGACCTCGCCGACGCCTGGTACGCACTGATCTCCACCGACGACCCGGAGGCCAACGCCGCCGCGTCCCAGGAGGCCGAGGACCGCCGGGTGTGGTGCGTACGCTCCGACGACGCCGAGGCGGCCACCGCCTGGACCCCGGCCACCGGCCGCAGCGAGGGCGTCACCGTCGCCGTGCTCACCGGCCGCGACCCGCGCCGCTCCGCCGCCGTGCGCGACGCGATCGTCGAGGGCCTCCGCGACGGCAGCATCGCCGCCCCGCACCACCGCCGCCCGCACACTCCGGGCGTGGCGCTGGTCGGCGGCGGCCCCGGCGACCCCGATCTGATCACCGTCCGCGGCCGCCGGCTGCTCGCCGAGGCGGATGTGGTGATCGCCGACCGGCTCGGCCCCCGCGATCTGCTCGCCGAACTCCCGCCGCACGTCGAGGTCATCGACGCCGCGAAGATCCCCTACGGCCGGTTCATGGCCCAGGAGGCCATCAACAACGCGCTGATCGAGCACGCCAAGGCCGGCAAGGCCGTGGTCCGGCTCAAGGGCGGCGACCCGTTCGTCTTCGGCCGCGGTATGGAGGAGGCCCAGGCGCTCGCCGAGGCCGGTATCCCCTGCACGGTCGTTCCCGGCATCTCCAGCACCATCTCCGTGCCCGGCGCCGCCGGCATCCCGGTCACGCACCGCGGAGTCGCCCACGAGTTCACCGTCGTCAGCGGCCATGTCGCCCCCGACGACGAGCGTTCGCTCGTGGACTGGCCGTCGCTCGCCAAGCTGCGCGGCACCCTTGTGGTCCTGATGGGTGTGGAGAACAGCGGCGCCATCGCCGCCAAGCTCATCGCGCACGGCCGGCCCGGCGACACCCCGGCCGCCGTCATCCAGGAGGGCACCACCGCCGCCCAGCGCCGGGTCGACGCCACTCTCGCCACGCTCGGCGACACCGTACGGGCCGAGGGCGTCCGTCCCCCGGCGGTCATCGTCATCGGCGACGTCGTCACCGTCGCCCCCGCTCCTACCCCCAGGTAACCGATCCCGGACGCGGCATTGGCACCCCGACACCGACAAGGCACTCTCTTCCCGTGGCAGAAATCATCACCGTCGACGATCCGGACGACCCCCGGCTGGCCGACTACACCGGCCTGACCGACGTCGAGCTGCGGCGCCGGCGCGAGCCCGCGGAAGGGCTCTTCATCGCCGAGGGCGAGAAAGTCATCCGGCGCGCCCGGCAGGCCGGTTACGAGATGCGCTCGATGCTGCTCTCGGCCAAGTGGGTCGACGTCATGCGCGATGTGATCGACGAGGTCCCGGCCCCGGTCTACGCCGTCAGCCCGGACCTCGCCGAGCGGGTGACGGGCTACCACGTGCACCGCGGCGCGCTGGCCTCCATGCAGCGCAAGCCACTGCCGGACGCCACCGAACTCCTCGCCGGGGCCCGGCGCATCGTCGTCATGGAAGCGGTCAACGACCACACCAACATCGGCGCGATCTTCCGCAGCGCGGCGGCCCTGGGCATGGACGCGGTGCTGCTCTCCCCGGACTGCGCCGACCCGCTCTACCGCCGCTCGGTCAAGGTCTCCATGGGCGCGGTGTTCTCCGTGCCCTACGCCCGCCTGGAGAGCTGGCCCCGGGACCTGGCCGCCGTACGGGAAGCGGGCTTCACCCTGCTCGCCCTCACCCCGGCCGAGAAGGCCACCGGCATCGCCGAAGCCGCTCCGCACACGCTGGAGCGCGCGGCCCTGATGCTGGGCGCGGAGGGCGGCGGTCTGAGCACCGGCGCGCTGCGGGCCGCCGACGAATGGGTCCGTATCCCGATGGCGCACGGCGTGGATTCGCTCAACGTCGGAGCGGCCGCCGCGGTGGCGTTCTACGCGGTGGCGACGGGCCGGCCCGCTTAAGGGAGGGCGGGGTTGCGCCCCGTTGGGGTGCGTCCGCGGCCGCGTGCCCGAGCGGGCCGCCCCGGCCGCTCCGTCCGCCCGGGCAGTGCCCCCTCGGGCACGGGAACACCGCCCCGAAGCCCAGAGGAATACCGTCCCGAACCCACGGGAAGGCCGCGCCAAACGCCGTAGGAATACCGTCCCGAACGCCCGGGAATGCCGCGCCGAACGCCACAGGAATACCGTCCCGAACCCACGGGAATACCGCCCCGAACCCGCCGCGTTGAGGCCCGCAGGGGGCGTCCGCCCCCCTTAGGGGTTCTGTTCCCCCACCCCGTAGGGCGCGCCCCCACCCCCGGACGCGGCAACCGGCCCCGGCTGCTCCACACCGAGCCCGCGGGCCGGCCCCTGGCACCCCTGGGCCGCCGCGATACCGAGCGCCACCAGCAGGGTCACCACCACGAACACAATGACGCGCTGGCGCAGCAGCCGGCGGTCGGGGCCGGGCCGGCGCCCGCCCGACGTCGTACGCACCGGAGCGCGCTTACCGCCCGGCCCCGCGGGCCGTGCGGCCGGGACGCGTCGCACCGTGCGTCCGCCGGTCTTCCGCGGATTCTTCCCCGCGGCCGAGGCCGGGCCGGACGGCCGGGAGACCGCGTCATGTGAAGCCGGGGGGCGGGACGGGTGCGGACGCGGCGAGGAATTGCCGGCCGTCCGCCGCTCGGTGCGCTGGCGGGCGTATTCCTCGGCACGCTGCCCGGTCGGCCGGTCCGACGGACGGCGCTCCGCGCGCTGCCAACCGGCTCCCACGCCCGCCCCGTTCTCCAGCGGTCCGCCCGACGGGCCGTGTGCCTCACGGGCCGCGATCTCCTTGAGGCGCAGTGACAGCGACAAGGTGCTGGGACGGTCCGCCGGATCCTTGGCCAGGCACGAGGCGAGCAGCGGGGCCAAGGCGTCCGGCACCCCGGCGAGCTGTGCCTCCTCGTGGACCACGCGGTAGAGCATGACCTCCGAACTTCCCTGCCCGAAGGGGGAGTCCGCGGTACAGGCGTACGCGAGGGTGGCGCCCAGCGCAAAGATGTCCGTCGCCGGTGTCACCGCGGCCCCGCGCACCTGCTCCGGCGCCAGGAAGCCCGGCGAGCCGACGGCCGTACCGACATGGGTCAGCGTGCTGGCGCCGGTCGCCCAGGCGATACCGAAGTCGATGATCCGCGGGCCCTTGGGCGACAGCAGAATGTTGGACGGCTTCAGGTCGCGGTGCACCACACCCGCGTCATGGACGGCCAACAGGCCCTCGGACAGCGCGGCGCCGATGGCGGCGACCTGCGCCGGGGACAGCGGACCGCCCTCGTTGACCTTGTCGTGCAGCGAGGGCCCCGGGACGTACTGGGTGGCGAACCAAGGGCGGTCCGCGTCGAGATCGGCCGCGACCAGCCGGGCCGTGCAGCCGCCGCGGATCCGCCGGGCGGCCGAGACCTCCCGCGCGAACCGCGAGCGGAATTCCTGGTCCTCCGCCAGGTCCGGCCGGATCACCTTGAGCGCCACCCGCTGCCCACGTTTGTCCGAGCCGAGATAGACCACGCCCATCCCGCCCGCGCCGAGCCGGCGGTGCAGCCGGAACGTCCCGACGACACGCGGGTCCTCGCGTCGGAGCCGCATCATCGCCATGTCCGTCCCCTACCTGCGGTGGGGAGCCCCCTCCGCTGCCAACCGTCTGACGTGGCACAGCTTACGGATTGACGGCTCGCTGTGCTGAGAGGCCGCGCATGCGTCGGCTGCCGGATTGCCGGTGGCGGGTGCGACTCCCGAAGCGCGCGAGGGAAACCGGCCGCCGGGCGTCCCGCCTTACCGTGAGGGATCCCAATGATCCGCCGCAGAAGGAAGATTGGCGGGATGAAGGGGGATCGGGGCAGGTTGGTCGTGGATGCCGGGGATGCGGTCAAGGGGCGGAAAGCGGGGGTGTGCGCGGCGGTCCGCAGGGGCGGGACCGCGGTGCTCGGGCGGGCGGACGGCGTGAGCGAGGTCACCCTCAGGAGTGCGCGGGCCGAGAAAGCGCCACGGTCCCCCTTGGGGGAGATCCTCAAGGCCTGGCGCCGTCTCTCCACCCAGGGGAGTACGCGAGGCGCCGAGCCGTCATCCTCCCGGAGGCCGACCAATCGGTACGACGGCATGACGCCCGCCGCCGGTCACATGCCTACTGTTGTGTTCAAGCGGCGGGCGCAGCACTCGTCCCCCGAGGTAAGACGCCCGCCGCCCCAGTCACGACGGGAGCGGGACGATGGCGCAGACCTCAGGGCGGACGGCCCTTCGGGCGCAGGGGCGGCGAGCCGCCGCGCCCGGCGTCCGGCAGCCCTCGGGCACGCGCCATCCCCTCGTCGCGGTGGCCATGGTGCTGCCGCTGGCCTGCGTTCTCGCCGTGGCCTTCGGCGGCTGGGAGGCCGTCATGACACAGGCGTCGTCCGTGGTCGGAATGTTGGGGCGCTGAGCGGCGCCCCGGTCCCGGGAGAGCGGCCCGGGACGGGACCTCCGGCTGAAAGCCCCGTGGGGACGGGGGTGCGGCGGACGGCACGACGGCCGGGCATCTGGGGAGATGCCCGGCCTTCGAGCTTTCCCGGCCGCTGTCCTGCCCGGCCCGCCCGCACCACGCGTACGATCCCCCTCCGGGCCACCCACAGCTCGCACCACCACACACGGCCCACGGCCCACGGCCCACCACCCACGGCCCACCACTCACGGCCCACCACCCACGGCACATCCGGCACGCGCAGGACCAGGGGGAACGATGGCCACCTCACTGCTCGACCGCCTGGCCGAGCTGTCCGCAACGACGGCCCGGCGCGGCGCTGAGGCCACCGCTCCCGTTCCCGCCCCCGCCCCCGAGGTGCTCGCCGACCGCCCCGACGGCACGGTCGTCCGCAGCGGCCGAACGGTCGCCAAGGCGCACGCCCCCGAGGGCGACCCGGGCGACCTGGCCGCCCGGCTGCGGATCGCCGCCCACCCCCTTCTGCACGGCATCCTGCTGCCCCCGCTCCCGGTCACCGCCCCCGGCGGTTTCCTCACCTTCACCGAGGACGGCCGCGCCCTCACCCGCTGGCCGTACGGCAGCCCGGTTCCGCCCGACGACCCCGACGCCGCGCCCTGGGAGGACGCCGCCCGCCTACTGGCCCGTCTGCACACGGTCGACCCGAGCCAACTGCCCGGCCCCGTACCGCCGATGCGCGGCCCCGCCAAGGCCGCCCGCGCCCTGGCCCGTCTGCGCACCGCCCTGGCCGTTGCCGGCGGCCCGCCGCCCGCACTTCGGCCCGGCCCGGGATCGCTGCCCGCGGCCGCCGCAGCCGTCGAGCGAGCCTGGGCACTGCTGCCGCCGTGGGCCCGGGGCGCCGCCCCGTCGCCGCGCGCCGGCACCCTCTGCCACGGCGATCTGCACCTCGGCCAGCTCGTCCGCCACCCGGCCACCGACGGCCCCTGGCTCCTCATCGACATCGACGACCTCGGCACGGGCGACGGCGCCTGGGACCTGGCCCGCCCCGCCGCGTGGTTCGCCGCCGGCCTGCTCGGACCGGACATCTGGACGCGCTTCCTCGCCGCCTACCGCGCCGCCGGCGGCCCCGCCGTCCGGCCGTCCGGCGATCCCTGGCCCGACCTGGAGATTCCGGCCCGCGCCCTGACCGTGCAGACCGCCGCGCTCGCCGTCGCCAAGGCCGCCACCGCCTCCCGTCCCCTGGACGAGACCGAGGCGGTGGTCGTCGGCGCCTGTACCCGGATGACGTCCCTGCCGGACCGGTTGGCGTCTGTCGGCCCGGACGTAAGGTGAACACCCCGCCGCCGGGCGGCCGTTCCGGCGGCGCCGCAGTGAGCAGTGCCGGACGACAGGAGTGGAGCCGACGATGCAGTGCCCCAAGTGCCATGCGCCGATGCAGACATACCACCGCAATGGCGTGCAGATAGAACAGTGCGCCGGCTGCCGGGGGATCTTCCTGGACTACGGGGAGCTGGAGGCGCTGACCCGTCTTGAGTCACAGTGGTCCCAGCAGCCCCCGCCGCCGCCCGCCCCGCAGGCCTACCCCGCCGCCCCCGCCTGGGGCGCCCCGCACCAGGGCCACCACGGCCACCATGGACACCACGGTCATCACCACCGCAGCTTCGGCCACATGCTCTTCTCGTCCTGACCGGTCTCGTTCTGACCGATCTCGCCCTGACCGGTGTAGTCCTGACCGGTGTAGTCCTGGACAACGACCGAGGGCCGGAGCGAAATGCTCCGGCCCTCGGGATCAGGTGTGGACGATACTGGGATTGAACCAGTGACCTCTTCCGTGTCAGGGAAGCGCTCTCCCGCTGAGCTAATCGTCCTCGGGACCACGGATCGCGAAGATCCGCAGCTGCGTGCGCGATACTGGGATTGAACCAGTGACCTCTTCCGTGTCAGGGAAGCGCTCTCCCGCTGAGCTAATCGCGCGGGACGGACACCCCGGTCAAGCACAGTCGGGGATCCAGTGGACGATACTGGGATTGAACCAGTGACCTCTTCCGTGTCAGGGAAGCGCTCTCCCGCTGAGCTAATCGTCCTTGGAGGTGGAGACGGGATTTGAACCCGTGTAGACGGCTTTGCAGGCCGTTGCCTCGCCTCTCGGCCACTCCACCAGGAGTGAGGGGGTTCGGGAAGATCCCCCACATCGAGCGGACGACGAGACTCGAACTCGCGACATCCACCTTGGCAAGGTGGTGCTCTACCAACTGAGCTACGTCCGCAGTTGTCTCTCCCAGACTACGTCCGGGAGCTACGCGGCCTCCGGGGCGCTTGTGCGTCCCGGCGACGTGTTGAACTCTAGCGGATTCCGGGGCCAGTACAAAAACGCGTTTGTGCAGCGTGCTGCGCTGCTCGCTCGGCACAGGCGGCCTCGGGGCCGCCGCCATAGACTCGCTGACGTGCACGACTTCGCTCCGATGGCACGCTTCGGCGGCCTGATAGCCACCGACCTGCTGGATGTGACCAGCGATCCCGCGGCTCTGGACTCCACGGGCTGGTGGGCCGTGGCCGCCGATTTCGAGGGCGCGGTGGTCTGCGCCCGCTTCGGCGACGTACGGCCGGCCACCGCGGCGGACGGGCCTGCCCCCGACGGCTGGCGCGGCCCCGCACCCGGCGCCTGGACCAGCTCCCTGGACCGCGACGCCTATACCGGCGGTGTGCGGCGTATCCGTGAACACATTGCGGCCGGCGACGTCTACCAGGTGAACCTCTGCCGGGTGCTGACCGCGCCGCTGCCCGACCCCGGCCGTGCCGACGTGGACGCGCTGTCCGCGGTGCTGGCCCGCGGCAACCCGGCGCCGCACGCGGGGACGATCCGGCTGCCCGGTCATGGCGTCGAGATCGCCAGCGCCTCCCCGGAGCTGTATCTGCGGCGCGAGGACCGCACCGTCGCCTCCGGCCCCATCAAGGGCACCGGCCGGACCGCGGCGGACCTCTCGGCGAAGGACCGGGCGGAGAACGTGATGATCGTGGACCTGGTCCGCAACGATCTCGGCCGGGTCTGCGCCACCGGCTCCGTCACCGTCCCGGCACTGTGCGCCGTCGAAGAGCACCCCGGCCTGGTCCACCTCGTCTCCACCGTGCGCGGCGAACTGGACGGGGCGAACGAGAAGACCGCCTGGGCGGATCTGCTGGACGCCACCTTCCCGCCCGGGTCGGTCACCGGTGCCCCCAAATCCAGCGCGCTGCGGATCATCGACGAGCTGGAGACCGCACCCCGCGGCCCCTACTGCGGAGGCATCGGCTGGGTCGACGCGGACCGCCGCACCGGCGAGCTCGCGGTCGGCATCCGTACGTTCTGGATCGACCGCACCCCGCCCGGCGGCCCGGTGCTCCGTTTCGGCGCCGGCGCCGGGATCATCTGGGACTCCGATCCGGAGCGGGAGTGGGCCGAGACCGAGTTGAAGGCGCGCAGGCTGCTCGCGGTAGCGTCGGGCCTGCACGAGGCGAGTGGAGGAAAGCGATGAAGATCTGGCTCAACGGCACGCTGCAGGACGCCGAGGGCGCCCGGGTCTCGGTCTTCGACCACGGGCTGACGGTCGGCGACGGAGTCTTCGAGACCATCAAAGCCGAGCGCGGCCGTGCCTTCGCCCTCACCCGGCATCTGGACCGCCTGACCACCTCGGCCCGTGGACTGGGACTGCCCGATCCCGATCTCGACGAGGTACGGCGCGGCTGCGCAGCGGTCCTCGACGCCAACCCGATGGCCCTGGGCCGGCTGCGGCTCACCTACACCGGCGGCGTCTCACCGCTGGGTTCGGACCGCGGCGACGCCGGTCCCACGCTGGTCATCGCGCTCTCCGAGACCACGCGCCGCCCTGACACCACCGCGGCCGTCACCGTCCCGTGGACCCGTAACGAACGCGGGGCGCTCACCGGTCTGAAGACGACGTCGTACGGCGAGAACGTCGTGGCCCTGGCCCGCGCCCGTGAAGGGGGCGCTTCCGAGGCGCTGTTCGCCAACACCGTCGGCGCGCTCTGCGAAGGCACCGGCTCCAACGTCTTCGTCGTCCTGGACGGCGAACTGCACACGCCGCCGCTGCACTCCGGCTGCCTGGCGGGCATCACCCGCGCCCTGACGGTCGGCTGGGCCGGTGCCAAGGAGACCGATCTGCCGCTGGACGCGCTGGAGCGGGCGGAGGAGATCTTCCTGACCTCCACCCTGCGCGATGTCCAGGCCGTGACCCGTATCGACCACCGCCAACTCGCCGACGGCCCGGGCCCGGTGACCGCGGAAGCCATGCGGATCTTCGACGAACAGTCCGCCGCCGACTTCGATCCGCGGTGATGACGGGCCCGCGCACGGGCGAGTAGAAAGTCCTCGTGACCACAACGCTGCGCCCCGCGGGACCGGAAGAACGACACGACGACGGCGGCCGGGCCCGGCCGTACGACATCTGCGTCAACAGCCGCCGGGTCGGCGGGATCCGGCTGACGACGGACGCCCGGTTCGGCCCGACGGCGGGCCGGATCGCGGAGCTGACCGTCGAGGAGCCGGACCGGCACCGCGGTCGCGCCACGGTCGCCGCACTCGCCGCCGAGGAGGTGCTGCGCGGCTGGGGCTGCCGGCAGATCGAGGTGACCGTCCCGGCCGGCGCCGGGGCCGCCGGGCGGCTCGCGGCGGCGCTGGGCTACACCGAGCGCAGCCGCACGATGAGCAAAACCCTCGACGGCCCGCCCCGGCTGCCCGGGGACAGCAGCGACCGTGCGCTGAGCGAGGCGGAGTACCCGGCCTGGCGGGACGCCGCGCTCGCCGAGCACGTCCGGACGCAGCTGGGCCAGGGGATGCCCCGCGCACGCGCCGAGGAGATCTCGGCGGCGGGCCATCGCGCCCTGCTGCCGGACGGTGTGGACACGCCCGACCAGGCGCTGCGCGTCCTGGCCCACCGCGGCGCGGACGTCGGCAGCATCTGGGTCGGCCTGCGGATGCCGGACCAGCCGGGCGGCTATGTTGTCGATGTACGGGTCGATCCCGCACACCGCGGGCACGGCCACGGCCGCACCCTGATGCTGGTCGCCGAGCGCGAGAGCCTCGCCGCCGGCCACGCCACCCTCGGCCTGAACGTCTACGCGGACAACGCGGCGGCGCTCGGCCTCTACACCTCGCTGGGCTACCGCCCCACCGGGTACCTGCTGTGGAAACCGATCCTGTGAGGCGGCCCGGCCGGCGCCCGTGCGGCCCGGCTCAGTCCTGCCCGGCCAGCAGCCGGTCGACGATCTCCTCGATACGGGCGCGCAGCCCCTCCTGGCTCTTGCCGCCGTCCAGCCGCTCGCCGCCGATCACATAGGTCGGAGTTCCGGTCACCCCGATCGCCTTGCCCTCGGCCTGGTCCGCGTCGACGATCAGCAGATGCCGCCCGTCGATCAGCGCGGTGTCCAGCTCCTCGGCGTCCAGCCCCAGCTCCCCGGCGACCTCCAGCAGCAGCTTCTCGCCGCGGGTGCCGAGCTCCTCGCTGCGCGCCAGCACCGCCTCGATGTACGGCCGGCCCTGTCCCTGCTCGATGGCCTCCTCGGCGGCCTGGGCGGCGACATAGGCGTGCTTGTGCTTGGGGAGGGGGAAGTGGCGCAGGCGGATGTCCAGCCGGTCGCCGTAGCGCGCCCGCAGCGCCTTCAGGTCCGCCAGGGCGGCATGGCAGTCCGGGCACTGCAATTCGCACCACACGTCCAGAACGGGGCGGTCGGGGCGGGCGGCGGAGCTGGTGGCGTCGTTCATGGGGCCAGTCTTCCAGTCCTCCCGCGGCTCACGCCGGGAGGTACCCCGGCTCGGTGACCGAAACGGGACCTGCGGAGGAGCGCAACCCCGAGATGTCCCTGAGCCCGTCCCGGAACATGGCCCACGCCCGGCCGGACAAGGCAGGATGGAAGGGAGCAGAGTGCCTGCTCGCCCTTTCACCAGCAGGAGGACCGGATGCTGACCTCGACCGTCTGTGCCGCGGTGTCGGCAGCGGGCCTGGGCATCGCCGCGCTGACGGCATACCGCAAGCGGTTCCTGGCCGCGACCCGCATCGCCGCTTTTTCCCTGATTCCCATCGGCCTGGTGATGACGGGCGTCATCGACTGGGTCACCAACATCGTCTTCAAGCCCACGGTCTGGGCCGGCTTCGGCGTGCTCGCGCTCTCCGCCGTGCTGTTCATGATCAGCAGGGGAGTGGAGCGCCGCAGGGGCGGGATCGGCAGCCGCAAGGAACGCAAGGCCGCGGCGGCCGACCGGTCCGGCGCGGTGGCGCCGGCTGCCTCCGCGCCCTCGCTCGGCGCCGCGCGGGGTGCGGCGCAGCCGGCACCCAAGGGGAAGGCCGCCCAGGGCAAGGGCGGTGCACCCAAGGATGACTTCTCGGACATCGAAGCGATCCTGAAAAAGCACGGGATCTGATGAACTACCGCTGCTGAGGCGCTTATCGGGCGCATTGGCACGATCAGCTGCGCCATGATGCGCGCGAGATGAACGATGAGTGCGCCCTCGCCCAAGACGACGCCCCGTCCCCCGAACCGCGCGGTTGCCTGTTCGCGCTGTCCCAGCCGCCGCTGATGCTCTTCCTCGCCGTCATCGGCTTTCTGCTCCTTCTCGGAGCGGTGCACGACCTCTTCCTGCTGTGAAGCGGCTCCGCGCCACCGCTGTGCACCCCACCGCTGTGCACCCCACCGCTGTGCACCCCGCCGCTGTGCACCCCGCCGCTGTGCACCCTGCCGGGGTGCTGCGACCGGCGCTCAGCCCGCCGCGGCCTCCCGCCGCCGCGCCCGGTAGGCCGCGACATGCAGCCGGTTTCCGCAGGTGCGGCTGTCGCAGTAGCGCCGGGAGCGGTTGCGGGAGAGGTCGACGAAGGCATGCCGGCAGTCCGGGGCCTCGCAGCGACGCAGCCGTTCGCGTTCTCCGGCGACGAGGATGAAGGCCAGCGCCATCCCGCCGTCCGCGGCCAGATGCTCGGCGACCGACGCGCCCGGCGCGAAGTAGTGGACGTGCCAGTCGTACCCGTCGTGATCCGTCAGCTGCGGTGTGGTGCCCGCCGAGGCGACCAGCGAGTTCAGCTGTTCGGACGCGGTGCGGTCGTCGTCGGCCGCGAAGATCCGGGCGAACCGCGCGCGGACGGACCGTACGGCTGCCAGGTCACCCGCACCGAGCGCCCCCACGTCGCTGACGTCATTGCGTCGCACGAAGTCCTCGAGGGCCGCGAGGTCGGTCAGGCTGTCCGGCGCTCCGGGGGATTCGCCCTCCGGAGCGGTGTTCAGCAGATCGACGACCGCGTCCAGTGCGCACCGGGTGTCATGGCTGATCATCACGGTTCCGCTCCCTGGCAGGGTGGGGCCGGACGGGTACCGCCCCCGGTGTGGTTGCCGAATGGTCGCCGAATCCAGCGCCTGGAACAAGCTTCAGCGCCGACTCCGCGGTGGGTCCGCGGCGACGACGCCGAAGTGTGCCGTATGAACTTGTCGGTCCTGCGCCGTCTCCCCGAGTCGGACGGGCGCAAGTGTGAGCGGGTGGGTGCTTTCGGTAACCGTGCTGCGTCTCAGCTCTCCGCGAGGATGTGGGAGAGCTCGGTGTCGAGATCGAAATGCCGGTGCTCCGTACCGGGTGGCACGGCGGCATCGGTCCTTTTGAGGAACGACTCGAGAGCCCGTGCGGGCGCCTCGAGCAGGGCTTCGCCTTCCGGGGAACTCAGGGCGATGCAGACAACGCCCTGTCCGTGGCTCCGGGACGGCCATACGCGGACGTCTCCGGTGCCCGTGGGCCGGTGCAGGCCCTCGGCGAGGAGGTCGCGGGCGAAAACCCACTCCACGGTCTCCTCGGCTCCGGTATGGAAGGTGGCATGCACGGCATAGGGATCGGCCGTGTCATACCGCAGGCCCGCGGGTACAGGCAGTGAGGACTCGCTCGACACAACGAGGCGCAGGTGCAGCTCGCAGCTGACCGTGGTGTTCATAAGCGCCAGGGCCTTTCGCTCAGTGTGCGCTCGGGGATTCGCACGTCGGCGAAATCGACATGCCACCTACGGTGCCGTTGTAAACCCCTCTGACGGTTTTGTGTGGCTTCAGGTACCTCTTCCGGCGGATTGCGAGATCGTCCTCGGCGGCAATTCCGCCGGACCCATCCCGTCCGGTAAGTTTGTGGGTATGAATACGCAGAGTAACGGGGGGTCGGGAACGGTGGAGGAGGACGCCGCTCCGGCCGAGCAGCCGCTCGGTTCGAGAGCGCCGCACTTCATCAAGCGCTCCCGGCCGCTGCATCTGAGCTGGCAGGTCGGAGTCTTCGTCGTCGGCCTCGCGGTCGTGGCGGGCGGCGTGATCATGCTGCCGCTGCCGGGACCGGGCTGGCTGGTGATCTTCGCCGGTATGGCGATCTGGGCGACGGAATTCGTCTGGGCCCAGTTGGTGCTGCGCTGGACCAAGCGAAAGGTCACGGAAGCGGCCCAGAAGGCGCTCGACCCCAAGGTGCGGCGGCGCAACATCACTCTGACCGCCATCGGCCTGGTGATCATCGCCGTGGTGCTCGCGGTCTATGTCTGGAAGTTCGGCTTCGCGATGCCGTGGAACGTCTCCGAGTGACGTCGCCATGGTCGGAAGTGCCCGCCGGTGTGGGGTAATGTTGGCGGTGCGCCCGGGCGATTAGCTCAGTGGGAGAGCGCTTCGTTCACACCGAAGAGGTCACTGGTTCGAACCCAGTATCGCCCACCCCGGACGACGGCCCGGAGACTTCAAGTCTCCGGGCCGTCGCTGTTGTTGCGCGGGTGCACCGCCGCGGGGCGCACACTGGGGTCATGCCCGTCAGGTCACACCGACTGCACCGCTACCGCTTCCGCACCGTCTGGCTGCTCAACGCCCCGCCGACCGTCGTCTATGCCGTCCTCGAGCGCGCCGAGGCCTACCCGCGTTGGTGGCCGCAGGTCCGTGAGGTGAACCCGCTCGACGACCGCAGCGGCATCGCCCGCTTCCGCTCGATACTGCCGTACGACCTCACGGTCGTGGCGAGCGAGCGCGTACGGGACCCGGGTGCGGGGGTGCTGGAGATAGGGATGCGCGGAGACCTGGCCGGCTGGGCGCGCTGGACGGTGGTGCCCGGTGCCGGCGGCACCCGCGCCGTCTTCGAGCAGGACGTCGAGGTCTGCAAGCCGCTGCTGCGGCGGCTCGCGCTGCTGGGGCGGCCGGTCTTCCTCGCCAATCATGCGCTGATGATGCGGTCCGGACGCCGCGGGCTCGCCGCCTGGCTGGCCCGTGGATGAGGTGCCCCGGCTGCCCCGGCGGGGCGGACCGGGAGGACGCCGGAACAGGAATTTGATGGAAGGCCCGGGCGGCCTGTATTGTTCTGCTCGTTCGCGGGGGAAACCTCGCCGACACCCGGGCGATTAGCTCAGTGGGAGAGCGCTTCGTTCACACCGAAGAGGTCACTGGTTCGAACCCAGTATCGCCCACCGGGATCAAGAACCGGGCCGCCAAAAGGCGGCCCGGTTCTTTTTGTTGGGACAACACGGCACGTGGGTGGGAGAACGCGGCACCGGGAATTCCGCCCGGTGCCTTTGCCGGCCGAGCCGGAATTGCCGATGAGGGATCAGGCCGCGGCGGGGAGTTCGGGACGCAGCGGCCAATGCGGATCAACGGTTTCGGGGTTGCCGCTGCGCTCGAACCACGCCTGCAGGCCGCGCGCCTGGGCGGCGTACCAGACGGCCTGGCGGGTGTGCAGCTCCGCCGGGTGCAGCCCCTCCAGACGGTCCGCAAAGCGATGCCCCAGGGCCCGGACGACGCGCAGCGCGGCGAGCGCGTCGGCGGCCGCCTCGTGGGCGTCCGTCAGCTCGACCTCGTAGTGGGCGCACAGGTCGGTGAGCGTGCGGCGGCCCTTGCGATAGCGGTCCAGGTGCTTGTCGAGGACGCGGGGATCGAGGATGCGCAGCGGATGCCCGCCCAGGTAGGCGTCGAGCGAGCTGGCGCGGTGCCGCTTCAACTCACGCTCCAGGAGGGTGAGGTCGAACGGGGCGTTCATCACGACCAGCGGGCGGCCGGCCACCGACTGGGCGGCCAGGGCGCGCGCGACCTCCTCCAGCACCGGCGCGGGCCAGCGGCCGTGCAGCGCGAGATGGTCGGACGTCAGGCCGTGCACCGCCGTGGCGGCCTCGGGTATCGCGACGCCCGGGTTGATCAGCCAACGGGTGACCCGGGGCGCGGAACGCGGTGTCTCCTGGACCACCAGGGCGGCGGAGACGATGCGGTCGTGCTCGACGTCGATGCCCGTGGTCTCGGTGTCGAAGGCGGCTAGCGGTCCGTCATACCAGCACGGCATCATCCCAACTCCTCGCGCTCGTGCGGGGGATGGCATGCACACCACCCGAGCTGGTGATACCCGGGCCGTCCGGTGCTCGAACCGTCTTTGTTTGCGGACCACTTGACGCGGAGACAACCAGAGGGACGGGCCGACGCGTTCCGCCTTCTCCCCGTCAGCCACCCGCAACCGATCGGCACAGCCCGGAAGGCACCCCCGCGATGACGCTCGCGCAGCCCGAACCGGGCGGGCTGCTGCCCCAGCCGACCACACCGCAGCGCGGCCAACTCGCCACCACTGCTTGCATGGAGACCCTCCAGGTGGGCTATCTGCACGCGGTCGCCGCCGCCTCGGGATGTTCGCTGGCGCAGCCCTTCCCGGACAACGGAATCGACTGGCACGTCAGCCATGGCGCGCCCGGCCACACCGTCGACGACGAAGTCACCATCAAGGTGCAGCTCAAGTGCACCTACCAGACCGCCCCGCGCCCGCCGGGGCCGACTTTCGCCTTCACGCTCGACAACGACCATCTGGTGAAGCTGGCCCGTACGCCCGTATCGGTGCACAAGATCCTGGTCGTGATGCTGGTTCCGCGGACCCAGGAGGACTGGCTGCGGGCCTCCCACGACCGCCTCGCGCTGCGGCACTGCTGCTACTGGATCAATCTGGCCGGTCATCCGGTGACCGGCCGGCGCAGGACCACCGTGCGCATCCCGACCGCGCGGATCTTCGACGACCGAGCGCTCTGCGAGATCATGACGCGGGTCGGGGCGGGAGGGAGACCCTGATGTACCGGCCGACCGACGAATACGACGCGCGGCTGCTGGATCCCGCACAGCTCGATCCGGCGGTGCTCAGCGCGCTGCTGGCCCGGCACGGCTGGCGGCGCAGGGGCGGGGCCGCGGGCCACTACGCCCGGTGGACACCGCCCGGCGGGGCGGGCGGCACCAGCCTGCTGGTGCCGCACGACCGCCGCTTCCCCGACAGCGGGGAGCTGCTTTCGGAGGCGCTGGCGGCGCTGGCGCAGAACTCCTCGGCTTCCGCCCGCGAGGTGCTGGTGGGGCTCGCGGTGCCCAGCGACGAGGTGCGCTGGGAGCGCGAGGTGCCCGACGGCGGCTCGGGGGCTGCGTACTGGGTCGCGCAGGAGCAGCTGCGCGGTGCGGCCCGCTCGATGCTGATCGCCGGGGCGCTGGGGACGTACGGCTGTGCCGGTTACTACGGCGCCCGGCACAAACGGCACGCCGAGGGGTTCCTGGGCGAGGTGCTGGTCGGTCCGGTGGCGGCCGGGCGCCGGCTGACCGCGTTCGTCCCGGTGCGCGGCGGGCGTGGTGCGGTCACCGGGCTGCAGCGGGCGCTGCACGCGGCCCGTGACGCCACCGACTACCAGCGGGCCACCGGCGGGATGGAGGCCTTCGACGCGGCCGTCGAGCTGGGGGTCTGCCATGAGCTGGTCCAGGCGCTGATCGCGCTGGTGCGGGACGCGGAGGGGGTGCGGATCGCGGTCGAGTGGTCGCCCGGGGCCGGCGCCCCGGCCGGCTGTCCGGCCCGCCCCGAACCGGTGGAGTTCTCGCCCGGCGATCTGCCCGCCCTGCAGCAGGCGGCCCAGCGCTATGTACGCGACGAGCCGTCGCTGCCGGTCCGGGTGACCGGCGCGGTGATACGGCTGCGCAGGGAGCGGCCGGGCGGGCCCGGCACGGTGCGGCTGCGGGTGATCACCGGGGCGGATGTGGTGCAGGTGCGGGTCGCGCTGGGGGAGGAGGATTACCGCATCGCCGGACATGCGCACCTGGTGGGACTGCCCATCCGGGTGAGCGGACGGCTGGAGAGCCGGGGCGGGTTCCGCCGGATCAGCGGCGGCCGCGATGTCACGCCCGTACAGGTCGACGAGGCGGAGCGGGACCGGCTGCTGAAGTCGCTCCAGGAAAACCTCGACTTCTTCGAGGAGGCGTGCGGCGCCGAGGAATAGCCGCGGAGGAGCGGCTTTCGAGCCGGGGGTGGTGAAACCGTTTCGCGGTCGGGTCCGGTGGCTCGGTACGATTCGGCTGCGCAGCAATCGCTGACGTGAAGAGACATGAGTCAGGAGAGACCGGTGTCAGACGTCCGTGTGACCATCCAACGCGATTCCGAGCGGGATGAACGCGTGGTGACCACGGGCACGACGGCCGCCGACCTCTTCCAGGGTGAGCGCAGCGTCGTGGCCGCGCGGGTGGCCGGAGAGCTGAAGGACCTGGCGTACGAGGTCGCCGACGGTGACGCGGTCGAGGCCGTGGAGATCACCTCCGAGGACGGTCTGAACATCCTGCGGCACTCCACCGCGCATGTGATGGCGCAGGCGGTACAGGAGCTGTTCCCGGAGGCGAAGCTCGGCATCGGCCCGCCGGTCAAGGACGGCTTCTACTACGACTTCGACGTCGAGACCCCGTTCCACCCCGACGATCTCAAGCGCATCGAGAAGAAGATGCAGGAGATCCAGAAGCGCGGGCAGAAGTTCGCACGCCGGGCGGTCAGCGATGACGCCGCGCGCGAGGAGCTGGCCGACGAGCCGTACAAGCTCGAACTGATCGGGATCAAGGGCTCGGCCGCCGAGGCCGCCGAGGGGGCCTCCGCCGAGGTGGGCGCCGGCGAGCTCACCATCTACGACAACCTCGACGCCAAGACCGGCGAGCTGTGCTGGAAGGACCTGTGCCGCGGTCCGCACCTGCCCAGCACCCGTGCCATCCCGGCGTTCAAGCTGATGCGCTCGGCCGCCGCCTACTGGCGCGGCAGCGAGAAGAACAAGCAGCTGCAGCGGATCTACGGCACCGCCTGGCCGACCAAGGACGAGCTCAAGGCGCATCTGGAGTTCCTGGCCGAGGCCGAGAAGCGCGACCACCGCAAGCTCGGTGCCGAGCTCGACCTGTTCTCCGTTCCCGAGGACATCGGCTCGGGCCTGGCGGTCTTCCACCCCAAGGGCGGCATCATCCGCCGGGTCATGGAGGACTACTCCCGCCGGCGCCACGAGGAGTCGGGGTACGAGTTCGTCTACACACCGCACGCCACCAAGGGGAAGCTGTTCGAGAAGTCGGGCCACCTGGACTGGTACGCCGACGGCATGTACCCGCCCATGCAGCTCGACGAGGGCGTGGACTACTACCTCAAGCCCATGAACTGCCCGATGCACAACCTGATCTTCGACGCACGCGGCCGCTCGTACCGTGAACTGCCGCTGCGTCTCTTCGAGTTCGGGACCGTGTACCGCTACGAGAAGTCGGGCGTCGTGCACGGCCTCACCCGCGCCCGCGGCTTCACCCAGGACGACGCGCACATCTACTGCACCAAGGAGCAGATGGCGGACGAGCTGGACGCCACGCTGACCTTCGTCCTCGACCTGCTGCGCGATTACGGTCTGACGGACTTCTACCTGGAGCTGTCCACCAAGGACCCGGAGAAGTTCGTCGGCTCGGACGAGGCGTGGGAGGAGGCCACCGAGACGCTGCGGAAGGTGGCCGAGAAGCAAGGGCTGCCGCTGGTCCCGGACCCGGGCGGCGCCGCGTTCTACGGCCCGAAGATCTCCGTGCAGACCAAGGACGCCATCGGCCGGACCTGGCAGATGTCGACCGTCCAGCTGGACTTCAACCTTCCGGAGCGGTTCGACCTGGAGTACACCGCCGCCGACGGCAGCAAGCAGCGTCCGGTGATGATCCACCGCGCGCTGTTCGGTTCCATCGAGCGCTTCTTCGCGGTGCTGCTGGAGCACTACGCGGGTGCGTTCCCGGCGTGGCTGGCGCCGGTCCAGGCGACCGGTATCCCGATCGGTGACGCGCACGTCCCCTATCTGCAGGACTTCGCCGCGCAGGCGAAGGCCAAGGGGCTGCGGATCGAGGTGGACTCCTCGTCGGACCGGATGCAGAAGAAGATCAGGAACGCGCAGAAGGCCAAGGTCCCGTTCATGATCATCGCTGGTGACGAGGACGTCGCCAACGGCGCGGTCTCCTTCCGCTACCGCGACGGGTCGCAGAAGAACGGCATTGCGCGCGAGGAAGCGATCGCCGAGATCCTCGACGTCGTGGAGCGCCGCGTCCAGGTGTGACGCGGGCGTGAGCACCGGGCCCCGGAGAGCGACCCGCTCTCCGGGGCTCCTTCATGTCTCGCCGTCCTGCCGGAAGCGGCGCAGCAGCCAGGAGGAGAAGGAGCCCACCACCGCTCCGACCAGCGCCACCCCGACGAACATCAGCGCCACCGCGACCACCCGGCCGCGCGGGGTGACGGGCGTGGCGTCGCCGTACCCCGTCGTCGTCAGCGTCGAGCAGGCCCACCACACCGCGTCACCGAAGGTGTGGATGTTCGCGCCCGGGGCGGCGCGCTCGTCGTGGTAGACGGCCAGGCTGGCCGCGAAGCCCAGCAGCAGCGAGGTGAGCCCGGTGTACGCCATCACCCGCGATTCGAGGACGAGCCGTGGATGGTCCCGGCGCCGCTGCATCCGCTCGTGCATGTCGACGATCCGCAGTGGCCGCAGCAGGGGCAGTACGGTCACGATCAGATCCAGCCAGCGGGTGCGCAGGAAGTGCCGCCGGTCGTTGCTGAGCGCCAGTCGCGCCAGATATTCGACGACGAAGAAGCTCCAGGTGACGAGGGTGACCAACTCCCACCAGGTCTGCCAGCCGGGGGAGAGGCCGGGGACCAGGACCCGGACCGCGTACGAGGCGAGGAAGAGGAGCGAGGCGGCAAGGAGATAGGGCTGGGCGGTTTGTTCCCAGGCCCACAGCCGCTGTTCCCTGTCCACCGGCTCAGCATCGCGGAGCGGGCTGCGGTATGTGCCCCAACGACACGGTGCCAATGGGCGAAGCCATATGCTGGCCCGTATGACAAGCGAGCCGGAGCACCAGATCGGAGTCGGGACACAGGACGCTTTCCAGCGTCTGTGGACGCCCCACCGGATGGCTTACATCCAGGGCGAGAACAAGCCGACCGGCCCGGGGGCCGGCGATGGCTGTCCGTTCTGCACGATCCCCGCGAAGTCGGACGAGGACGGCCTCGTGATCGCGCGCGGCGAGTACGTCTATGCGGTGCTGAATCTCTATCCGTACAACGGCGGCCATCTCATGATCGTCCCGTTCCGGCACGTCGCCGACTACACGGAGCTGGACGGACCGGAGACCGCGGAGCTGGCCGAGCTGACGAAGCGGGCGATGACCGCGCTGCGCACCGCCTCCGGAGCGCACGGCTTCAACATCGGGATGAACCAGGGCACCGTCGCCGGTGCCGGGATCGCGGCCCATCTCCATCAGCATGTCGTCCCGCGCTGGGGCGGTGACACCAACTTCATGCCGGTGGTCGGTCACACCAAGGTGTTGCCTCAACTCCTCGCCGACACACGGGCGATGCTCGCGGACGTCTGGCCCGCCTGAGGGCTGTCCTCAGGGCCTGCCCGGCCTCGTCCGGGGCCGGGCTCCGAGGCGACACGCGCCCGGATGAATCGGGCAGATCTCCCTAATTCGGATTAGTTACCTCTCTAATGGGGTGGTGACTTCCCTAGATCGCCGCTCCGTGCTGCGCGCGGCCGCCTCGGCCGCTGCCGCCGGTGCGCTGGTGTCGGGCTGCGACCCGCACCGGGACGACGACTCCGGCGCCGTACGGTCCGCCGGCGGGCCGAGCCCTTCCGGTGCGGGATCTTCCGGGGCGGGCCATCCGCCACCCGCCGGGGCCCGCAGCGCCCGGCCGCCGACCCGGGTGCCCGGTCTGCCCGTGCAGATCGCGCACGGGCCGTCGAACGGCCGTGCGGTCGCGCTGACCTTCCACGGCAGGGGCGACCCCCGAATGGCGGCCGCCTTGCTCGCCGAGGCCGAGCGGGCCGGAGCCCGGGTCACCGTGCTCGCCATCGGCGACTGGCTCGATGAGCAGCCCGCGATGGCCCGCCGGATCCTCGACGGGGGCCATGAGCTGGGCAACCACACCATGCACCACCGCAATATCTGCGCTCTGGCGGCCGCCGAGGCCTACGCCGAGATCACCGGGTGCGCCGACCGGCTGCGCGCCCTCACCGGAACCATCGGCAGCTGGTTCCGCCCCTCACAGGCCCAGCGGGCCACGGACCTGGTGACCGGGCTGGCCCGCAAGGCCGGCTATCCGCATGTCCTCTCCTACGACGTGGACTCCCTCGATGCGAACGACCCCGGAGCACCGGCCGTCCGGCGCACGGTCCTGGACGCGGTCGGGCCGGGCTCGATCGTGAGCCTCCACCTCGGGCACGCCGGCACGGTGGCGGCGCTGCCCCCGATCCTCGACGGCCTCCGCCGACGCGGTCTGCGCGCGGTGACGACAACGGAGCTAGTGACCTGATGGCTGACCGGAACCGTACCCACGACCGTCCCCGTCCGCGCGTGCGGCACCGGGCCGCGCTGCTCGCTGTCGCCTGCGCGCTGGTGGCGGCGGGCTGCGGCAGCGGCGAGACCGAGCGGGCCGGGCACCGTCCGCGGCCGGTCGAACGCGCGCCGGTCAAGGCCGCCACCTCCGGCCTGCCCGGGATGCCGCCGCTGCTGGACGAGCACGATCTCTATGCCGCGGACCGGCCGGGCAAGCTGGCGCCGCAGGTCAAGGACTTCCCCTCGCGGATCTATGTCCCCAACACCGGCTCCGACACGGTCAGCGTCATCGACCCGAAGACCTACAAGGTCATCGAGACCCTTCGGGTGGGCGTACAGCCGCAGCACGTCGTGCCGTCCTGGGACCTGAAGACGCTCTGGGTCAACAACAACCGCGGGCACGACCTCACCCCCATCGACCCCGCCACCGGCAAGGCCGGCAAGCCCGTCAAGGTCCACGACCCGTACAACCTCTACTTCACGCCCAACGGGAAGTACGCCATCGTGATGGCCTCGATGGACCGGCAGTTGGTCTTCCGCGACCCGCACACCATGGAGATCCGCAAGACGCTGCCGGTCAACTGCGGGGGCGTCAACCACGCCGACTTCTCGCCCGACGGGCGGTACTTCATCGTCTCCTGTGAGTTCTCCGGTGAGCTGCTCAAGGTCGACACCGAGCGGATGAAGGTCATCGGCCAGGAGAAGCTGCCGTTCGAGGGGGCGATGCC
The DNA here is from genome assembly GCF_043080045.1 of Streptomyces sp. NPDC015125. Taxonomy (NCBI): domain Bacteria; kingdom Bacillati; phylum Actinomycetota; class Actinomycetes; order Kitasatosporales; family Streptomycetaceae; genus Streptomyces; species Streptomyces sp. NPDC015125. The sequence continues at coordinate 242,466 of NZ_JBIBVF010000010.1, forward strand.
GCAGGACGTGAAGATCGCCCCGGACGGCAAGACCTGGTACATCGCCGACATGATGGCCGACGGCATCTGGATCCTCAACGGTGACACCTTCGCACAGCCCAAGCTCATGCCGACCGGCAAGGGTGCCCACGGCCTCTACGTCAGCCGCGACTCGCGCTACCTGTACGTCTCCAACCGCGGCGAAGGCTCCATCTCGCGGCTCGACTTCACGACCGGCGCCCTCGTCGGCAAGTGGCACATCCGCGGCGGCGGCAGCCCCGACATGGGCGGCCTGTCCACCGACGGCAAGGTCCTGTGGCTGTCCGGCCGCTACAACTCCGAGGTCTATGCGCTGGACACCCGTACCGGCAAAACCCTGGCCAAGATCCCCGTCGGCCAGGGCCCGCACGGGCTGGCGGTCTACCCGCAGCCGGGGCGGTACTCCCTCGGGCACACGGGCATCTTCCGCTAGGGAGACACCCCGTAGGGCCCTCCTGGTCGTTCCTACGCGTTGTACTCGTCCGCCTTCTGCGGCTCCACTCCCTGGATCATGCCGCTGAGCACCAGGGAACGGTTGGTGAAGCGCTCGGTGTCCACGCCGTTCTCCTTGAGGACGCTCATCGCGGCGGCGTGGACGGTGCGCAGCACCGGGGTCGCGGCGCGCAGCGCGTCATCGGCCATGAAGCGGTGGCGCCAGGGCTTGTCGGCCCAGACGTGCCGCAGGCCGAACGGCTCGGGGAGGGTCAGCTTGCCGCCGAGGAAGTCGAGGACCGGCGGGAACCAGGTCAGCGGGGCGCGCGCGGCGAGCCGGACCACCTCTTGCGGCTCGATGAGCGGGAGGTGCTGGGTCTTGGTCTCCCAGAACTTGACGACCTTGGCGACGTCCTTGGTCTTGGGCTCGGGCTTGGTCGTGAACAGGCCGTTGACCGGGCCGAGGGCATGGCCGGTCACCTCGATGCGCAGGGTCTCGTGCAGCACCGTGACGGTGATCATCAGGGTGATCACCAACTGGCCGTCCCACAGCACGAACTGGACGCCGAGGTAGTGGCGGTTGCCGCTGCCGAACTGCTGCTCGTTGCAGATCCGCTCTATCTCGTGCCCGCGGATCTGGTACGCCTCCACATGGGTGCCCTCGGGGCGGGTGACGGCGGCGGCCTTCTCACCGACCGGCGAGACGATCCAGTGGCGTACGGACGGCGCGGGGAAGCCGCCGGTGTGCAGCGGACTGCGCTCCAGCAGCCGCAGCTTGTCGTGGATCGCCCGGATGACGTCCCAGCTGCGGAACGGGTGGATCTCGCTGCCTTCCTGTGCCGGCGTGAGCTCCTCCGCGAGCTGCCAGCTGCCCCAGCGGGTGCCCATGCCGAGTATGCCCTTGGGGCCGGCGTAGAAGACGACGTTGCTGGTCTGCTCGGCGGAGATCTTGGCGAGGTTCTGCCGGAGGGTCTCGGCGGCGGTCTGGTTCGGGTCCTGCGGCACCGCCTCGGGGATCTTCGCGGCCACACCGCCGCCCTCCAGCAGCCCCTTCCAGGACTCCCGCATGGCCACCGCGGTCTTCTCGCAGATCTGCTTGGCCCACCACCAGCCGACGACCGGGGCGAGGACCATGGCGCGGGCGTACATCGGCCAGAAGCCGGTGAGCGGCAGCTTGATCATGAAGAACAGGCCGACGCCGGCCAGCACCGTCAGCAGCAGCCCGCCCAGCAGCGAAAGCCCCTTGCCCGCACCGTCCTTGGAGAGCATCTTCCGCAGCTGGAAAACGCCCAGCCACACCAGCACACCGGGCAGGAACAGCACCCCGAACAGCACCATCAGCAGGGTCAGCTTGGCGTCCCGCTGCTTGCGGACGCGGGTGGCGGACAGGCAGTGCTCGACAATGGTCTGCGGCTCGGTCCCGAAGGACTGGATGAGCGCGGCGCGCCCGCCGCCGAGCATCCGCACCTGCACGGCACGCGAGAACGCCTCGCCGAGGTTGGGCGCGAACAGCGACAGCTTGGGCTTCTTGATGGCGGACTTGCCGGAGTCGGAGTCGGCCTTGGAGATATCGGCGAGCGGGCTGTCCCGATAGGCGGCCGAGGCCAGCGCCTGGGTCGCCGCCGTCTGCCCGGCGCTCCCCGAGAGCGGGACCTGTGCCCCGGGACTGAAGTCAAAGCCGTCTGCCACTACCGCCCCCACACCCCACGTATCCGATGATGCGGCTGTTCCCGACTTCCGCTGACGGCACACCTGCTGAGGGCCTGTGTTCGAGCCGGTGACCTCGAATCCTGCCGTCGGACCCCCGAGGCAACGGCAGGAACTCAGCGTACAGCCGCCGGCCGGCCCAGGGGAGTTGAGCCGGACAGCGACCGCCCCAACGGCTGATCCGCCGTTAACTATGCGCCGTTCTCGGCTTGTTCCCGCCACTTGTCGGCGAGCTGCGGTGGCATCGGCTCATGCCGCAGGTGAGCGCGGGAGAACCGCCCGGTGCCGTGCGAGAGGGAGCGCAGATCGACGGCGTACCGGTCGATCTCGATCTCGGGCACCTCGGCGCGCACCACGGTGCGCCCCGCCCCTGACTGCTCCGTGCCCACGACCCGGCCCCGGCGCCCCGACAGATCGCTCATCACCTGGCCGACGAAATCGTCCGGAACCATCACGCTCACCTCGGACACCGGTTCGAGGAGATCGATCCGGACGTCACCGGCGGCCTCGCGCAGCGCCAGCGCGCCCGCCGTCTGGAACGCGGCGTCCGAGGAGTCGACCGAATGCGCCTTGCCGTCGAGCAGCGTGACCCGGATGTCGACGAGCGGATGCCCGGCGGCGACCCCGCGCTCGGCCTGGGCGCGTACGCCCTTCTCCACGGAGGGGATGAACTGCCGGGGCACCGCGCCGCCCACCACCTTGTCCACGAACTCGATGCCGGAGCCGCCCGGCAGCGGTTCGATCTCGATCTCGCAGATCGCGAACTGGCCGTGTCCGCCGGACTGCTTCACATGGCGTCCACGGCCCGCGGCGGGGGCTCCGAAGGTCTCCCGCAGCGACACCTTGTGCGCGACCGTGTCCACCTGGACGCCGTAGCGGGCCCGCAGCCGCTCCAGCGCGACATCGACATGTGCCTCGCCCAGGCACCACAGGACCACCTGATGGGTGTCCTGATTGTGCTCCAGGCGCATCGTCGGATCCTCCGCGACCAGGCGGGCCAGGCCCTGCGACAGCTTGTCCTCGTCGGCCTTGCTGTGCGCCTGGATGGCGACCGGCAGCAGCGGGTCGGGCATCGTCCAGGGCTCCATCAGCAGCGGGTCGTCCTTGCCGGACAGGGTGTCGCCGGTCTCGGCGCGGGTCAGCTTCGCCACACAGGCCAGATCGCCGGCAATGGCCTTGGGCAGCGGGCGCTGCTGTTTGCCGAACGGGGTGGACAGTGCGCCGACCCGCTCGTCGACGTCATGGTCCTCGTGCCCCCGGTCCTCCAGCCCGTGGCCGGAGACATGCACCGTCTCGTCCGGTCGCAGGGTGCCGGAGAAGACCCGTACGAGGGAGATCCGGCCGACGTACGGGTCGGAGGAGGTCTTGACCACCTCTGCCGCGAGCGGGCCGTCGGGGTCGCAGCTCAGCGCCGGGCGCGCGGCGCCGTCCGGGCTGGTCACGGCGGGTGCCTCGCGCTCCGCGGGGGTCGGGAAGCCGCCGCTGATGAGCTCCAGCAGCTCCACGGTGCCCAGCCCCTGCTTGGAACCCTCGGCGGCCGGGGCCGCGGCCAGCACGGGGTGGAAGGTGCCGCGGGCAACCGCCGTCTCCAGGTCCCCGATCAGGGTCTTGACGTCGATCTCCTCGCCGCCGAGGTAGCGGTCCATCAAGGACTCGTCCTCGCTCTCGGCGATGATGGCCTCGATGAGGCGGTTGCGGGCCGCCTCGATCTGCGGCAGCTCGTCCTTTGCGGGCGCGCGCTCGGTGCGCTCGCCGGAGGAGTAGTCGAAGACCCGCCCGGTGAGCAGGCCGATCAGGCCGTGCACGGGGGAGTGGCCGTCGGCGCCCGGTGTCCCGTACAGGGGGAGGTAGAGGGGGACGACGGCGTCCGGGTCCTCGCCGCCGAACGACGTCCGGCAGCGCTCGGTCATCTCGTCGAAGTCGGAGCGGGACGCCTCCAGGTGTGTGACGACCAGCGCGCGCGGCATGCCGACGGCCGCGCACTCGTCCCAGACCATCCGGGTCGCACCGGCCACGCCGTCGGCCGCCGAGACAACGAAAAGGGCCGCGTCCGCCGCGCGCAGACCGGCCCTGAGTTCCCCGACGAAATCGGCGTATCCGGGGGTGTCCAAGATATTGATCTTGACTCCGCCCCAGTCCACCGGGACCAGGGAGAGCTGTACGGAGCGTTGCTGGCGGTGCTCGATCTCGTCGTAGTCGGACAGACACCCGCCGTCCTCGACCCGGCCCGCCCGGTTGACCGCGCCGGATGCCAGCGCGAGGGCCTCGACCAGGGTGGTCTTTCCCGATCCGGAGTGGCCGACCAACACCACATTCCGCAGGGCCGTGGGCTGGTCGGCCGTTGATGCCCTGCCGGCGGCTCCCGGGTGTGTACTCGATTTCTCGCTCATGTGTCTCGCCTCCAGGTCGACACTTTGCGGTGATTCGAGCTTTCCACCGAGGCCATGATGCGTCCATACATGGCACACGGCGCCGGTGCTCCCAAGGGTTCTGCAGCGGCGCCCGGTGGGGCCCGAGGGCGCGCCCGCGGGCGCGCGGCGGCGTCCCCGAGCCGTGGGATGCGCTCCGCGCCGCGATGCGTTCGTGGTGGCCCAAGACCTCCTGGCTACGATGGGCCAGCCGGTGGCCCCTTGACCGCGCGGCCCATATCGACCTCCGGGAAGGCCATGCTGAACAAGTACGCGCGTGCGTTCTTCACGCGTGTTCTCACGCCGTTCGCCGCCCTGCTCATCCGTATCGGCGTCAGCCCGGACGCGGTCACTCTCGTCGGCACCGGGGGCGTGGTGGCCGGCGCCCTGGTCTGCTACCCCCTGGGAGAGTTCTTCTGGGGCACGGTCGTCATCACCCTCTTCGTCTTCTCCGACCTGGTCGACGGCAACATGGCACGGCAGCTGGGACGCACCAGCCGGTGGGGGGCCTTTCTCGACTCCACCCTCGACCGGGTCGCCGATTCGGCGATCTTCGGGGGGCTCGCCCTGTGGTACGCGGGGCGCGGCGACAGCCTGATGCTCTGTGCGATGGCGATCTTCTGCCTCGCCAGCGGCCAGGTGGTCTCGTACACCAAGGCGCGCGGCGAGGCCATCGGGCTGCCGGTGAACGTCAACGGACTGGTGGAGCGCGCCGAGCGGCTGGTCATCACGCTGGTCGCCTGCGGCTTGTCGGGTCTGCACGCCTTCGGGGTGCCCGGCGTCGAGATTTTGCTGCCGATCGCCCTCTGGATCGTCGGTATCGGCAGCGCCGTCACCCTCGGCCAGCGTGTGGTGACGGTACGACGGGAGTCGGCCGAGGCCGACGCCATGGCACAAGGGGGAACAGGCGCATGAGTCCACACCGGATCCGCCGGCCGCGGTTCGACACCGAAAAACTGGCGGACGCGCTCTACGCGCTGGGCTGGAGCACCGTCAAGAAGCTGCCCGAGGGCGTTGCCACAGGCCTCGGCCGGCGGATCGCCGACACCGTCTGGAAGCGCCGCGGCAAGGGGGTCCTGCGGCTGGAGGCGAACCTCGCCCGGGTCGTCCCGGACGCCACACCGCAGCGGCTCGCCGAGCTCTCCCGCGCCGGGATGCGCTCGTACATGCGCTACTGGATGGAGTCCTTCCGGCTGCCGGCCTGGAGCAAGGACCGGATAAGCGGCGGCTTCACGCCCGAGGACGTGCACCACCTGGTGGACGGGCTCAAGAGCGACCGCGGTGTCGTCCTCGCCCTGCCGCACATGGGCAACTACGACCTCGCCGGTGCCTGGGTCACCACCAAACTCGGTGTCCCCTTCACCACCGTCGCCCAGCGCCTCAAGCCGGAATCCCTCTACGACCGCTTCGTCGCCTACCGTGAGGGCCTGGGCATGGAGGTGCTGCCGCACACCGGCGGCTCCGCCTTCGGCACCCTCGCCCGGCGGCTGCGGGCCGGCGGCCTGGTCTGTCTGGTCGCCGACCGTGATCTGTCCGCCTCCGGGATAGAGGTCAAGTTCTTCGGGGAGCCGGCGAAGATGCCGGCCGGTCCCGCGGTGCTCGCCCTCCAGACCGGTGCGATGCTGCTTCCCGTCACGCTCTGGTACGACGACACCGCCGTCATGCGCGGCCGGATCCACCCCGAGATCGAGGCCCCGGAGACCGGCACCCGCGCGGAGAAGGCCGCCCAGATGACCCAGGCGCTCGCCGACGCCTTCGCCTCCGGCATCACCGACCACCCCGAGGACTGGCACATGCTGCAGCGGCTCTGGCTCGCCGACCTGGAGCCGCGCGAGCAGTCCGGCGCACCGGCCGGCCGCGAGGCGTCCGGAACGGAGACGGCGTGAAGATCGGCATCGTCTGCCCGTACGCCTGGGACGTCCCCGGCGGCGTGCAGTTCCACATCCGGGACCTGGCCGATCACCTGATCCGCCTCGGCCACGAGGTCTCCGTCCTCGCCCCCGCGGACGACGAGACCCCTCTGCCGCCGTACGTCGTCTCCGCCGGCCGCGCCGTCCCCGTCCCGTACAACGGCTCGGTCGCCCGGCTCAACTTCGGCTTCCTCTCCGCCGCCCGGGTACGCCGCTGGCTGCAGCACGGGGCCTTCGACGTCATCCACATCCACGAACCGGCCTCGCCCTCGCTCGGCCTGCTCGCCTGCTGGGCGGCACAGGGCCCGATCGTGGCGACCTTCCACACCTCCAACCCGCGCTCCCGGGCGATGATCGCCGCGTATCCGATCCTGCAGCCCGCGCTGGAGAAGATCAGCGCACGCATCGCGGTGAGCGAATACGCCCGCCGCACCCTCGTCGAACACCTCGGCGGCGATGCGGTGGTCATCCCCAACGGCGTGGACGTCGGCTTCTTCGGCTCGGCCGAGCCCAAGGCCGAGTGGCAGGGCAAAACGATCGGCTTCATCGGCCGGATCGACGAACCGCGCAAGGGCCTGCCGGTCCTGATGAAGGCGCTGCCCGCGATCCTCGCCGAGGTACCGGACGCCCGGCTGCTGGTCGCCGGACGCGGTGACGAGGAGGAAGCGGTCGCCGCGCTGCCCGCCGAGATGCGCTCCCGGGTCGAATTCCTCGGCATGGTCAGCGACGAGGACAAGGCCCGGCTGCTGCGCAGCGTCGATGTCTATGTCGCGCCCAACACGGGTGGCGAATCGTTCGGCATCATCCTCGTCGAGGCGATGTCGGCCGGGGCGCCCGTACTGGCCAGCGACCTCGACGCCTTCGCCCAGGTCCTGGACCAGGGCGAAGCCGGCGAACTCTTCACCAACGAGGACGCCGATGCGCTTGCCGCTGCGGCGGTACGACTCCTCGGTGACCCGGCGCGCCTCGCGGAACTGCGCGACCGCGGCACCCGCCACGTGCGTCGCTTCGACTGGGGCACCGTCGGCGCCGACATCCTCGCCGTCTACGAGACGGTCACCACCGGGGCGGTGTCGGTGGCCACCGACGAGAGGGTGGGCCTGCGGGCCCGCCGGTGGCTGGCCAAGGATTGACCTTTCCTCCTACGTTGTCGGCTCCCGCCGTGGGGGCGCTGTGCCGCCGTTGCGCCTGGCGGCGGGCGGGTCCGCTGCGCGGGGCTGTGGGTGCGGTGACGGACCTCCGGGGCAGGGGTGTGGGACTGCTTCGCTTTACGTCCCACACCCCTGCCCCTCCGGCCCGTCCCCTCCCGTGGG
>NZ_JBIBVF010000011.1:0-244802 GCF_043080045.1 Streptomyces sp. NPDC015125
GGCCGGAGCGGGTGGGGTGCCGGACGTAAAGCGAAGCAGTCCGGCACCCCACCCGCGCAGGCCCGTCACCGCACCCCGACAGCCCCGCGCAGCGGCAACGCCCCGCGCAGCGGACCCGCCCCGCGCAGCGGACCCGCCCGCCGCCAGGCGAAACGGCGAGAGAGCCGAAAACGGGCCGAGGCAAAGCCCAGCGGACCGGCGAGAGAGCCGAAACGTGGGGCTACCCCACGGGAACCCCCGCCTCCAGGTGGAGCGGACACCCCCGCTCCCGGGCGCGCAGCGCCCACCGCAGGCGGTTCCACCGCACCGGCGGCAGCATCTTCTCGGCCTCGGCCTCGGTGGCGAAGCGCCAGTCGCGCAGTTCCGCACCGGGCAGCAGCAGTTTGCTGATCCGCTCGTCGGTCAGGGTGCCGCCGTCGTAGAGCAGCCGCAGGCCGCCGAAGCCGGGCGGATTGGGAGCTTCCCAGTCCAGTACCAGCAGCCGGGGCGCACGGGGCAGTTCGATGCCGAGTTCCTCGGCGACCTCCCGTACGCCGGCACGGGCGGGCGCCTCGCCGCGTTCCACGACGCCGCCGGGGAACTCCCAGCCGGCCTTGTAGGTCGGGTCGACGAGCAGCACCCGGTCCTGGTCGTCGAAGAGCAGTACGCCGGCGGCGAGCGTTTCGGCGGTCGGTTCGGGGGTCTGCACGATGTCGCAGGCGCCGGCGCCGGTGCGGACGGCCTCGGCGACCCGCTCGGCGGTCTGCCGGGGGGTGAGCCGGGTGGTGTCGACGACATGGGCGTCGCCCTGGAGCCAGGGCAGTGCGTCGGCGTACGGACCCAGGTGTTCCGGGCTCCACCGGCGCGCCGGCGCGGTGTCCCCAAGAGCGTCCTCCCGCTCCGCCATCCGGGCTCGCAGGATCGTTTCCTCCGCATGCAGCAGGACATGCCGTACGGGTATCCGGCGGGCGGCGAGGGAGCCGAAGATCTCGTCGCGGTACTCCTGGCGCAGCAGCGTCATCGGTGTCACCAGCGGGCCCGGCACCTCGGTGAGCAGGGCCGCTGCGGTGTCGACGACCATCCGCCGCCAGGCCGGGAGGTCCTGGTAATCGTCGATCTCCTCGAACCGCTTGGCCGGCAGCATCAACCGCAGTCCGCTGCCGAGGAGTTCGGGGTCGTAGAGCGTGCTTCCGGGAAGCAGGTCTAGCAATTCATGAGCCGTAGTGGTCTTGCCCGCACCGAACGTGCCGTTCAGCCAGACGATCACGGTTTCCCCTCTTCCCTAGACCCAGGTGAGTTGCCCGCCACACCCTGCCACGGAAACGCTCGGGGTCAGGGGCCGCGCGCACGACCGGGAACGTTGCGCATTCGACCATCGGCGTGGCCAGGGAGGTTTCCCGCCCCCGTGGACACACCGGTCGCGAAATGCGTCGCGCGGAGGATGCCGGTCACTGCATCCGCCGCCGCGAGCCCCCGGCAAACAAGCGCTCCCCCGCCCCTCCAGTACCGAAACCCTCACCCGCATACCGAGTTTCCGGGCCGCCGCCGGCCCGGAGACACCGCATATGACGGCGGCCCCTCGTGCAGACGGCGGCGGGTTCCGCGCGGTCGGCCACCCCTTGTTGGCGCCGAGGGTCAGTCCGGCGATGAAATGCCGCTGGAGGAGCAGGAAGACCACCACCGTGGGCAGCGCGACGAGGACGGAGCCCGCGGCGAGAGGGCGCATTCCATGAGAAATTGGCTGTGCAGATTCAGGACGAGGGCGCCGCGAATTCGCAGCCGGGACACGGCGAAGGCCACGAACTTGAGGCCAGGAAAAGGGTGAGCAGGACACCGGGGACGGCGATGCGGAGCGAGTGAGAAAGTACCTGCTCATCCCGGAGTCGGGAAGGCCTGGTGGTAGTAGTCGATGGAGAGGTGGCGCGGGAGGGAGAAGTAGCCGTATTTCGCGGTCTCTTCGTAAGGGCGCAGCGAGGCGTAGACGGCCAGCAGCAGCGGGGCGAGGAAGGCGAGTGAGACCGTGGAAAGGAAGAGAGGGACGCCGTACCGGCCGGCTTCCCCGATGAAGTTGTCGGTGACCAGCACGGACAGCAGCTCCAGGCCGTTGCGGCCCTTGTTGATGGCGTAGACGAGTCCGGGATCGACGGATTTCAGTCCGGCGAGGTAGCCGATCAAGACATAGCCGGTGTGCCGCCGGCAGGCGGCCGGCAGGCGGCCGGCAGCACCGTCCAGACAGTGAGTCCGGGAATTCCCAGCCAGTCGGTGGGATTCCTGCCGCCGAGGACGGCGTTCAGTGCGCCCTGGTCCCGGGAGAGGATCAGCTGGGCGATAAAGCCGACGACGGCGAGTGAGAGCACCACCGGGATATAGAGCGTCGACTGGTAGAAGCGGCTGAAGCGGACACCGCGGTCGATGAGCACGGCGAGCAGCAGGCCGAAGGGGGCGGCCACTGCTGCAGGCGGTGAGCAGGGACGGGAGGGCCGCGGCCCCCGCGCCGAGCGCCGCGCTCCTCAGCAGCGTCCGGCGGGACATCCGAGGTCCGGCCGCTCCCCCGTACGTATCCGAGCCGCGGCTCGTTGACCGGACCATGTCCCCCTCCTCAGGGGTGGAAACAAACAGAACCGAACGCGAGTGGCGGGATCTCACTCCGAACTGCAGGTCCAGGCAAGGGTTTTGGTAGGCGATACAGGAACCGCCACCGCTCCTCTTCCAACAGACTCCAACAAGCCCTACCGTAAACACTCGCACGCGACCGGTACACGACCCCACCAACGCCTCTCGCGAAGACGGAGGACGCGAACCATGCGCGTTCAGATCCGCACCACCCACCGGCGAGGTCACCGAAGAATCGTCGGAGCGCTGTCCGCCGCGCTGCTGTGTACGGCAGGGCTGACCGCCCTGCCCGCCGCGGCCCGTACACCCGACGCTCCGGAAGCCGGCCCCGCCCGCACCGCCCCCGCTCCCCGGCTCCCCGACGGCCTCGCCAAGACGCCCCCGATGGGCTTCAACAACTGGAACTCCACCGACTGCCGGGCCGAGTTCAACGAAGAGATGGTCAAGGGCATCGCCGATCTCTTCCTTGCCAAGGGCCTCAAGGACGCCGGTTATCAGTACGTCAATCTCGACGACTGCTGGGCGCTGCCCACCCGCGACGGGAACGGCAAGCTCGTACCGGATCCGCAGCGCTTCCCCCACGGCATCAAGGCGGTGGCCGATTACGTCCACTCCAAAGGCCTGAAATTCGGCATCTACACGAGTGCCGGTATCAAAACCTGCAACCCGGCCGGATTCCCCGGCGGCCTGGGCCATGAGAAGTCCGACGCCCAGCAGTTCGCCGACTGGGGCGTGGACTACCTCAAGTACGACAACTGCAATAACCTCGGTGTGGACGCCAAGCAGCGGTACCGCACGATGCGGGACGCGCTCAAGGCCACCGGGCGGCCCATCGTCTACAGCATCTGCGAATGGGGCGAGAACAAGCCCTGGGAGTGGGCGTCGGACGTAGGGCATCTGTGGCGCACCACCGGCGACATCAGTGACTCGTGGTCCAGCATGCTCGGGATCGCGAAGCAGAATCTGCCGCTCGCCCCGCACGCCGGGCCGGGCAACTGGAACGACCCGGACATGCTGGAGGTCGGCAACGGCGGCATGACCGACACCGAGTACCGCAGCCACTTCTCCCTGTGGTCGATGATGGCCGCCCCGCTGCTGATCGGCTCCGATCTGCGCAAGGCCGGCCCGGAGACGTTCGAGATCCTGGCCAACAAGGACCTCATCGCCATCGACCAGGACCGGCTGGGCAAACAGGCCACGGTGTTGAAGTCGGAGTCCGGCCGCTGGACGCTGGTGCGGCAACTGGCCGACGGCGCCCGCGCCGTGGCGCTGTTCAACGAGACCGACCGGCCGCAGCGGATCACCACCACCGCCAAGGAACTGGGCCTCCCACAGGCCGACGGCTACCGGCTGCGCGATCTGTGGCGGCACCAGGACACCCACACCACGGGCACCGTCTCGGCGACCGTCCCGGCGCACGGCACCGCCGTCTACCGCGTCGTTGCCGACAAGCGCTGGGCCACCTACCCACCGGCCGTCGAGACCGGCACCGACCGTACGGCGCTGGTCGAGGCCGGCACCCCCGCCGGCCTCCGCTCCACCGTCCGCAACCTGGGCGGCACCCCCGCCCAGCACGTCGCCGTCACGCTGAAGGCCCCGCAGGGTTGGCGGGCGCGGGCCACCTCCCCGGCGACGGCCCGCGCGCTGCCCGGCGGCCGGACGCTCACCACCGGCTGGAAGATCACCGCACCGGCCGGCACCGCGCCCGGGGCCTACGATCTTCCGCTCAGCGCCGACTACCGCTCACCCCGCGGCGAACGGATCACCACCACGCTGCCCAACACCGCCCATGTCGTGGTGCCACCGCCGTCCGGGACCGCGTACGCCGCCGAACTCCCCTGGCTCACCGCCGCCAACGGCTGGGGGCCGGTCGAGAAGAACACCAGCGTCGGGGAGCGCGACGCCGGGGACGGACGGCCGATCGGGATCGGCGGCACCGGCTTCGCGAAGGGCCTCGGGGTGCATGCGCCCAGCGAGGTGAGCTTCTACACCGGCGGGCGGTGCTCGGTGTTCACCGCCCAGGTCGGCATCGACGACGAGTCCGGTGACCGGGGGTCGGTGGGCTTCGAGGTGTGGGCCGACGGCAAACAGGTCGCCGCGAGCCCCTCGGTGACCGGGACCGATGCCGCCAAGGCCGTCAGCGCCCCGGTCGTCGGAGCACAGACCGTCCGGCTCGTCGTGACCGACGGCGGGGACGGTATCGACTACGACCACGCCGACTGGGCGGATGCCAAGTTCCGGTGCTGAAGGTCAACTACCGCTCATACAGGCGGGGTTGATACTGCCGGGCGGGCCCTCCGGCCCGCCCGGTCCCGCACCTGGAGGGGTCGGCAGGTGGGCAACCCGGGGACGGGCCGATCATTCGCGCGCAGGAACTCGACCGCGACCTCGCGGCCCGGCACTCGTCGACGGCGCGGCAGACCACGACGCCCATGCCGCCGCGCCCGATCCGGCCGGTCGCGGGCGCACGGGGCCCGTGGCGGGCGTCAGGGCGTGGGGACGAAGGCATCGGGACGGGACCGTTGCCCGGCGGCAGCGGCGGCGCCCACCACCCCGGCGTCCGTTCCCATTTGGGCCGGTACGACCGTCAGGCCCGACACGAACGACAGCGTCGCAAAGTCCCGCAGGGCCGCACGCAAGGGGGCGAAGAGGACCTCTCCGGCGCCCGCGACTCCCCCGCCGACGACCGCGATGTCTATCTCCACGAGCGTGGCGGTGGCGGCGATCCCGGCGGCCAGCGCCCGGGCGGCCCGCTCGAAAGAGCGGAGGGCGACCGGGTCACCGGCGTGCGCTGCGGCGGCGACGGCCGCCGCGCTGGTGTCACCGTCGGGGCCGGGCTGCCAGCCGTTGGCCAGCGCCCGGCGGGCGATGTTGGGGCCGCTGGCGATCCGCTCGACACAGCCGCGGGACCCGCACGGGCAGGGGTCACCGTCGACATCGACGCTGATGTGACCGATGTGCCCGGCGTTCCCCGTGGGGCCCGGGTGGAGCCGGCCGTTGAGGACGAGTCCGCCGCCGACGCCGGTGGAGACCACCATGCACAGCGCATTGGCGTGACCGCGCGCGGCACCCTGCCAGTGCTCGGCCGCGGTCATCGCGACACCGTCGCCGACCAGCACGACCGGGCGCTCCCCGACGAGCGCCCGCACCCCGGCGACCAGCGGGAAGTCGCGCCAGCCGGGGATGTTGACCGGGCTGACGGTGCCGGAGGAGGCGTCGACCGGGCCCGCGCTGCCGATACCGACGGCCGCCACCCGCGCCCAGTCGGGCCCCGCCGCCAGCTCCGCGACCACATCGGCCACCGCACGCATCACCGTCGCCCCGTCCTTGTCGGCGGGAGTGGGCCGGGCGGCCCGTTCGACCAGTCTGCCGCGGGCATCCACCAGAGCGCCGGCGATCTTGGTGCCGCCAATGTCCAACGCTGCGCTGAGGTCGGTCTGCATCGGTGTGGAATCTCCTGGTGGGCCCGGGGGCCGAGCGTACCGGCCCGGCGTGAGAACGCCAGTCTTCCTTCGATTGACAACGTTGTCTAGAGGCTATGCTCGACGCCACACCTGACGCCGACAGAATCAGGACCGCACACCGTGACCGACACCGCGCGGGGCACCTCCCGCCGCTATGGCACCCGGCCCACGATGAAGGATGTCGCGGCGCGCGCCGGGGTCGGCCTCAAGACGGTCTCCCGCGTGGTCAACGGCGAACCGGGCGTCACCCCGGACACCGAACGACGCGTCCAGGAATCGATCACCGCCCTGGGGTTCCGCCGCAACGACTCGGCCCGGATCCTGCGCAAGGGGCGTACCGCCAGCATCGGTCTGGTGCTGGAGGATCTCGCCGACCCGTTCTACGGCCCGCTCAACCGCACCGTCGAGGAAGTCGCCCGCGGCCACGGCGCGCTGCTGATCAACGGCTCCAGCGCCGAGGACCCGGCCCGCGAACAGGAGTTGGTGCTCGCGCTGTGCGCACGGCGGGTCGACGGGCTGGTCATCATCCCGGCCGCCGACGACCACCGCTATCTGGAACCCGAGATCGCGGCCGGGATAGCGACCGTGTTCGTGGACCGCCCGCCCGGCCGGATCGATGCCGATGTGGTGGTCTCCGACAACTTCGGCGGCGCCCAGGACGCGGTGGCCCATCTCATCGCGCACGGCCACCGGCGGATCGGCTTCATCGGTGACCAGCCGCGGATCCACACCGCGCGCGAAAGGCTGCGCGGCTACCGCACGGCAATGGCCGCAGCGGGCCTGACCGTTGACGACTCCTGGGTGTCGCTGGGCCCCACCGCGCCCGAGCGCGTACGCGCCGCCGCCACCGCGATGCTGGACGCCCCCGAGCCGGTCACCGCCCTCTTCGCGGGCAACAACCGGGTCACCGTCACCGCCGTACGCGTCCTCGGCGAACGCCCGCGCCCGGTCGCACTGGTGGGCTTCGACGACTTCGAGCTCGCCGATCTCGTCCGGCCCGCGATCACGGTCGTCGCCCAGGACCCGGCACGCATGGGCCGGACGGCCGCCGGTCTGCTCTTCCGGCGTCTGGAGGGCATCGAGGATCCGCCGCAGCACAGGGAGATCCCCACCCGCCTGATCGCCCGCGGCTCGGGCGAGATCCCGCCTTCGGAGAGCTGAACCCCGCGGCGGCCGGGCGCCGGACGCCCCGCGGACACGGCGGGGCGGGCCCGGGGAAGCTCCGGGCCCGGGGAAGCTCCGGGCCCGGGGAAGCTCCGGGCCCGGGGAAGCTCCGGGCCCGGGGAAGCTCCGGGGCCGGGGAAGCTCCGCACGACGAGGCCCCGCCGATCGGGCGGGGACCTCGTGGGGCGGGCCGGGCCGCAAGCGGTCACGGCGGCCAACTGCCTGCGCTGCACGGCCCGTCGAACCGCACAGCAGGCCCGCGCCCTCAGGCCGTGGCGGCCGGGCGCCCGGCGAGCGCATCCAGGTCGGCGCGGGTCAGCCCGGTCAGCCGGGCGACCTCGGCGGTGTCCACGGCACCGCAGTCCAGACCGCGCAGCAGATAGCCGCTGAGCGCCTTGGCGGTGGCGGGCTCGTCCATGACGTCGCCGCCGGCCTTGGCGACATAGGCCGCGAGCCGGGCCGCGGCCTGCTCCAGGCCCTCGCGGTAGAAGGCGTAGACCGCCGCGTAACGGGTGGGCAGATGGGCCGGGTGCATGTCCCAGCCCTGGTAGTAGGCGCGGGCCAGCGACCGGCGGACCAGGCCGTAGTGCAGTCGCCAGGCGGCGTGTACGCGGTCGGTGGGTCCGACCGGCAGGACGTTGGTGGACCCGTCGGAGAGCCGGACGCCGGTGCCCGCGGCGGCGACCTGCATCACGGCCTTGGCGTGGTCGGCCACCGGGTGGTCGAGTGACTGGTGGGCGGCGCTGACGCCACAGGAGGCGCTGTAGTCGAAGGTGCCGTAGTGCAGGGAGGCGGCCCGGCCCTCGGCCGCCTCGATCATGCGGGCCACGGTGGCGCGGCCGTCGGCACCCAGGATCGACTGGGTGGTCTCGATCTGGATCTCGAAGCCGATCCGGCCGGCCGCCAGGCCGTGCGCCTTCTCGAAGGCTTCCAGCAGCCGGACCATGGCGGTGACCTGCTCGGCGTAGGTCACCTTCGGCAGCGTCAGCACCAGGCCGTCGGGCAGGCCGCCGGCCTGCATGAGGCCGGTGAGGAAGATGTCCAGCGTGCGGATACCGCGGTCGCGGACGGCGGCCTCCATGCACTTCATCCGGATGCCCGTGTAGGGGGCGGCGGTGCCTCCCCCGGCCTCCGGCCGGGTGGTGCCCCCACGGTAGGCGGCGGCCACCAGAGCGGCGGCACGGGCCGCGGCCTCGTCCTCCTCGGCGTCCGGGCGGGGGCCGTACCCGTCCTCGAAATCGATGCGCAGGTCCTCGACGGGCTCACGGGTCAGCTTGGCGCGGACCCGGTCGTGGACCTCCACGGCGAGTGCGTCGGGGATACCGAGAACGACGGCGAGCGCACCGGCGTCGGGGGCGTGCTCGTCGAGGGCGGCGAGCGCCTGGTCCCCCCAGGAGCGCACGGTGCCGGCGGCGACGACATCACCGGGGACGTAGACCGTGTGGACCGGCTGGCGGGTGCCGGGGTCGCCCGGGTAGCGCCGCGCCAGATCCGCGTCCACCTGGGCGAGAGCGGCTCCGATTCCCTCGCGTACGGTGTCCGCGAGGCTCGTCGCCACGCTCTCCTGCTGCCCCATTCGATACCCTCCCGGTGCGCACGCCCGTCGATCGAGCATTTTCCGCTTAACGGAATCAACAATCCGTATAGCGAAGTTAACTGTGTCCTTTTGCCAAGGTCAACACCCTTCCCGTGACGGCGCAGGTCACGGGCGTACGGCAGGACTTCAAAAACTCCGTGGCGGGGCGGCCACGGCGCCGCCAGACTCGCCCTCATGACGTGGATCGCACCCCCTGTCGAACGCAGAGAGCTCCCGACCGTGGCCGGCGAACGGGAGATGCTGCAAGGCTGGCTCGACTACCACCGTGACACCCTGCTCGCCAAGTGCGCGGGCCTGACGCCCGACCAGCTCGTCGAGGCGAGCGCCGCACCTTCCACCCTCACGCTGCTCGGCCTGGTGCGCCATATGGCAGACGTCGAACGCACCTGGTTCCGGGTGCGCTTCCTCGGCCGGCGGATCGGCGATCTCTACTTCACCGAGGACAACCCGGACGCCGACTTCCATGACGCGGACCCGGCCGCCGCCGAGCGCGATGTCGCCGTCTTCCGTGCCGAGACCGAGTCCTGCGACAAGGCGGTGGCGGACCACGGGCTGGACGAGACCTTCTCCCCGCGCGAGGGGCGCACCCTGAACCTGCGCTGGATCTACGTCCACATGATCGAGGAGTACGCCCGGCACAACGGCCACGCGGACCTGCTGCGCGAGCGGATCGACGGGGTCACGGGCGCCTGACGGCCCGGCACCGGCCCGTCGTCGGTGCCGCCACAGCACGAGGCCCCGTACGCACCGCGCGTACGGGGCCTCGTGCGAGGACCGGAGCCGGGCCCCGGCGGGACGGCGGTCAGCCCTTGCGGGTCTTGACCTCGTCGGTGAGGGCCGGGACGACGTCGAACAGGTCGCCGACCACGCCGTAGTCGACCAGGTCGAAGATGGGTGCCTCTTCGTCCTTGTTGATGGCGACGATCGTCTTCGAGGTCTGCATACCGGCACGGTGCTGGATCGCACCGGAGATGCCCGCCGCGATGTACAGCTGCGGCGAGACCGACTTACCGGTCTGGCCGACCTGGTTGGTGTGCGGGTACCAGCCGGCGTCCACCGCGGCACGCGAGGCGCCGACGGCCGCGCCGAGCGAGTCGGCGAGCGCCTCGATGACCGGGAAGTTGTCGGCGCCGTTGACGCCACGGCCACCGGAGACCACGATCGCGGCCTCGGTCAGCTCCGGGCGGCCGGTCGACTCGCGCGGGGTGCGGGAGACGATCTTGGTGCCCTTGGAGGAGTCGGCGACGGTCACCGCGAGCTGCTCGACGGTGCCGGCGGCCGGGGCGGCCTCCGGGGCGGCGGAGTTGGGCTTGACGGTGATGACCGGGGTGCCCTTGGTGATGCGGGACTTGGTGGTGTACGAGGCCGCGAAGACGGACTGCGTGGCCACCGGGCCCTCGTCGCCGGCCTCGACGTCGACGGCGTCGGTGATGATGCCGGAGCCGATGCGCAGCGCGAGGCGGGCACCGATCTCCTTGCCCTCCGCGGAGGACGGCAGCAGCACGGCCGCCGGGGAGACCGCGTCGTAGGCGGCCTGCAGCGCGTCGACCTTGGGGGCGACGAGGTACTCGGCGAACTCGGGCGCATCGGCGGCCAGCACCTTCACGGCGCCGTGCTCACCGAGGATCTTCGCGGCGTCCTCGGCCTTCGCACCGAGGTGCACGGCTACCGGCTCGCCGATACGGCGGGCGAGGGTGAGCAGTTCGAGGGTGGGCTTGCGGACGGCGCCGTCCACGTGGTCGACGTAGACAAGGACTTCAGCCATGGGATTGCTCTCCTGCGGGAAGAATGAGGGCGGTGGAAAGGACTGCGGCTCAGATGAACTTCTGGCCCGCGAGGAACTCGGCGAGCTGCTTGCCGCCCTCGCCCTCGTTCTTGACGATCGTGCCCGCGGTGCGGGCCGGACGCTCGGCGGCGCCGTCGACCTTGGTCCAGGCGCCCTCGAGGCCGACCTCGTCCGCCTCGATCTCCAGGTCCTCCAGGTCCAGGGACTCCACCGGCTTCTTCTTGGCGGCCATGATGCCCTTGAAGGAGGGGTAACGCGCCTCGCCCGACTGGTCGGTGACGGACACGACGGCCGGCAGCGCGGCCTCCAGCTGCTCGGTGGCGGTGTCGCCGTCCCGGCGCCCGGTGACCTTGCCGCCGTCGACGGAAACCTCGGAAAGCTGGGTGACCTGAGGGACGTTCAGACGCTCGGCGAGCAGCGCGGGCAGCACACCCATCGTGCCGTCGGTGGAGGCCATACCGCAGACGACCAGGTCGTAACCCGTCTTCTCGATGGCCTTGGCCAGCACCAGCGAGGTGCCGAGCGCGTCGGTGCCGTGCAGGTCGTCGTCCTCGACGTGGACGGCCTTGTCGGCGCCCATCGACAGCGCCTTGCGCAGCGCGTCGTTGGCGTCCTCGGGGCCGACGGTGAGGACCGTGATCTCCGCGTCGTCGGCAGCTTCCTTGATCTGCAGGGCCTGCTCGACGGCGTACTCGTCGAGCTCCGAGAGCAGACCGTCCACATCGTCACGGTCGACGGTCAGGTCCTCGGCGAAGTGCCGGTCGCCGGTGGCGTCGGGCACGTACTTCACACAGACAACGATCCTCAGGCTCACGCCGGCTCTCCTACCTGCTTCGTCTCTTCAGAACTGCCTTGTGCTGGCAGCATAGGCGCCTGTCGGGGCGGCTCCCGGTCGGTTGCGGTTCCCCACGCCGACCGTCATATTACTCGCCAGTACATCGACTCTCCTGCCCCGAAGCAAGGCCACCGAAATGTGACCTTGCCAACGGCCCTCACCCGGGAACGACGAAGGAGAACGGGAACCCGTCAGTCCCGCAGCGCGTTGAAGCGGCCCTGGTGGTACAGCAGCGGACGGCCGGGCCCCGCGGGGTCGCCGACGACGGGCCGGGCGAGCACGATGCGGTGGTCACCGGCCGGGACCCGCGCCACGACCTTGCACACCAGCCAGGCCAGGACGCCGTCCAGGAGGGGCACACCCTCGGGGCCGGCGCGCCAGGACGTGGCGGGACCGAAGCGGTCGGCGCCGCTGCGCGCGAACGTGGCGGCCAGTTCCTGCTGATGCTCGCCGAGTATGTGGACGCCGATGTGTTCGGCCTCCGAGACGGCCGGCCAGCTGGAGGCGCCGGTACCGATGCCGAACGAGAGCAGCGGCGGGTCGGCGGCGACCGACGTGAGGGACGTGGCGGTGAAGCCGACGGGGCGGGAGCCGTGCGCGGTGATCACCGCAACGCCGGCGGCGTGCTGCCGGAAGACCGAGCGCAGCAGCTCGGGGGAGGCGGTGCGAGGCGTGCCGAGGTCGGGCGAGGCCGTCATGGAATTGTCCTTCTGCTGTGGTGTACGAGCCCGGGAAGAGCCGCCGACGGCTGTGCAGCGGTCGGCGGCGATGGTGTC
The DNA here is from genome assembly GCF_043080045.1 of Streptomyces sp. NPDC015125. Classification (NCBI taxonomy): domain Bacteria; kingdom Bacillati; phylum Actinomycetota; class Actinomycetes; order Kitasatosporales; family Streptomycetaceae; genus Streptomyces; species Streptomyces sp. NPDC015125. The sequence continues at coordinate 12,215 of NZ_JBIBVF010000011.1, forward strand.
GTCGCCGCTCACTCGCCCGGACAGCGGGCGCTGGCAGTCCGCAGAAGGTCGACGTGGGCGCGTCCGTACAGAAGGGTTCCTGGCCGCATCACGTCAGAGTGACGACGTGTGACCCACAGCGTCAAGGGGCGCCTGCCTTCTGGGAGATCAATCACGGACGGCCGCGCCCAGCGCAGCGATGACGTCGGCCTTCCGGGGCTGCCCGGCGGCGCGGCGCACGACCGCGCCGTCCGCGTCGAGCACCAGCACCGTGGGAGTGCGCAGCACGTTCAGGTGGCGTACGAGGTCCAGATGGTCCTCCGCGTCGATCTCGACATGGGCCACCCCCTCGACCATGCCGGCGACCTCGGCCAGGGTGCGCCGGGTGGCCCGGCAGGGCTGGCAGAAGGCGCTGGAGAACTGCAGCAGGGTGGCCCGCTCCCCCAGCTCCGCGCCGATCTCGGCGGCACCCAGCCGCGCCCCGTCGTCCCGCTTGTGCACCATCGGCCTCCCCTTACGGCGTCGGTGCCACATGCCGAAAGCGCTCGCCGTCGCGAGCACCGCGATGCACACCATGAGTCCAGTCATCGACGGGTGCAGCGTTCACGAGACCGCAAAGATTCCCCGGCCCCCGTGCGGCCCGGTCTGCGGGAGGGTGGGGACATGACTGTCGACACTGTGGACGTACGGGGCCCGAGGTTCGCGGCAACGCTGACCACTGTCGTGCTGGCGGCCGTGCTGATCACCGGGAGCGGTGGGCTGCTGGCCTTCCAGACGCTGGTCTTCGCGCTCGGGGCGCTGGCGGGCGTCCAGCGCTCGCCCTATGCCTGGCTGTTCAGGGTGGCGGTGCGTCCGCGGCTGCCCGCGGCAACCGGGTTCGAGGATGCCGCCGCGCCGCGCTTCGCCCAGAGCGTCGGGCTGTTCTTCGCGGTGGCGGGACTGGCCGGTTACGTCGTGGGGCCGCAGTGGCTGGGGCTCGCGGCCACCGGCTGTGCGCTCGCGGCGGCCTTTCTCAACGCCGCCTTCTCCTACTGCCTGGGGTGCGAGATGTATCTTCTGCTGCGGAGAGCGGCCGGCTGAGCGGGTCTCCACGTGACAAGAATCTCCCGGTCCTGGCGGCCGTCGCGCTGGCCGCCACGGCCGACATCGGGCACGATCTCCCGAAAGTCGCAGTTACGGCTGCGTAGGTTTCCGCCGGGAGAACCCTCCCCAGGCGTGGAAAAGGGGTCCTCCGGACAATGGCAGAGCTCGTCTATCCGCCGGTGATCGGCGCCGCCCGCACCCTCTTCAAGGCGCTCGATCTGCAATTCGACATCGCCGGGACGGACCACATTCCGCGCCGCGGCGGGGCGGTTCTGGTGAGCAATCACATCGGGTACCTGGACTTCGTCTTCGCCGGGCTGACGGCACGCCCGGCCAAGCGGCTGGTGCGCTTCATGGCGAAGGAGTCGGTGTTCCGGCACAAGGTGTCGGGGCCGTTGATGCGCGCGATGAAGCACATCCCCGTGGACCGTGCGCAGGGGATGCACGCCTACAAGCACGCGCTGTCCGCCCTGCGTTCGGGCGAAATCATCGGAGTCTTCCCCGAGGCGACGATCTCCGAGTCCTTCACCCTGAAGACCTTCAAGTCGGGTGCGGTACGGCTGGCCCAGGAGGCCGGGGTGCCGCTGCTGCCGGTGGCGCTGTGGGGCACCCAGCGGCTGTGGACCAAGGGCCACAAGCGCGATCTGGGCCGGAACCACCTGCCGATAACGATCCGGGTGGGCGAGCCGATGGAGGCCGATCCGGCCGAGCAGGCCGAGAAGATCACCGACCGGCTGCGGGCCCGGGTGCAGGACCTGCTGGAGGCGGCGCAGCGCGCCTACCCCGTACGCCCCAAGGACGCCGAGGACACCTGGTGGATGCCGGCCCACCTCGGCGGCACGGCGCCCGCCGCGCCCGGGACCGCCGGATAGCGGACCCGGGGGCCGGAGCGCACCGTCGCCCCGGCGGTCGGGGCGGCCGGTGCGGCGGACCCGCTCACGGGGTCCAGCTGTCGCCGACCTCGATACGGGCGTCGGGGCAGGCCTTCTGCAGCGTCTCGGCCAGTTCGGCGCCCGCGGCGGTCAGCGCGTCGAGGCTCATGGGAGCCATCCGCTCCAGCAGGAAGAGGGCGCTGACCGAGTCCTCGGTCAGGCGGGTGCGTACGCCCTGCCGCCAGTTCCAGCGGCGGCAGGTGACGCCCTCGTCGTCACACCAGACGACCTCGCCCGCATCGGGGTGCTCGACGGTCTCGGCGCCGCCGGCCGCGGTCACGAAGGGCTCGTCGCCGGTGGCCCGCACGAGCCGCATACCGCCCTGGATACGGTCCAGGTCCTCGCCGCCCACGGGGATGAGGTGGGCGACGCTGAGCGCGTTGTAGAGGTCGACGAGGCGGTTGATGCGGGGCAGACCGCCGTCCGCGAGCGCCCGCCTGGCCAGCGCCTCGGCGGAGTTGCGGGTGCGCGAGGGCTTGCTGCCGAAGGCGGTGTACGCGGCGCGCCAGGCGGCGAGGTGCGGATCGTCCTGCGGGGCACGCCCGTCCAGACGCTCGGCGAGGCGGCGGGTGGCCTCGTCCAGGAGCGCCGCGCCGGCCTCGTCACTGGGCCCGTTGGTCAGACCGCGGGCTTCGACGGCGAGGTAGCCGAAACCGGGCGCCAGTTCCCGCACCTCGTCGGAAACATGCAGGCGACAGGTCGTGCCGGAGACGTGCGAAGAGCTGGGCATCGGGGCCGTTCCTCAGAGATCGGTGGGGAGCATCTGCCAGAGGTGAGGCCGGTCGACGGCCTCCTGGAGGCATTGCAGCACGACAGGGTGTGGTTCAGCAAACAGCACCGGCAAGTCCAGTTCGTTGCACTCGGGTCGCACGGGAAAGGCCAGCTGCTCCCGATCCAGACGGAACTGCGCGTCGACGCCCGGCTTGTTGCCCCGTGGATCCTGCCGCGCCCAGCGGTCCGCGCCCGGCAGCTTCACGGCCATCAGGCCGTGGATGACGTCGAGCTTCTGGTAGCACAGCCCGGCGGGGATGCCCTCCGCGCGCAGCAGGGCCACGAGCGCATGCGCCTTGGCGTGGCAGCTACCGGTGCGCCGCGCGAGCACGTCCGAGGCGCGCCAGGTGACCCGCGGGTCCCCGGCGTCCGCGCTGTGCGGGATGGTGTCGCGGACGAACTCGAAGGCGGCCTTGGCGTATGTATATGCATCGGAGGCATCGACCGCGATGCCGGCTGCGGTAGCCCGGACGCGTGGATGGTCATGGTCGATGACCTCGCCAGACGCCAAATAGGCGGATATTTCCGGGGTGCCCTGAATCAGCTCCATGCCCGGGGAGCGTAGCGATGCGCCCGGCCGAGAGTCAATGACTATTCGACCAGGCGCATTACTATTCCATCTGGGGACTGCGGTCCGGAGCTACCGGCCGATCTCCTCGCGGAGTGCGGCGAGGAAGCCGTCGACGTCCTCCTCGGCGGTGTCGAACGCGCACATCCAGCGCACCACACCGGCCGATTCGTCCCAGAAGTAGAAGCGATAGCGCTTCTGCAGCCGCTCGCTCACATCGTGCGGAAGCCGGGCGAACACGCCGTTGGCCTGCACGGGGTAGAGGATCTCCACCCCGTCGATCCCCCGCACCCCGGCCGCCAGCCGCTGCGCCATGGTGTTGGCATGCCGGGCGTTGCGCAGCCACAGATCCTTGGCGAGCAGCGCCTCCAGCTGGACGGAGACGAAGCGCATCTTGGAGGCCAGCTGCATGGACAGCTTGCGCAGATGCTTCATGGCGCGCACCCGGTCGGGGTTGAGCACGACCACGGCCTCGCCGAAGACCGCGCCGTTCTTCGTCCCGCCGAAGGAGAGGATGTCGACTCCCACGGCATTGGTGAAGGCCCGCATCGGCACATCGAGCGTCGCCGCGGCATTGGCGATCCGCGAGCCGTCGAGGTGCACCACCATGTTGCGCTCATGCGCGTGTTCACAGATCGCCCGGATCTCGTCGGGCGTGTAGACCGTGCCGAGCTCCGTGCTCTGGGTGATCGAGACGACCTGCGGCATGGCGCGGTGCTCGTCGTCCCAGCCGTACGCCTCGCGGTCGATCAGCTCGGGGGTGAGCTTGCCGTCCTCGGTGGGCACGGTCAGCAGCTTGAGCCCGCCGATCCGCTCCGGTGCACCGCACTCGTCGACATGGATGTGCGCGGACTCGGCGGCGATCACCGCCCCCCAGCGGTCGGTCACGGCCTGCAGGGCGACGACATTGGCGCCGGTGCCGTTGAACACCGGGAACGCCTCGGCGCGCTGCCCGAAGTGGCTGCGGAAGACCCGCTGGAGGTGCTCGGTGTACTCGTCCTCGCCGTAGGCGACCTGGTGGCCGCCGTTGGCAAGGGCGAGCGCGGCGAGCACCTCGGGGTGGGCGCCGGCGTAGTTGTCGCTGGCGAAGCCGCGTATCTCGGGGTCGTGATGCCGCCGGGCATCGGTCTTCGCTCCGGTCACGGCTCGGGGGTCAGCCACAGACGCTGTCCATTCACTTCCTGGGCGGGCCGGCTCCAGACCCCGGCGATGGCCTCGGCCAGCTCCGTGACATCCGTGAAGCCCGCGAACTTGGCGTTCGGTCGCTCGGCGCGCATCTGGTCGTTGACGAGCGCCTTCACGATCAGGATGGCAGCCGCGGCGCGCGGTCCCTGCTCTCCCCCCGACTTGCGGAAGCCGTCCGCCATGGCGAGCGTCCAGGCCTCGGCGGCGGCCTTGGCGGCGGCGTAGGCGGCGTTGCCCCCGGTGGGCTTGCCGGCACCGGCCGCGCTGGTGAGAAGGAAGCGGCCGTTGCCGCTGCGTTCGAGTGCTTCGTTGAAGGCGAGGGAGGTGTGCTGGACGGTGCGGACCAGCAGCTTGTGCAGCATGTCCCAGTCCGCCAGGTCGGTCTCCGCGAAGGTCGAGGAGCCGCGCCAGCCGCCGACGAGGTGCACCAGGCCGTCGATCCGGCCGAATTCCTTCTCCGTACGAGCCGCCCATTCGCGGGTCTGGTCGAGGTCGAGGAGGTCGACGGTGTCCCCTATCACCGTGGCGCCGCCATGGGCGTAGCGGGCCGCGTCCACGGCCTCCGCCAGCCGCTCGGGGTGGGAGTCCGAGCCGACCACCACCGCACCCGCTTCGGCCAGTCGCAGCAGGGTGGCCCGGCCGGCCGGTCCGGCCGCCCCCGCCACCGCGATGACCGCACCCTCCAGCGGCCCCTGGCCGCCCGTCGAAGTAACCATCTCCGTCGCCTCCTCGTCCTGCTCCTGGACGGCCTTCGGCCGGGTGTTCCGGTCGTTCGTCATGCCGCCGCCAATTCATCGCTGTGGGCCGTGATGCCCTTGGTGGATGCGATCACAGCGCGCAGCTTCTTGGCGAGCGCCTCGTAGAACATGCTCAGCGGGAACTCGTCGGGGAGCACGTCGTCCACGAGTTTGCGCGGCGGCTGGTCGAGGTCGAGGGCATCGGGGCCCTTGGCCCAGACCGAGCCCGGGTGCGGAGCGAGGTAGGTCGAGACGAGGTCGTACGCGGCGAACCAGTGGACCAGCTTGGGCCGGTCGATGCCGTCACGGTAGAGCTTCTCGATCTCGCCGCACAGCTGGTTGGTGACCTTGGGCGCCCGCTCCCAGTCGATGTGCAGTGTGTTGTCCGTCCAGCGTACGACGTCGTGCTTGTGCAGGTACGCGAAGAGCAGCTGGCCGCCGAGGCCGTCGTAGTTGCGGACCCGGTCGCCGGTGACGGGGAACCGGAACATCCGGTCGAAGATCACCGCGAACTGCACGTCGCGGGCCTGGGAGTACCCCTCGGCCTCCAGCTTCACGGCCTCCTTGAAGGCGGTGAGGTCGCAGCGCAGCTCCTCCAGGCCGTACATCCAGAACGGCTGGCGCTGCTTGATCATGAACGGGTCGAACGGCAGGTCACCGTGGCTGTGGGTGCGGTCGTGGACCATGTCCCACAGGACGAACGCCTCCTGGCAGCGCTCCTGGTCGGCGAGCATCTCGCGGATGTCCGCGGGAAGTTCGACACCGAGCGTCTCGATGGCGGCCTCGCTGACCCGGCGGAAGCGGGCGGCCTCGCGGTCGCAGAAGATTCCGCCCCAGCTGAACCGCTCGGGGGCCTCGCGCACGGCGATGGTCTCCGGGAAGAGCACCGCGGAGTTGGTGTCGTAGCCGGCCGTGAAGTCCTCGAAGGTGATGCCGCAGAAGAGCGCGTTGTCGTAACGGGTGCGCTCCAGCTCGGCGAGCCAGTCCGGCCAGACCATGCGCAGGACGACGGCCTCGAAGTTGCGGTCCGGGTTGCCGTTCTGGGTGTACATGGGGAACAGCACCAGGTGCTGGAGGCCGTCGGCGCGCTGCCGGGCGGGCTGGAAGGCGAGGAGGGAGTCCAGGAAGTCCGGCACCCCGAAGCCGCTGTCGGCCCAGCGGCGCAGGTCGGCGGCGAGGGCCTGGTGGTAGGCGGCGTTGTGCGGCAGCAGCGGGGCGAGTTCCCCGACGGCCGCGGCCATCTTGTCGACCTCCGCGCGGACGGCCTCGGCGGTGGGCGCGCCCTCCGCCTCCAGGTCTATGGAACCGTCCTTGGACTGCCAGGGGCGGATGGTCTCGACCGCATCCTTGAGCACGGGCCACGCCGGGTGCCCGACCACGGTCTCCGCGGTCGCGGTGGCCTCCCGGACACCCACAGGCGAAAGAATTTCCGTCATGACTGCCCTCCGGCGATAGATCGTGTTGTCAGAACACGGTAACCAGCCGAGGATGGCCCGCTCAAGAGGAGTCGTTGAAAATTATTCTGTCGACACCCCGCGCTCACGCGGTTTTTTCCTGTCGGTGACGGCTTGGACGACACTTCCTGCCAGTAGCGCCAAGGGTTTCGGCGGTTCCTCCGGCGCCCGCGACGACAAGGAAACCCCGCGGCCTTGTGGCATATGCCATACGACCGGCGCGCCGCGGACCGGCCGGCCCACGGCGCGCCGTCAGCGCGGCAAGGACTCGCCCACGCGAGGGTGAGGCGGTCTGAAGCCGGATATGGCGGGTACCCGTACTGGACACACCGCGGTCCGGTCCGGCAGCCCGTTTTCCGCCGGTCGGTCCCGTTAGGCTGTGCGCCATTTCGTAGCGCCGTTGCCGACAGCCGACGGTCGACACGTGTACAGAGCCGACAACAGCACCGAGCCGACAGAAGCGAGGCAGCCTTGTCCTTTCTCACCATCGGACACCGCGGGGTCATGGGCGTGGAGCCGGAGAACACCCTGCGGTCCTTCGTGCGCGCCGAGCACGAGGGCCTCGATGTCATCGAACTGGATCTGCATCTGAGCAAGGACGGCGCGCTCGTGGTGATGCACGACGCGGATGTGGACCGGACCACCGACGGCGCCGGGCCGATCGCCGAGCGCACCCTCGCCGAGCTCCGCGAGCTCGATGCCGGCCGGGGCGAGCGGATCCCGGTCTTCGAGGAGGTCGTCGAGGCGGTCAAGGCGCCGTTGCAGGCCGAGATCAAGGACGTGGCGGCCGCGCAGGCGCTGGCCGAGGTGATGCGGTCGCGCGATCTGGTCGGCCGGGTCGATGTGATCTCCTTCCACGACGAGGCGCTGGCCGCGATCCGGACCCTGCTGCCCGGCGTACGGACCGCGCTGGTCGGCAGCCGGTACGGCGCGGACGTGGTCGACCGTGCGCAGGCCGTCGGCGCGACGATGCTCTCGCTGAACATCCGCCGGCTCACCCTGGAACTCGTCGAGCGGGCGCATGCCGCGCAGCTGAAGGTCGTGGGCTGGACGGTCAACACGCATGATCAGCTGCGCCTCGCGCGCGGGCTCGGTCTGGACGGTGTGGTGACCGACCAGCCGGAGATCCGGCGGGCGGTCCGCTTCACGGCGTGAGGCGACGCAGATTCACAGCCTGAGGCGACGCAGGCTCACGGCCTGAGGCTGCGCAGAACATCATGAGCCGGGTGGGGCGTGCCGACTCTTCGGGCCCGCCCCACCTCCGGCATCCGGGAAATGCGCAGTTCACAGTGCTGCAATGCACTTCCAGCATGCGGACGTTTTCCCCGGTGATCTCGACAGATGGCCTCGCGCCCTGACACTCTCCCGCCATGCGCCTCGCCAACCGCCCTCTCCGCCTTGCCGCTTGCGCCACCGTCGCGCTGCTCGCCGCGGCCGTCGGCTGTGCCCCGCAGGACGAGTCCCCCGGTGGTCCGCGGGCCGCCGGGAAGGGCGAACAGAGCTGTGACCGCGGCAAACTGGCCACCGTGGCGGACGGCAAGCTCACCGTCGGCACCGACAAGCCCGCCTACGCGCCCTGGTTCCAGGACGACGACCCGGCCAGTGGCAAGGGCTTCGAATCGGCCGTCGCCTATGCCGTCGCCCGCCAACTGGGCTACGGCAAGGGCGCGGTGCGCTGGCGGACCGTGCCGTTCAACAACGCGTTCGCGCCCGGCCAGAAGACGTTCGACTTCGACCTCAACCAGATCTCCATCAGCGCCGCACGCAAGCGGGCCGTCACCTTCTCCTCCGGCTACTACGACGTGCGCCAGGCGGTCACCGCGCTCAAGGGCTCCCGGGCCGCGCATGCCAAGAGCATTGCCGCCCTCCGTCATCTCAAGCTCGGCGCGCAGGTCGGCAGCACCAGCCTGGACGTCATCAATGACACCGTCCGGCCGGATCAGCCGCCCGCCGTGTTCCAGAAGAACGACCTCACCAAGTCCGCGTTGAAGAACGGTCAGGTCGACGCGATCCTCACCGATCTGCCGACGGCCTTCTACATCACCTCGGCGGAGGTGAAGGACGCCGAGGTGGTCGGGCAGTTCGCGGCCACCGGCGCCGACAAGGAGCAGTTCGGCCTGGTCCTGGACAAGGAGAGCCGGATCACCGGGTGTGTGACGGCCGCGGTGGATGCGCTGCGCAAGGACGGCACCCTCGCCGCGCTGGAGAAGAAGTGGCTGACCGACGCCGTTTCCGTCCCGGTGCTCAAGTGACGCACGGAGAAGGCGTGACGCACGGAGAAGATGTGACGCACGGAGAAGGTGTGGGGAAGACCCTGGCGGCACAGGACGGGGCCGACGGCGGGTATGTGCCCTCCCCGCGGCGGATCGAGCGGGAGCGCTTCCGGCGGGCCAGGGCCCGGCGCGCCACCGCCGTTGCCGCGCTGAGCACCCTGGTCACCGCTGCCGTCCTCTACCTCGTCATCACCCGCTCCCCCGGCTGGCCGCGGACCCGGGAGACATTCTTCAGCGCCGAGTACGCCCGTAAGGCGCTTCCGAAGGTGCTGGAGGGACTGCTGCTGAATCTGCGGCTGCTGGTGGTGTGCGGGGCGGCGGTGCTGGTGCTCGGGCTGCTGCTGGCGGTGGCCCGGACGCTGCGCGGCCCGGTGTTCTTCCCCCTGCGCGCCCTGGCCACCGCGTACACCGACTTCTTCCGCGGCCTGCCGCTGATCATCTGTCTGCTGATGGTGGTCTTCGGGGTGCCGGCGCTGCGGCTGCAGGGCGTGACCACCGATCCCGTGCTGCTCGGCGGCTCCGCGCTGGTGCTGACGTACTCGGCCTATGTCGCCGAGGTCTTCCGGGCCGGCATCGAATCGGTGCACCCCTCCCAGCGGGCCGCGGCCCGGTCACTGGGGCTGACCAGCGGCCAGGCGCTGCGCTTCGTGGTGCTGCCGCAGGCGGTACGGCGGGTGGTGCCGCCGCTGCTGAACGATCTGGTCTCGCTGCAGAAGGACACCGGCCTGGTGTCCATCGCGGGTGCGGTGGATGCCGTCTACGCGGCACAGATCATCGCCGGCCGGGACTTCAACTTCACTCCGTATGTCGTGGCCGGGCTCGTCTTCGTGGCGCTGACGATCCCCATGACGCGGTGCACGGACTGGGTCACGGCCCGGATGGACCGCAGGCGCGCCCAGGGAGGACTCGTATGAGCACGACGGACGACGCACCGCGGCCGGCCGACGGAACGGCCGGGTACGGGAAGGCGGCGCCCGGCGGCGGCCCGGTGCTGCGGCTGGAGTCCGTACGCAAGACGTACGGACGCGGCACGGTCGTGCTGCGGGATGTGGATCTGGCGGTCCCGCCGCACACCGTGACGGCGCTGATCGGTGCCTCGGGGTCGGGCAAGTCCACACTGCTGCGCTGCGCAAATCTGCTGGAGGAGATCGACGACGGTGCGATCTTCCTGGACGGAGCGGAGATCACCGATCCGCGGGCGGACGCGGACGCGGTGCGCCGCCGGATCGGTGTGGTCTTCCAGGCCTACAACCTCTTCCCGCACCTGACCGTGCTGGACAACATCACGCTGGCGCCCCGCCGGGTGCACGGGGTACCGCGCGCCGAGGCGGAGGCGCGGGCCCGCGAGCTGCTGGAACGGCTCGGGCTCGGCGGGCGGGCCGGGGAGTACCCGGACCGGCTCAGCGGCGGTCAGCAACAGCGGGTCGCCATCGTCCGGGCGCTGGCCGGACGGCCCCGGCTGCTGCTGCTCGACGAGATCACCGCGGCGCTCGACCCCGAGCTGGTCGGGGAGGTGCTCGGCGTGGTCCGCGATCTCAAGGAGGAGGGCATGACCATGGTCATCGCCACCCATGAGATGGGCTTTGCGCGGGAGGTCGCCGACCAGGTGTGCTTCCTGGACGGCGGGGTGGTGGTGGAACGCGGGGCGCCGGAGCAGGTCTTCGGGGACCCGCAGCAGGACCGTACCCGGCAGTTCCTGCGGCGGATCATCCAGGCGGGAAGGCTGTGATCGACCGGGCCTTCGCCGTCATCGCCCCGGCGTTGGACGCCGTCGCACAGCGGGCTCTGTCGCGCACGCGCCCCGCGGTGGATCGTGCCCGCCCCTCGCGGTGCGGATCACCCCGGGCCCGCGACGCCCGGCAAGGACACGCCCTGGCCGGCCCTAACCGAGCGGCTGACCGAGCGGCTTGACCAGCAGCTCGAACTCCAGGTCGGCGCGCTGCGGAATGCCGAACCGCTCATCGCCGTAAGGGAACGGGGTGAGCTGCCCGGTGCGCCGGTAGCCGCGGCGCTCGTACCAGGCGATCAGCTCGTCGCGCTGCCGGATGACGGTCATCCGCATCTCGCCGGTGCCCCAGAGGTTCCGGGCGGTCCGCTCGGCCTCCGCGAGAATCACCTTGCCGAGGCCGCCGCCCTGGAGCTCCGGGCGCACCGCGAACATCCCGAAGTACACATGGTCCCCGCGGTGTTCGAGCTGACAGCAGGCGATCAGGGCGTCATCCCGCTCGGCGACGAGCAGCCGGCCGCTCTCGCCCCGCACCACGGCGGCGACGCCCTCCGGGTCGGTCCGCTGTCCCTCCAGCAGGTCCGCCTCCGTCGTCCAGCCGGCCCGGCTCGCGTCCCCTCGGTACGCCGACTCGATGAGGTCGACGAGCCCGGGGATATCGGCGTCGCGGGCGGTACGGAAGGTCAGCTCGCTGGTGGGCATGGTGTGCGGAGTCCTCTCGGGGCCGGACGAATGGCTGAGCGGAGGCTAACAAGCGGCGTGGACGTCAGGTCAGGGCCATTCGTCACGACCCCCCGGCGGCAGCGGCCCGGTGGCACGGCTCCGGCGGCGTAGGGTCCTGCCATGGTGCACGTATTGAGCAGCAGGGTGCTGGTGCGGCCGTCCGACCCCGAGCGGTCGCGGGCGTTCTACGGCACGGCGCTGGGTCTGGAGATCTACCGGGAATTCGGTACGGGACCCGCGCGCGGCACGGTCTACTTCCTCGGCGGCGGCTTCCTGGAAGTCTCCGGCCACGCCACGGCTCCGGCCACGGACACCCTCCAGCTGTGGCTCCAGGTGGCGGACGCGGCAGCGGCGCACGAGGAGCTCCTGGCCCACGGAGTGAAGGTGCTGCGGCCGCCCGTGAAGGAGCCCTGGGGGCTCATCGAGATGTGGATCGCCGACCCGGACGGCCATCGGATCGTGCTGACGGAGGTTCCGGCGGACCATCCGCTGCGCTACCGGCCCTGAAGCCTGAGAGGCCGCCCGCGCTCCCCCTCCGTGCGTCCGTGCGCTCCCATGTGCCGGGGCCCGGCCGGGCATTCTGCACCCGATCCGTGCGACAGGCGGTACTCGGGGAGGTGGGCCGTGCACGCACCGCCGTTGGTCGGCTGGCTGCTGGTGCTGCTGTGTGCCGCGGCCGGCGCGTACTGCCTCGTCCGGGCGCGTACCGGGCCGGACGCCTACCGGGGGGATGCCCGCGGCGAAGGCCTGATGGCGCTGGGCATGGCAGCGATGGCGCTGCCCGCGTCCGCGGTGACACCGCCTCAGTGGTCACCCTGGATGTTCACCGTGGTGTTCGCGGCGGCCGGTGTGTGGGCGCTGGCCCGGCGGCATCTGCATCATGCGGTGGGCACGTTCGCCATGGTGTACATGGCGCTCGCGATGGCCGTGCCGTCGGATCGGATGAACCCGACGGGCTCGGTGGGCCAGACGGGTTCGATGAGCCCCATGGGCTCGATGGGCTCGATGGGGCCGGCGGAGTCGATGGGGGCGATGGGGGCGATGGAGCATGCCGGGCCGGGTGGGGTGCCCCTGCTGACGGGCCTGTTGCTCGCCTACTACACGGTGTACGTGATCGCTGCCGGGGTCCGGCTGGTGCCGGCGGGCGTCCGGACGGCGGACTCCCCCACGGAGGGGATGACGGAGGGAATGGAGGGGCCGGAGGGCACGGAGGGCACGGTGGCGGACAAGCCGGCGGACGCCGGGCCGCCCGGTGTGCTGCGGGCTTGCCGGGTGGCCATGGGCATCGGGATGCTGGCGATGCTGCTGGCACTGTGAGCTGCGGGCTGCGGGCTGCGGGCTGCGGGCTGCGGGCTGCGGGCTGCGGGCTGCGGGCTGCGGGCTGCGGGCTGCGGGCTGCGGGCTGCGGGCAACGCTCTCGCGTACGGCTGCGCTCTCGCGTACGGCTGCGGGGCGTGGGTGCGCGCGGGGCCGCGGTTCACACCTGTGACGCGGGTGGTATGGGTCACATCCCACACCTGGCTGTACCTACGAGTAGCCGTGCGCTCATAGGCTGACGGCATGATGGTCCCTTTCGCGCTGATGATTCTCGGCGTGCTGGCCGCGGCAATGGCGCCGCGCCTGATGGCCCGTTCCGACTGGCCCGACCGTGAACCGGTGCTCGCCCTGTGGGTGTGGCAGTGCGTGGTGGCCGGTGTTCTGCTGTGCTGTGTGCTCGCGATGTCGCTGAGCGCGGCCGCCGCCTGGGAAGCCGTCCGCGGCCCGGTGTTCGGCTTCGCCCCCCGGGTGGTCGTCGAGGCGTATGCGCTCCAGGGCTACGGGCCGTGGGCCGGGGTACTGGCCCTGCTCCTGGCGGGCGGCGGCGCCTGGACGGCCGTCACCCTGACGCGTGAGGTACGCGCGGCGCGCGCCCGCCGTCGGCAGCGCCGGGCCGAACTCCTGCTCCGTGCACCGCTGCTGCCCGGCGAGGAACCTCTCCAAGAGCGTCTGGTCGTCCTGGAGGGTGACCGCCCGGAGGCCTGGTGGCTGCAGCACTCCTCGCCCCAACTGGTCATCACCACTTCGGCGTTGCGGCGCCTGAAGGGGCGTCAGCTCGATGCGCTGATCGCCCATGAGCAGGGCCATGCGCGGGCCCGGCACGATCTCCTCCTGTACAGCGCCTCGGCGCTCGCCGTCGGCTTTCCGCAGATCCCGGTCTTCGCCGCGTTCCGCGATCAGGTGCACCGGCTGGTCGAGCTGGCCGCCGACGATGTGGCCTCGCGCCGCTTCGGGCGGCTGACGATCGCCCTGGCCCTGGTCGAACTCAACGAGGATCGCGGGGTGTTCGGCCCCTGCCCGACGCAACTCGCGCAGGTACCCCAGCGGGTGGACCGGCTGCTGTCCCCCGCGCCCCGCTTCACCCCCGGCCGCCGGCTCCGGATGACGGCGGTGGCGACGCTGGTGCCGGCCGTGCCGCTGCTGGTCACCTTCGTCCCGGGCCTGAGGGCGCTGACGTAGGGCGCGGTCCCTCGCTCGGGGCGCGGGTCATGGGCGAGGATCGCTCCATGCCCTCGACGCCGCTCCCCACCGCCCGTACGTCCGCCGTGGATGACGACAACCGCCGGGCCTTTGCCCCTCTGCCCCCCTTCCGCTCCTGCCTCTCCTGCGCCGTGCTGTGCACGCTCCTCTTCGGCCTGCTGCTCACCCTCGTCGTGGCGCGCTGGGGCCCCTTGATGTCCCTGGACACGGCCCTCGCCGGCGCACTGCACCGGACGGCCGTGGCCGCGCCCGGCTGGACCCGGCTCAACCGGGTGTTCAGCGACTGGGTCTGGGACCCGTGGACGATGCGCGCGGTGCTCGCGGTGGTGGTCTGTCTGCTCGTACGGCGTGGCGAACGCCGGCTCGCCCTCTGGGTGGCGGCCACCGCGCTCACCGGTACGGCGTTGCAGCAGGCGGTGAAGGCGCTGGTCGGCAGGGACCGCCCCGTCTGGCCGGATCCGGTGGCCGCCGCGCACTACGCGGCGTTCCCTTCCGGGCATGCGCTGTCCGCGCTGGTCACGGGCGCCCTCGTGCTGTGGCTGCTGCGGCTGGCCGGGGCGCGTCCGCTGTGGCGCCGGACGGCCCGGGTGGTGGTCGGAGTCTCGGTCGTCGGTGTCTCCTTCACCCGGCTGTATCTGGGCGTGCACTGGCTGTCGGATGTCGTCGGGGGCTGGCTGCTGGGCGGGGCCCTGGTGGCCGGATCTGCGGCGGTGTACGGCGCATACACGTCCCGGACGGAGGTGCCCGGCGCATACACGTCCAGGACGGAGGTGCCCGGCGCCGCACCGCGGGCAGAATGACGGTCATGACGACAACCAAGGGTGTGCTGTTCGACTTCTCCGGGACCCTGCTGCGTATCGAGTCCGCCGAGTCATGGCTGCGTGCGGCGCTCACCGCTTCCGGCACGGCCATGGACGAGGCCGAGGTCGCCCGCTCAGCGGCCGCACTGGAACGGGCCGGCGCACTCCCCGGCGGCTCCTCGCCCGTCGAGGTCCCCGCCGAACTGGCCGGCCTGTGGGAGATCCGCGACTGCGAAGCCCGCCACCACCGCGCGTTGTACACCGGGCTGGCCCGCCAAGTCCCGCTGCCCGACCCGGAGTTGTACGACGCGCTCTACGACCGCTCCAGGGCGGCGGAGGCCTGGCAGCCGTACCCCGACGCCGCCGAGGTGCTCGCGGAGCTGCACCGGCGCGGCCTCCGTACCGGCGTACTGAGCAATATCGGCTGGGATCTGCGGCCGGTGCTGCGCGCCCACGGCCTGGACCGCTATATCGACATCTGTGTGCTGTCCTACGAACACGGCATCCAGAAGCCGGACCCCCAGCTCTTCGCCCTCGGCTGCCGGGAGTTGGGGCTCGACCCGACAGCCGTTCTGATGGTCGGCGACGACCGCACGGCCGACGGCGCCGCGACGGCGCTGGGCTGCTCCTTCCTGCCGGTGGACCATCTGCCGGTGGACCGCCGCCCGGACGGGCTGCGGCCCGTGCTCGACCTCGTGGGCTGAGGGCCGGGGCAGGATCAGGCGGCCGCGCGCAGTTCCGTCCTCTGCCCTGGCTCGCTGATGTTCCCGGCCGGGTCCTTCGGGTGGGCACCCCGCATGACCTGGGCGAGTTCCCTCGATACCCCGGGGTCGATACCCCGGGGTCGATACCCCGGGGTCGATACCCCGTGAACGACACCGCGTGAGTGATCGCCGGTCGGTGTGCAGGCCGACGCGACTCGCTCACGGGGCGTCGGCCTCCGCCGGCCCCGCCGCCCACTGCCGCAGTGTCGTGAAATCGTCCGGGAGCAGGCCCTTCGCCGGATCGACGCGGTGCGGGAGGGCACGGCCTCGGCGCTGCCCGCGGAAACGGAACCGCCCCGGCCGGCAGGGCGCCGGCCGGGGCGGAAGGGCCTTCCGCGGTTACCGCATCAGCTGAGGGTCGCGAGGGCCTGGTTGAGGGTCGTCGACGGGCGCATGACCGCCGAGGCCTTCGCCACGGACGGCTGGAAGTAGCCGCCGATGTCGGCCGGCGAACCCTGCACCGCGATCAGCTCGTCGACGATGGTCTGCTCCTGCTCGGTCAACGTCTTGGCGAGTGCCGCGAACGCCTCCGCGAGCTGGGTGTCGTCGGTCTGCTTCGCCAGCTCCTGCGCCCAGTAGAGCGCCAGGTAGAAGTGGCTGCCGCGGTTGTCGATGCCACCCAGCTTGCGGCTGGGCGACTTGTCCTCGTTGAGGAAGGTGCCGGTGGCGCGGTCGAGGGTGTCGGCGAGCACCTGGGCGCGCGCATTGTCCGTGGTCTGCGCCAGGTGCTCGAAGCTGACCGCGAGCGCGAGGAACTCGCCCAGGCTGTCCCAGCGCAGGTAGTTCTCCTTGACCAGCTGCTGGACGTGCTTGGGCGCGGAGCCGCCGGCACCGGTCTCGAACAGCCCGCCGCCGTTCATGAGCGGGACGACCGAGAGCATCTTCGCGCTGGTGCCCAGTTCGAGGATCGGGAAGAGGTCGGTCAGGTAGTCACGCAGCACATTGCCGGTGACCGAGATCGTGTCCTCGCCACGGCGGATGCGGTCGAGGGAGAACGTGATCGCATCGACCGGCGACAGGATCTCGATCTGCAGGCCCTCGGTGTCGTGCTCGGGGAGGTAGGCCTTGACCTTGGCGATCAGCTGCGCGTCGTGCGCACGGCCCTCGTCCAGCCAGAACACCGCCGGGTCGCCGGTGGCGCGGGCGCGGGTGACGGCGAGCTTGACCCAGTCACGGATCGGCGCGTCCTTGGTCTGGCACATACGGAAGATGTCGCCGGCGCCGACGACCTGCTCGAGCACCGCGTTGCCGTTCTCGTCGAGGACCCGGACGGTACCCGTGGCCGGGATCTCGAAGGTCTTGTCGTGGCTGCCGTACTCCTCGGCCTTCTGCGCCATCAGGCCGACGTTCGGCACCGAACCCATCGTCGACGGGTCGTAGGCGCCGTTCGCCCGGCAGTCGTCGATGACGGCCTGGTAGATGCCGGCGTAGCTGCTGTCGGGGATGACCGCGAGGGTATCGGCCTCCGCGCCGTCCGGGCCCCACATGTGACCGGAGGTGCGGATCATGGCCGGCATGGAGGCGTCGACGATGACATCGCTCGGCACGTGCAGGTTGGAGATGCCGCGGTCGGAGTCGACCATGGCGAGCTCCGGGCCCTCGGCGAGCTCGGCGTCGAAGGACGCCTTGATCTCCGCGCCGTCGGCCAGCGACTCCAGGCCCTTGTAGATGCCGCCGAGGCCGTCGTTCGGGGTCAGTCCGGCGGCCGCGAGCGACTCGCCGTACCGGGCGAACGTCTTCGGGAAGAAGGCGCGGACCACGTGGCCGAAGATGATCGGGTCGGAGACCTTCATCATCGTGGCCTTCAGGTGCACCGAGAACAGCACGCCCTCGGCCTTGGCACGGGCGACCTGCGCCGTGAGGAACTCGCGCAGCGCGGCCACCCGCATCACGGAGGCGTCGACGACCTCGCCCGCGAGGACCGGTACCGACTCACGCAGGACGGTGGTGGAGCCGTCGTCACCCGACAACTCGATGCGCAGCGATCCGTCGCGGTCGATGACCGCGGACTTTTCGGTGGAGCAGAAGTCGTCGACGCCCATGGTGGCGACGTTCGTCTTCGAGTCGCCCGTCCAGGCACCCATGCGGTGCGGGTTGGACTTGGCGTAGTTCTTGACCGACGCCGGGGCCCGGCGGTCGGAGTTGCCCTCCCGCAGGACGGGGTTGACGGCGCTGCCCTTGACCTTGTCGTAACGGGCGCGGATGTCCCGCTCCTCGTCGGTCTTCGGGTCGTCCGGGTAGTTCGGCAGCGCGTAGCCCTGCTCCTGCAGCTCGGCGACCGCGGCCTTGAGCTGCGGGATCGAGGCCGAGATGTTCGGCAGCTTGATGATGTTCGCGCCGGGAGTCTTGGCCAGCCGGCCGAGCTCGGCGAGGGCGTCCTCGATACGCTGGCCCTCCTCCAGGTGCTCGGGGAAGCTCGCGATGATGCGCCCGGCCAGGGAGATGTCACGGGTCTCCACGCTGACGCCGGCCGTCGACGCGTATGCCTGGATCACAGGCAAGAACGAATACGTCGCCAGGGCCGGGGCCTCGTCAGTGTGGGTGTAGATGATGGTCGAGTCAGTCACCGGGTGCTCCGCTCCACGTCTGCAACATTGCTCGACATCAAGATATCTCGTGACCGGCCCCCTCTCGACAGGACCCCGCCCCGGATAAGAGTGGAGGAATTGGTTCCGATCGGATCCGATCGGGGGAATGACTGCCCGACCAGCGGGGCGGCCACTCCGCGCCGGGCCCGCCCCGGCCCGTTCCCGACGCTCCGGGGACGGGAACGGGCCGGGCCGCGGTGTACTGACGGCCGGTATCGACCGGTCGACGGCGAGATCTCACCCCTGGGCTGCGCACGGACCGTCACGCGGAACGTATCCACTTCGTGGCAGACGGTAAGCGGTGGGATGCCATGCGCAGCGGCATCCACCGGCGGATACGGACCCGCGGCAGGATTGCCCCGCACCGGCACGGAGCATGATCGTCCCGGCGGCACACCGGCCCCCACCCGCAGCCCCGCTCCCCACGGGCCGGCCCCCACGAGCCCGCCCCCGCACCGGCCGAACATCAGGAGGATCGCCCGCCATGACCGCCGGCCCCTACCTCGACTCGCTCTTCTCCCTCGCCGGGCGTACCGCCCTGGTCACCGGCGGCAGCTCCGGTATCGGCCGGGCCATTGCGGGGGCACTGGGGCGCGCCGGCGCCGAGGTCGTCCTGCTGGCCCGGAGCGCCGACCAACTGCGGTACGCCACCGCGGAGTTGCAGGCCGCGGGCGCGACTGCACACTGGGTCGATGCCGACCTCGGCGATCGGGACGCCCTGCACCGGGGCGCGGAGGAGATGGCACGGCGGCACGGCGAACCCGACATCCTCGTCAATGCCGCCGGGGTCAACCCCCGCCCGCCGATGGACGAGCCGGCCACGCCCGACCGGGACCGCACCATGGCCGTCAACCTCGATGCGCCGTTCCTGCTCGGACAGCGCTTCGGGCCCGGCATGGCGGACCGCGGCTGGGGACGGATCATCCACATCGCCTCCCAGCAGTCGGTCCGGGCATTCGGCAACAGCGGTGCGTACGGCGTGTCCAAGGCCGGACTCACCGCGCTCACCCGTTCCCAGGCGGAGGCCTGGTCCCGGTACGGGGTGAGCGTCAATGCGATCGCCCCCGGCTTTGTCCGCACCCCGCTGAACGAGGCGGTCTTCGCCGATCCCGGGCGCACCGAGGCGATGGCCCGCCGCACGATGGCCGGGCGCAATGGCGAACTGGACGATTTCGCGGGCGCGGCGGTGTTTCTGGCCGGGCCGGGGGCGGCGTATGTGACGGGGCAGACGGTGTTCGTCGACGGTGGATTCTCGGTGACCTGACCGCCGGGCGCGCCGCCGGGCGGATCGGAGGGGGCGGCACGGCGACGGGGTGCGGCCGCGGAAGGCCCGGCCCCGGGCAGCGGCGGCCGGTCACCGGACCTTCGTCCACTCCTTGCAGCCGCTGGTCTCGAACGTCTCCCCTTTGTTGACGGTGACGCGGGCCGGACCCTGAGGGGTGCCATTGGCGATGATGCCGTCCAGCTCACCGCTGGAGTCCTTGGCGCGTGCCCAGTAGCACAGCGGGACATCGGACGCGGCGGGGCCGCCGGTCTTGTAGGTGCCGGCGGCGATGTCCTCCCCCACGAGGTAGCTGCCCTGACCGACCGTGGTGTCCGGGCCCGCGGGCGCCGGCGCCTTCTCCGCGGGCTTCGCAGCGCTCTTCGGCTTCTCCGGCTCGGCCCTGGTGGTCTTGGCTGTGACGGTGACCGTGACGGTGGGGGCAGGCTTCGCCCTGGCCTTCTTGGTGCCGTTGCTGCCGCTTCCGACCGCGGCTCCGAGCCCGAAGACGATGAGCGCACAGACCACACCCACGGCGATGCCGAGTGCGGAGTGCCGGCTCTTCGGCGGCTGCGCGGCCGGCGGCGGGGACGGCGGCAGCGCGAAGGGGAGGGCGTACGGGAGGGGCTGCTGACCGAATGGCGCGGGCTGCTGCGAGTGCGACATGCGCAATCCCCCATTCCTCTGTGATGGTGTCGTGAAGACCGCCCATTGCCGTCGAAGGTTGTACGGCCAGGTGCCGCACGCGCCGCGCCTTGGGCATGCACCCGCCCGCCTCGCGTGAGCGAGCTCAAGCCACTCCGTGCCGACGTCACGCCGCTCCGCGCCGACCTCATGCCGACTTCATGCCGACGTCACGCCACTCCGTGCCGACCTCATGCCGCTCCGCAGTCCTACCGCCCGGTACGTCGATCGGCCGATGCCTCGATGGCCCGATTGCTGCATGCTGGTCCAACCGACCGAGCAATTGGTTGAAACGAGAATCATCAGCACGGGCAACCAGGCAGAAACGGGCAGGGCACGGCCCCCCCCCACCGCCGGTGAAGACCCCTCACACCGCTGGAGGATGGAGCTGCCATGCGACTTCGCGACGCCACACCGGCCGAGCCGCAGGTTCCAGGCCCCCCTCCGGCCCCGTCACCCCCGCCCACGAGCGCACACCGCTTCCCGCCCGCCGACCGGCACCGGTGGCGCCCGGCGGTCCTCCCTGCGCGGCCGCTCTGGTGGGAGAACCGCCGGGGCATGGTCTTCGACATCCTGGTCGCGCTGGGCTGTGCGCTGTTCCCCACGGTCCTCGTGGACGTCCACGGGACGTACCCGCTCGGGCTTCCCGCGCCGGCCTACTTCGCGCTGGCGGCCTTGACCGGGCTGGCAATGGTGGTGCGGCGGCGGTGGCCGACGTGGTTGTGCGTGGCCGTGATCCTGGCCATACCCGCCGAGGTCTTCTTCCCTGCCCTCACCGTCTGCCTGTACTCCCTGGCGAAATACGGTCGCAGCCGACGCATCCTGGCCGCGGTGTCCACGGTGGCGCCTGCCGCAACCGGCGCCTACCTGCTGCTCACCGACAGGCGCGAGCTCACCGTCGAAAACCTGACATCCGGCCTACCGCTCCTGGGCCTTTTGATGGTCGTGCCCGTCCTGGCCGGCTTGTACGCGAGGACGCGGCGGATGGTGGTGGAGAACCTGCGCGAGAAGGCCGAACGCCTGGAGCGCGAGCAGCGCCTGCTGGCCGCGCAGACCCGCATGGAAGAGCGGGCCCGGATCGCGCGGGAGATGCACGATGTGGTCGCCCATCGGGTCAGCCTCATGGTCATTCACTCCGGAGCCCTGGAAGTCACCCCGGCGGAGCGCGATCACACCACCCAGGCCCGGCTCATCGGCGAGATCGGCCGGCAGGCGCTGGACGAGTTGCGTCAGGTACTGGGCGTACTCCGCGTCGACGAAGGCGAGAAGTCCGCACCCCGCGCGCCGCAGCCGACCCTCAACGACCTGTCCAGGCTGGTCGACCAGTCGCGCGCCGCGGGCATGCGGATCGAACTGACCACGTCCGGCCCCTCCCGGCCGCTGGACGCGACCGCCGAGCGCACCGCGTACCGGCTGGTCCAGGAAGCGCTGACCAACGCACACAAGCATGCGGGCACCGCCGCCACCCGCGTTCAGCTGCGGTACGTGCCCAACGAACTGCACATCACCGTGGACAATGAGATGCCCAGCGCCCCGTCGACCGCTCGGCTGCCCAGTGGGGGCCACGGCCTGGTCGGGCTCCGCGAACGCGTCACCGTCCTGGGCGGGGCCTTCGAGGCCGGGCCGAGACCGGACGGCGGCTTCCGGGTCTCGGCCGTGATACCCACGAGGGAAGAAGCACCATGACCGTTCGCGTTCTGCTCGCCGATGACGAGGACCTGGTCCGGTCCGGCTTGAGCATGATCCTGGAGGCCGACCCCGGCATCAGCATGGTGGCCGAGGCGGGCAACGGGGTGGAGGCGGTGCACCTGGCGCGCCTGCACCGGCCCGATGTGGTGTTGATGGACATCCGTATGCCGGTCATGGACGGGCTGGCCGCGACCGTGGAGATCAGCCGGTTGCCCGACTCGCCCAAGGTGGTGGTCCTCACCACCTTCGATCTCGACGAGTATGTGCATGCAGCGCTGGAGGCCGGCGCGATGGGCTTCCTGCTCAAGAACACCCCGCCCCGCGACCTCGCCCGCGCGGTCCGGACCGTCCACGACGGGGATGCCATGCTGGCCCCTTCGGTGACCCGCCGGCTGATCTCCAACTTCTCCGCCCGCGGTACGTCGAGGGCCCACCACGCACGGCGCCGCACGTCTGTCCTGACCGACCGCGAAGGCGAGGTGCTGCGCCTGGTCGGCGAGGGCATGTCCAACGCCGAGATAGGTCTCTGCCTGCACATGAGCGAGTCCACCGTGAAGACCCATATGAGCCGTCTTCTCGCCAAACTTGAGTGCACCAACCGCGTCCAGGCGGCGATCCTCGCCCACGATGCCGGCCTCCTTGAGGCGTAGCGTCAGGCGTCGCGCTTGTCCAGCAGATACACCGCGCCCGCCATCGCGACCGCCGCCCAGGCGCACAGCACCCCGAAACCGGCCCACGGGCTGAGGCCGTCCAGCATCGGACCGGGCTGCATGATCGTCCAGCCGGCGCTGCCGGGCGCGAGGCTGCCGGGCAGGAGAGGTGCAAGGCCGCTGAGCGCCGGGGCGGAGGCGAGCCCTGGCACAACGAAGATGAGCGTGAACATCACGACGATGCCGCCGACCGTGCTCCGGAGCACGGCGCCGACCGCCAACGAGAGCACGGCCAGCACACTCAGGTAGAGCCCGCCGCCGAGAACGGCCCGGACGACCGAGGGACCGGTGACCGATCCGGAGACAGCGGGTGCGGATGCGTACTCGACGGCGAAGCAGACGATGCTCAGCAGCATCCCGGTGACCAGCACCAGCGCGGCCGTGACCAGGGCCTTGGCCAGGAGCCACGGCCCGCGCCACGGTATGGCCGTCAACGAGGTGCGGATGGTCCCGGTGCTGTACTCGCTGCCGATGGCCGTCACCGCGAGGACCACTACGGCGAGCTGGCCGACGCCGAAGCCCATATGACTGTTGATCACCAACTGGCCGATGGGTTGCGGGCCTTCCTTGTCGATGGCCGTTGCCACGATGACGCTGATGCCAACCGCTACCGCCGCGGTGGCGAACAGGCAGCACACGGTGGCACGGACGGTGCGGAGCTTGGCCCACTCGGACCGGATCAGCCGGGAGAAGACGGGCCCGGGGCGAAGGGCGGACGACCGGTGCTCGGTCGCGGGGATGGTTACGGACATGGGGCTACCTCCTGGGTCGGGATGTGGCTATGGCGCGGAACTCAGGCCGGTGGCAGCGATTCGGTGCGGTACTCCACGCTGTCCTCGGTGAGCTGCATGAACGCCGTCTCCAGCGAAACGCGCTGCTGTGACAGCTCGTGCAGTGCGGCCCCGCACGCCGCGGCGGCCGCCGAGACCTGCACCGGGTCCAGGCCGGTGACCAAAAGCGCGCCTTCGTCGTCCGCGGTGACCTCCCCGCCGGCCTCCCGGAGTCTTCCGGCGAGCTGAATGGCCTGCGGGGAGCGCACCTTGACCATGTCCCGTGAACTGCCCGCGAGGAAATCGCGCACACCGGTGTCGGCGATCAGTCTTCCTCGGCCGATCACGACGAGATGGTCGGCCGTCACCTCCATCTCGCTCATCAGATGGCTGGACACCAACACCGTGCGCCCCTCCGCGGCGAGTCCCCTCATGAGAGTGCGGATCCAGCGCACGCCCTCGGGATCGAGACCGTTGACCGGCTCGTCGAAGAGCAGCACCTGCGGATCACCGAGAAGAGCGGCGGCGATCCCGAGCCGCTGTCCCATCCCCAGCGAGAAACCGCCTACCCGCTTGTTCGCCACCTTCGCCAGGCCGGCGATCTCCAGGACCTCCGCCACCCGCCTGCGGCCGATCCCATTGCTGTACGCAAGGCCCAGCAGATGCCCGTACGCACTGCGGCCGGGATGGACAGCCTTGGCATCGAGCACGGCACCGACCTCGCTCATGGGGTGGCGCAGCTGGTGGAAGGGCTTGCCATTGATCAGCGCACTGCCTGCTCCGGGGCGGTCCAGGCCCAGGAACATCCGCATGGTCGTGGACTTGCCCGCCCCGTTCGGGCCCAGGAAGCCGGTCACCCGGCCGGCATGCACGGTGAACGACAGGTCGTCCACCGCCGGCTTCTTGCCAAAGCGTTTGGTCAGCCCTCTGGCCTCCAACATCCCGACGCTCACGAACACGCTCCGTTCCCGCACCACTGCGCTGGACTTCTCCGTCCCCAGCACCGTAGGAACGCAGCCCCGTCCGGCGGATCGCCGGAAAGGCCGGACTCCGCTGCCCGATCGTCTCGATGCGTGACCCGCCCACTGCGACCATCGACCGACCACCGGGTCGGCCGGCCGATGGACACCGCCCGAGGCGCACCGCACCGACCGTTACCGCGCCCGCGGCGCCGGCCGCGCCATCCGCCGGCGCGGTGGCGCCCATAGGCAGTCACCGGACCCGGCGGCACGGCCGGCCGGGCCCCACGGGAGCGCGTACGACCCCACACGCCTCCCAGGACGCCCCTCGCATGAGGTTTCTCACCAAAGGAATGTGCGCCACCGCGCATCAGTGAATAGTCTTCTTTCTCAAGTCAGCACTTCATGACCGAAGTTGACCGCCCGCTGACACAGGCCCATGTACCCCCACGTACAGGAGATTCCGGTGATTGCCCCTCAAGGTCACCTCGGGCTTTCGCCTACGGACGAGACAGCACCGCAGCACGGGCCGGACCCAGGGCTCACGGGCACCGTCCCCGAACCCCACCGGCGTTCCGTCAGGCGTCCCACCAGCGGTGCGGGACCGGTGCGACGCCGCCCCGCCCGGCCCCGTCGCCGCCCCGCCCGGCACCCTTGCCGTCCCACCTGTCAAGGTCGCCGCGCATCCGAGGCCTGCCGGCCCCCTGGCCGTTCGCTCGGCACGACGCGCTCCCCCCTACGTCGGTGTCCGCCGCGGCGGACGCCCACCCGGAGGCCCGAACAGTGCCTGTTCACACCGCCCCTGCGCACGGTGAGGAACTGCCTCCCTCACCCGAGAAGACCGTGACGGGACAGCCGTGAGACGCCCACCGGCATTCGACCGGCATCCGGCGCGGGACGACTCCCGGTTGCGCGCAGTCGTGGAGGACGCCGCCATGGGCAGATGGGAGAGCGCACGCGAACTGCTGGCCGCGACCGGTGCCGACTGGGACCGTCGTCTCTTCCGTCTCCAGGTGCTCGCCCGCGCCGGGGCCCGGCTCACCTTCGCCGACACCTGGGCGCAGGCCGAACCGCATTCGCCGCATGCCCTGGCCCTCCTCGCCACCGTCCAGGCCCTGCGCTCGATGGCCGGCCCGCGGGGACAGGGCAGCGGCGCGGAGATGGCGGAGGCGTGGGAGAGCTGCCATGCCGCCGGTGACGCCCTGCCTGCCGATCCGACGCCCTACGTCGTCATGCTCGCCCTGCTGCGCTACCACTCCCCCGACCGCGACCGGCAGTGGCGGGAGACGGTGCAGAGTGTGTGGCAGGAGGTCGAGTCACGCGACCCGTGGAACAGGGAGGCGCACCACGAGATCCTCACCTACATGTTCCCCGACTGGCACGGCGTGGCGGGCGAGATGTTCCACTGGGCGCAGGAACGGTGCGCCCACGTCCCCCGCGGGATGCCGCTGCACGTCTTGCCGCTGGTCGCGCTCGCCGAGTCGCACCGCACGCGGATGAAGAAGGAAGGGCACCGGTACGGGCTGACGGTCCATCCGTGGACGGACAACCCGTCGACCCAGCAGGCATGGGCGAACTGGTGGACCTACCGGGCCCCTTCCCTGCCGCACGCCGCCTTCCACGAGGACGCCAACTACCTGGCCCACGCACTGTCCTTCGCAAATCAGCACCGGGCGGCGGCCGAGGTGTTCGATGCCATCGGCCCGTACGCCACGGATGTGCCGTG
Organism: Streptomyces sp. NPDC015125; assembly: GCF_043080045.1. Taxonomy (NCBI): domain Bacteria; kingdom Bacillati; phylum Actinomycetota; class Actinomycetes; order Kitasatosporales; family Streptomycetaceae; genus Streptomyces; species Streptomyces sp. NPDC015125. The sequence continues at coordinate 38,114 of NZ_JBIBVF010000011.1, forward strand.
GAGCTACTGCGGGGACGCCCAGCAGCTCTTCACCCGTCATCGGAAGTGGGCCGTCAAGGGGGCCGCACCGTAGCGACCGGGGCCGCGCAGACCCATGTTGTGCCGCAATGCACCGCGCCACCACCAGGAGAGGGGCCAGCCATGCCATTGGACATTCCCAGCGTCACGCAGACGGAGGAGGAACGCCTCGCCGAGCTCGGCATCACCCAGACCTTGGACCGCTCGATGTCCGGGCGGCAGAACTTCGCCGTCTCCTTCACCATCATCAGCATCCTGTCCGGCTGCCTGACCATGTACGGGTTCGGTATGAACACCGGCGGGCCGGCCCTGATCATGTGGGGCTGGGTTCTCGTCGGCCTGATGACCCTGTTCGTCGGCCTGGCCATGGCCGAGGTCTGCTCCTCCTATCCGACGTCCGCCGGCCTCTACTTCTGGGCCCACAAGCTCGCCCCGCAGAAGTCCGCTCCGGCCTGGGCCTGGTTCACCGGCTGGTTCAACACACTCGGCCAGGTGGCCGTCACCGCGGGCATCGACTTCGGTGCCGCGTCCTTCCTCAACGCCTACCTCAACCTTCAGTTCGGCTACGCCGCCACCCCCGCCCACACGATCACGCTCTTCGGCGTGATCCTCCTGCTGCACGCCGTCGTGAACACCTTCCGCGTGCGCGTCGTCGGCTTCTTCAACACCATCTCGGTGTGGTGGCATCTGATCGGCGTCGTGGTGATCGTCGGAGCCCTGCTGGTGATCCCCGACAAGCACCAGTCCCCCGGATTCGTCTTCACCGAGTTCGTCAACAACACCGGCTGGGGCTCCGCGGTCTATGTCGCGCTCATCGGTCTGCTGATGGCGCAGTACACCTTCACCGGCTATGACGCGTCCGCCCATATGACGGAGGAGACGAAGAACGCCTCGGTCGAGGGACCGAAGGGGATCGTCCGCTCGATCCTCGTGTCCTGGGCCGCCGGATTCGTGCTTCTCTTCGGTCTGACCTTCGCCATCCAGTCCTACACCGGCGCCCTGAAGTCGGACACCGGTGTGCCGCCGGCGCAGATCTTCCTGGACGCACTCGGTGCGAGCACCGGCAAGCTGATGCTGCTCATCGTCATCGGCGCCCAGCTGTTCTGCGGTATGGCTTCCGTGACGGCCAACTCCCGCATGATCTACGCCTTCTCCCGCGACGGCGCGCTGCCGTTCTCCGCCGTCTGGCACAAGCTCCACCCGGGTACCCGCACCCCCACCAACGCCGTGTGGCTCGCCGCCGGCGGTGCCTTCCTCCTCGGCCTGCCGTACCTGTTCAACACGACCGCGTACGCCGCCGTCACGTCCATCGCGACGATCGGCCTCTACATCGCGTACGTGGTGCCCACCCTGCTGCGCCTGCGCCAGGGCGACAACTTCAAGCGCGGTCCCTGGCACCTGGGGCGCTGGTCACGGCCCGTGGGCCTGATCGCGGTCGGCTGGGTCGTGGTCATCACGGTGCTGTTCATGCTGCCCCAGCAGAGCCCGGTGACCCTTGAGACGTTCAACTACGCGCCCGTCACCGTGGGTGTGGTGCTGGTCTTCGCCGGCGCCTGGTGGTTCGTCTCCGCCCGCAAGTGGTTCCTCAACCCGCGGCACCCGCGGAACAACCCGTCGCAGACGTCGGTCCCGGAGCGAGCGGCCTCCACTCCGTAGGTGCCTTCGTCCGCCCCGCCGGCCAACGGCCCGCGGCCCCGTCCCAGGGCCTTGCTCCCTGCACACGGGGCCGCGGGCCGCAAACCGGCGACCACGCACGCCGAAACGGCCCCGGCCCCCCCATCCGGTCCACGTGGTGTGGGAGTCGTCCAGCAATACGGTGCGTGGAGCAGGTCAACTCTCGGGAGTCCGGGAGGAGTCCCTCAGCGGGACGCGCGCAGAGAAGCGTCCAAGGCGGTCATCAGTTGCGCAACGCGGTTCTTGCCGGACGGCGCGAGGGGATACCGATGCAGCACATCGATCACGACCGGTGTGGCGCGCTGCCGAGCCTGCTCGATCAGCTTTTTCCCGGCTTCGGGATCGTCGCCTGCGTTGATTTCCGCTATGCGCGCGGTACTTGCAGCGGCGCGCAGGATGTGGCCCACCTGGTGAGCTTTTGCGATCGGGTGGAGGTACGCGGCAGATGCGGCATCGCCGGCAGCGCACGCAGCGAGGCGTGAGGCTTCGGTGGAAGCTTCTTTTGCTGCTCGGTGTGCGTCCAACGAGGTGACACGCTGCAGCTTGGTCCTTTTCGCACCGTTGACGAATTCCCATGCGGCATCAAGGGCTGCGCGAGGCCGAGAATCACTGGGGTTGGCGTCCACGAACACCGGGAGGACTTCCTGAGCGGTCTCTGCCACGTAGCGTGCCACGGCTCGCAACTCGTCCATGGTCAGCTCGAAGTCACCGGACACGGTCGCCGTCATGCCATCAAGCATCTCACGGGCGTCCCATCTGTTCGCCGGTCGCGCGACGACACCACGAGTTCAACCTCGGCAGGCACCGCTCTCCCCTGGAAGCAACAATGCTCGGTCGTGATCTGATGCTGTCGAGCGATTTCACGAATTCCTGCCACGGCGCCCGCGAGCGCGCGTCCCAAGGTATTGAGTTGCGGAAGGCGCTGCTCCCTGTCGGGAGGACGCTTACCGCCTCCCAGCGTGGCGGTAAGCGTCCTCCAGATCCCACACCGCCTCAACAATTCCCGCACGCTGATCCAGTGACAGGCCGACCGGACCCTGTATGCCCATGCCGAGTTGCGCCCTGGCCGCAATGACCTCGCCGACCAGCCGGACATGCCCCGCTCCGACTTTTTCGCTCAGCAGGATCTCGACGAGAACAGCGTCATGGTGTTCCTGGTGTTCCTCACGCCCCGGCATCATGTGTCTCCCGGTCCGGAATTCTCTTGCGTCTGTTCCTTCCTCGTGCACCTGACGGCATCTCGTGCACCTGACGGCATGCGGCGGGTGGTGTGCCCGTCATCGACGTCCCGGCGCACCGTCGCGCGCCCGCCGTTCCGAGGTCACCCCGTCCGGTCCCAGGTGGAGCCTCAGCCGGGAGAGCGCATCATTCGCCCCAGATCTTGCGGTAGGCCTGGCGGTAGCCCTCGGAGTCCCAGGACAGTGCGCCGCCGGTGTTGGCGGCGGTGGCGATGTGGACGGGGGCGACGTAGCCGCTGTCCGGGGCGCCGGTGAAGGCGCGGTTGAACTCGTCGACGATCTGCCAGCCCTGTTCGGAGAGGGGCTCGGGCACGGTGGCTGCCTGGAACTCCTTGCCGTTGACACGCTGGAAGGCCGACGGGTCGCCGTCACCGGCGCCGATGCTGAAGGGGGCGCCGGCGCCGTCCTTACCCGCGGCACGCAGGGCGGGGGCGGCGTGCTGGAAGTACAGGTCGTTGATGGCGGCGGAGTAGGTCCACTTGCGGCCGAAGCGGGACAGCAGGGAGCGGACTTCCCCGATGGAGCGCCTGTTGGCCTGGGGAATGGGCATGTTGGTGTAGCTCAGCAACTTGGTGCCGGAGCAGGTGGCGAGTTGCTTCTTGATGAGATCGGACTTGCGCTTGGCGAAGGGCGCCGTGGCGTCGGTGAACAGGACGACGCCGGCGCGGCCGTGGGACCGGGCGATGATCCAGTCGGCGCTGATCTTTGCGACGTCCTCGACCCGGGAGGTGATGTTGCTGAAGAGCTGTGGATCCTTGCTGGGACCGGGAGCCGCGGTGGAGTGCCAGCCGATCAGCGGAATTCCCGCCGAATGAGCCTTTTTGACCTCCTCTGCGGTGACCCCGGGGTCAAAACCGCTGAGGACGATGCCGTCCGGCTTGAGGCGGAGGGCCTGCTTGAAGGCGGCCCGGAGGCCGCCGGGCGTGCCCTGGCCGTTGAGGGTGCGGGCGTGCCATCCGACGATCTTGGCCGCTTCCTGGACCCCTTGGGCGACCCCGGTGACGCCGGGGTTGGTCAGGGTCTGGGCGATGTAGACGACGGTCTTGCCGTGGACGGCCCGGGGTCCGGTGGTAGGGCCCCTCCAGGGGGCGTTGACCTCCTCGGCCTTCTTGACCGCTCGCTTGGCGCTGGAGAGGGCCGCGGGGCAGCCGGGCTGGGCGGAATTCCGGTGGGATGCGGTGGTGCCGCTGCCGGATTCGCAGCCGGCGGTGGCCATGACCAGGAGTGCGGCGGCTGTCACGACCGCCTTGCGGGTGGGCTGCACGGGTCTCCTCGCAGGGCAGGATGAGGATACGGGTTGGGGTGGGGGGAGACAGGTTACGGGTGGCGGTTCAACGGGGGGCAGCCGCCTTCGGGAGGTACCGCTTCGCCGCCGGAGCCGGGCCGGCCCGGTGCGGTGCGGCCCGGTGCGGTGCGGTGCGGTGCGGTGCGGTGCGGTGCGGTGCGGTGCGGTGGGAAACGATCCGGTCACGTCCTACTCCCCTGCAGGCTTCGGCCCATCGGTCGGCATGGTGCACCACAAGGGGGTAACCGGCCAAATGTGACAAAGAGTTGAATTCCGTTTGGCCATTGGTGGTCATGTGTTGCATGCGCATGCACAAGCGGTAATGTTCGCGGCCGGTTGGGATGTGGCGCGATCTTTTCGCTCCCTTGGGACGAATGCATGGCAAGCGTCACGTTCCCCCGCTGTCGGCGGTCGGCAACAACACCACCTCGGTCACCGCTCAGAAGCACGTCGTAAGGAGGCCCGGGTGTCTGTGGACACAGTGGACCCGCCACACGAACTGGACTCGTCCCTGCGTTCACCGATGAAGCCGCGGTTCCGCCGGCAGGCGGGCGCCTTCCTGGACCGATGGCCGTTCCGCCGGAAACTCAACGTTCTGGTGATCGCACCCGTCGCCGTCGTCGGCGTGCTTCTGGCCATCGGCGTCAGCACGCAGATGGAGAAGGCCCGGGACGCCGGCCGGAGCGCCGAGCTCGTGCGCGACAGCGAGCAGGTCACAAAGCTGATCAACGAGGTACAGGCCGAACACCGGCAGGCGCTCCTGCTGTCCGTGGAGCAGGAGTCGGCCCGGCCCGGCACCGCCCTGCCGTCCACCGCCGCCTACCGCCAAACACAGCGCGCGACCGACGAGCAGGTCACCGCCGTGCGTTCCGGGTTCGGGGCAGGCCTGCCGACAAAGGAGAGGCGGGCTCTCGACTACATCCGGGGCCTTGCCGTGCTGCGCGACAAGGTCGAACGGGGCTCGGTTCCGGCCGCCGGCATCGACCCCGCGTACGCTGCCGCGGTCGGCTACCTGATCGACGGGATCGGTCTCGACCGCTTCGTGGGCACGTCGTCGTCCTCGGTCACCTATCTCCTCGACACGGTGCTGCGCGCCGACGCCGCCCACGCGGCATTCGAAAGCGGGGTCTTCTCCGCCCAGACCCGGGATGCCAACGCGCTCACCGAGTACACCCGCGCGGTCGGCGCGCACAAGCTCTACGAGGAGCAGACAGAACGTTTCGGCAGGATCGCCGACCCGGATCAGGTCCTGCGCCTGGACGGGATCGAGCGGGATGCCGAGGAGAACGGCATCGAGGCCCAGTTCGCGGAGCTCCAGATCGATCCGGGCTCCCTGCAGGGCCAGACCCCGCATCAGCTGCGCCAGGCCGTCTCCGCCGGAACCCGGCAGGCCGAGGCCCGCCTCGACATCACCCGGTCGCTGATCGACCAGATCGCCGCCCGGGCCGACGGCCTCTCCCGAAGTGCCCTGTACAACGCGCTGGCCATGCTCGGCCTCGCCCTGCTCGGCTTCGCCTCCTGGCTGGCCTTCTCCGTCCTGGTCCGGCGCTCGGTCGTACGTCCCCTGTCGGTCCTGACCGGCGCCGCGCAGCAGGTGGTCGACGTGGCCGGCGAGGAACTCGCCAAGGTCGAGGACGACGAGTCGGCGGAGCACACCCCGCTGCGGCCGCGGCCGATCCCCGTCCCGGTCCGCGACGAGATCGGCCACCTCGCCGAGGCGTTCAACCAGGTGCAGGTCACCGCCGCGGCGCTGCTGGAACGGCAGGTGCTCAGCCGTCGCAACGTCGCCGAGATGTTCGGCAACGTCGGACGCCGGGTCAGCAACCTCACCGGCCGCCAGCTCATGCTGATCGACGCCGTGGAACGAGAGGAGACCGACCCCGGCGTCCTGGAGCGGATGTACCGCATCGACCACATCGCCGTACGCCTCCAGCGCAACGCGGACAGCCTGATGCTGCTCGCCGGAATCCGGGACCTGGAAATGGATGCCCGGCCGACCACCCTGGTCAACGTCATTCGGGCCGGGCTCGGCCAGATCGAGGGATACCAGCGGGTGTCCCTGCGGTCCGAGACGGAGGTCACCGTCGCGCCCGACATCATCGACGATCTGACGCTGATGCTTGCCGAACTGCTGGAGAACGCCGTCTCGTTCTCCCCGTCCGACACGCCCGTCGAGGTCGTCGTCCGGCCCGGCACGGACGTGACCGTGGACGGTGGTGCGCTGATCGAGGTCATCGACCACGGCCTCGGGATGAGCGCGGAGCGCCTCGACGAGGAGAACTCCCGGCTGGTCCGCCGGGAACGGCTCGACCTCGTCCCGACCAAGGTCCTCGGCCTGTTCGTGGTCGGAAACCTCGCCCGGCGCTCGGGCATCCGGGTCGCCCTGAGCCGTACGCCGGGCGGCGGGGTCACCGGCACCGTCTGGCTCCCCTCCGCACTGCTGCTGACCGTGAACCCGGCCGCCACACCGTCCCCGGCTGCGGACGTGGCCGGGACCGCGGCCGAGGACGTGGCCGAGACTGAGACCGCGGCCGAGGCTGAGACCGCGGCTGAGGCTGAGGCGGCGTCAGAGCACCCGGCAGCGCCCGAGCCGGTGTCCACCGGGCCCGCCCCTGAGCCCGGCCGCGGGCCCGCAGCGGCCTCCGCCGCCCCCCTGCCGGTGCGGACGCCCGCCGCCACGCCCGAGCGGCGGCCCGCCGCCCCCTTGCCACGAGGCGAGCTCCCCCGGCGCCTTGCGCCCCGCACGGACACCGAGCAGACCGCCCCCGCGGGCGAGCCGGGCCCCGCACCGTCCGGCCGGCCGCTGCGACGGCGGGTACGGGGAGCGACGCTCGACATGACCGCCCCGACGGCCGACCGCGGGGCCGAGGCCGCGCGCCGACCCGTCGACGCCGAGGCGGTCCGTTGTGAACTCGACGAATTCGAGGCCGCCGTACGCAGGGCGGAGCACAAAGCGGGACAAGAAGCGGAACGAGAAGTTGCCGCTGCCCCGAAGGATCCAGCGCCATCGCCACACCAGCAACCCCGGAAGGAGTCGGGCAGTGACCACGCCGACAGGTAAGACCAGTTCCGAGCGGGAGGAAGCCACTGATCTGACAGCCGCCGCGGCCGACTTCACCTGGCTGCTCGACCGGTTCGCCACCCAGACCGCCGGCGTCGTCGACGCCATCGCGGTGTCCTCCGACGGCCTGCTGATCGCCGTCTCCCAACTGCGCGAGCAGGCGGACTCCGAGCGGCTGGCCGCGATCGTCTCGGGCGTCACGAGTCTGGCCGCCGGCGCATCCGGCAACTACGGCCTCGGCGGCCTCAACAAGGTCATCATCGACCTGGAGGGCGGCCATGTGCTGGTGTCGGCCATCGGCTGCGGTGCCGTCCTCGGCGTGGTGACGTCGAAGGAGGCGAAGCTCGGCAACATCGCCTACGAGATGACCCTCTTCGCCAACCGGGCCGGCAGCGCGCTCACCCCCCAACTGGTGCTGGAGCTGAAGAGGACCACCGGCGCCGCACCGGCGCGCTGACCCGTCCCACACCACGGAGGCAGGGGTGCAGGGCTTGAGAAGAGGAACATGATGGCCGCCGGTGAACCAGGACCGGACGAGGGCGGGGGTCCCCCCTGCTCATGGGGATCCCCCCGCTCGGGCGAAGCCGAGAGGGGGGTCGGAGCCGAGAGCTTGGGGGAGGGCAGCTCCCCGGGCCCGTCCGAGCCCGCCGGCCGCGCTCCCGCGATCCGGCCTTTCCTGCTGACCGCCGGCCGGGTGGCGGGGGGTGGCGCGGGCCCCCCGCTCCCGGTCGAGACCCAGGTCGTGGCGACCTCGTCCGGTCTCCGCGTCCTGCGCTCGCTCGCCTTCGAACAACACGACATCGTCGCCGCCTGCCGACGGCCGCAGTCGGTGGCGGAACTGGCCGCCCGGCTGCGCCTCCACCTCAATGTGGTCCGGGTACTGGCGGAGGACCTGTGCGCCGCCGGACATCTGGCGGTCCACGTCCCGGACGCCAGGACAGCCCAGGACATCTCCGTACTGCGAAGGGTTATCGATGGTCTCCGCACCGTCCCCGACTCACGGGACACACTCCGTGACAGCGGTTGAACAGCCGCCGGTACCGGTCAAGTTGGTCATCGCCGGCGGCTTCGGCGTCGGCAAGACCACGGCCGTGGGCGCGATCTCCGAGATCCGGCCGCTGACCACGGAAGCCGCCATCACGGAGGTCGCGGCGGGCGTGGACGATCTCTCCCACACCCCCGGCAAGACCACCACCACGGTCGCCATGGACTTCGGCTGCATCACCATCGACCCGACGCTGAAGCTCTATCTGTTCGGCACTCCGGGCCAGGACCGGTTCGGGTTCATGTGGGACGACGTGGTCGAGGGCGCTCTCGGCGGGCTGGTGATCGTGGACACCCGCCGCCTGGACGACTGTTACGCCGCAGTGGACTACTTCGAGCACAAGGACATTCCGTTCGCCGTCGCCGTCAATGCGTTCGACGGCGAGGTCCAGCACCACCTCGACGAGGTGCGGTGGGCGCTGGATGTCTCCGACCACGTACCACTGCTCGTCTTCGACGCACGCCACACGGGCTCGGTCCGGGATGCACTGCTGGTCGTCCTCGAAGTCGCCCTCTCCCGCGCACAGAACACGGCGGCGGGCTGATCCCCGGGCCTCCTTCCGGGCAGACCCGCAGACCCGCTGATCCGCTGATCCACACGGACCGGTATCGCCACGTCGGCGCTCGTCGACCGCGCGCCTGGTCGCCCGCAGGTCCGGGGGGCCGGGTGTGGTGCCGGGTGTGGTGCCGACGCCGGCCGGCTCTCCCGACCGAAGGGTTGGCTTCCGGTGTTAATCACCCGGTAAGCGTTTGTTGATTGCTTTCACGGACTCTACGGCAGTCGGTAAACGGGGGCGAGGCGAGGAACGTAAGTGCTGGATACACGTGTCACGGTGACGGTGCATGCCGCCGACCCGCTCGGTCGGGCCGGAGTCGTCAGCCACTTGCAGCACCAGCCCAGCGTCGAGATCGTCCAGGACCAGGGCGGCGCGGCGGCCAGGGAGCGGGTGGAAAGAGCAGAGCGCGGGAGAGAGAAGGAAGGCGGTGGGGAAGCGGTCGGGACCGTGGCGGTCACGCTCATCGACCGGTTCGACGAGCTCGCCGCGGCAGAGCTGAGACGGCTGGCACGGGGTGGCGAGCAGCGCGTGGTGCTGATTGCCCGGGATCTACGCGAGCCGGAGCTGATGACGGTCGTGGAGTACGGCGTGCGGGCCATCCTGTGGCGTCATCAGGCCACCCCCCAGCGGTTGTTGCGGGCGGTGCAGAGCGCGGCGCGCGGCGAGGGCGACCTGCCGCCGGACCTGATCAGCAGGCTGCTCACACAGGTGGGACGGCTGCGGCGGTCCGCGGTGGCATCCCCCTCTGTCGCCTTGGCACCGACGGTCGGAATGGCGCCGCGCGAGGTGGATGTGCTGCGGCTGGTCGCGGAGGGGCTGGACACCCGGCAGATCTCCGAGAAGCTCGCCTACTCCGAACGCACCGTCAAGAACGTGCTGCACGCCCTGATGACGCGCCTTCAACTGCACAACCGCGCCCACGCTGTCGCGTACGCGCTGCGCGAGGGATACATCTGATGAGGGCGGAAGCAGTCACGGATGCGGGTGCCGAAGCAGGCACGGATGCAGGCACGGATGCAGGCACCGATACGGGTGCGGCAGCTGACAGGGAAACGGGTGCGGAGACAGGTGCGGGTGCGAAAGCAGAGGGTGACGCGGTGACGGAGTTCTCCGAGGAAGTTCGGACGCCGGGTCACCGGGCGGGGGAACAGCGGTGATGCACGAAGTCGATGAGGCGATGCGGAGGGTGCTGCGCGGCGGGGTGCTGCCGGACGGCGCCGGGGACATCGCATTCGAGGCGCCCACCCGCGACTGGGCGGCGCGGCGCAACGCACCCACGCTCAATGCGTATCTCTACGACATACGCGAGGAGGTCGCCCGCCGCGAGCGCGGAGCGATCTCGGAGCGGGATGCCAGTGGTGTGGTCGTGCGCAGACATCAGCCGCCACGCTGGTTCCGGCTGTCCTACCTGGTCACGGCGTGGACCACGCGCCCGCAGGACGAGCACCGGCTGCTGTCGGCCGCGCTGGGCTGCCTGCTCTCGCACGAGAGGCTGCCGGTGGCCGCACTGCCGGACGCGCTCCGCGCGCTGAAGGTGAGCATCCCGCTCACGGTGGCGGTGCCGCCTCCCGAGTCCCGCTCGATCGCCGATATCTGGTCTGCGCTCGGCGGCGAACTCAAGCCGTCCCTGGACGTGGTGATCACCGTGCCCTTCCCGGTCTCGCCCGCGTACGAGGTGGCGCCGCCGGTTACGGAGGGCGCGGTCACGGTCGTCCGCGGACTCGACGGCATCCCCGGCGACTCCCGGCCCCGGATGCTCCGGTCCGCTCCGGGTGCCTCGCCGACCACAACGGCCGGCGAGGAGGAAGGGTGAGCGGCATGGAGGGCAACAGCATGGAGGTGAACGGCACGGCCGTGAGCGGCACGGCGGCGAACGAGAACGCGAGCGTCGCGCTGCTCAACCGGCTGGCGGGGCTGCGCGAGCGGGTGGCCGGGCTGGTCGAGCGGCGCAGCGCCGACGATCCGACGGCTTCGGACCCGCTGCGCGGGCTGTATGTGACCCCGGAGACGGCCAGACGGCTGGCCGCGCTGCCACCGGCGGGCGGCACGGACGGGGCGGCACATACGGCGGGCGGGAGGTATGCGGGTAAGGCGTATACGGGCGAGTCGGATGGGGAGGGAGCGGACGGCGAGGCGCCGGACGCCTCGGACACCCCGGACGCCTCGGACCGATCGGCCGCGCTCGCCGCGCGGTTCGGCCTGTCGGCCCTGGACCTGCATATCCTCCTGGCCGCGCTCGCGCCCGACGTGGACCGGGGCTTCGAGCCGCTGTACGGCTACCTCAACGACGATGTCGGGCGCCGTCGCGCCACGGTCGCGCTGGCGCTGGACCTCGCGGGTACCGGCCCGTACGAGCCCGCGGCCCGTGCCCGCTTCCATCCCGCCGCGCCACTGCTGTCCGGTGGGCTGCTGGTCATCGAGGACGAGGACCGGCCACTGCCGGGACGGGCGCTGCGGGTGCCGGAGCGGGTGGTGGCCCATCTGCTGGGAGACGACGGCCTGGATCCTGACCTCGGCGGAGAAGAGGTGGAGTTGCTGCCCGCGGAACAGCCTGCCGCCGGCCGCACAGGAAGCGATGCCCGTACCGAAAACCCGTCGTTTGCCGACCGGCTCGCCGTGCTCGCGAGCGAGCGGCCGCTCGCCGTCCATCTGCGGGAGCGCCGGCCCGGTACCGCCGCCGCGCCGGTGACCGACGGGCTGCGGAGCGCCGGCCTGCCCGTGCTGCGGTACCGGCCGGATGGTCGGCACGGTGCGGGTGCGGGCCTGGCGGGCGCCCTGCTGCGGGAGGCGCGGCTGCGCCGGGCCGCGATCGTCGTGGGTCCGCTGCCGGAGCGGCCTCAGGGGCTCGTCAGGGCGCTGGCCGGCGGGGACGTCCCGGTGGTCCTCTTCGGAAGCGAGCCGTACGACCCGGGCTGGGCCCCCGATTCGGGGCTGTTCGCGCTGGACGCACCGGACGACGGGGCGGCGGCGGGTGAGGTCTGGAGCACCGAACTCGGCTCCGTGGACGTGGCCGCCGGCTTCGACCTCGCTGCGGCCGTTGCGCCGTACCGCCTGGGTGCCGCGCAGATCCGGCGAGCGGCCCGTGCGGCCACCGCCCTCGCCGCCTTCGACGGGACGCCGCTGACCACCGCCCATATCCAGCACAGCGCACGCCAGCAGTCCGCGCCGCTGCTGGACCGGCACGCCCGGCGCGTACGGCCCGCCGTCGGCTTCGACGGGCTCGTCCTGCCGCCCGGACCGCTGGCCCTGCTGCACGAATTGGTGCAGCGGGCGCGGCATCGGGAGAAGGTGCTGGGCCAGTGGCGGCTGCGCACCGGCGGCGGGCGCGGCAGGGGCGTGGTGGCCCTGTTCGCCGGGGACTCCGGTACCGGGAAGACGCTCTCCGCCGAGGTCGTGGCCGGTGAACTGGGCCTGGATCTCTATGTGGTGGAACTGTCGGCGGTGGTGGACAAATACATCGGGGAGACGGAGAAGAACCTGGAGCAGATCTTCTCCGAGGCCGACCGCACGGACGCCGTGCTCCTCTTCGACGAGGCCGATGCCGTCTTCGGTAAACGTTCGGAGGTCAAGAGCTCGCACGACCGGTACGCGAACCTGGAGAGCGCCTATCTGCTGCAGCGGCTGGAGGCGTTCGACGGGATCGCCGTCCTCACCACCAACCTGCGGGCCAACATCGACGATGCGTTCACCCGGCGGCTGGATCTGGTGGTCGACTTCCCGTTCCCGGACGCCGCGCAGCGGACCGCGCTGTGGCGTTCCTGCCTGGCGGCCACCCCCTGCGCGGACGACCTCGCACTCGACGTCTGTGCCAAGGAGTTCGAGCTGTCCGGCGGGTCGATCCGGTCGGCCGCGGTGACCGCCGGATACCTCGCCGCGGGGCGCGGCGAGGCGGTGTCGGCCGAGGACGTACGGGCCGGTGCCAGGCGCGAGTACCGCAAGATGGGGCGGCTGGTGCCGGACGCGTCACCGTTGTGGGACTGAACTCCGGCTGCGGCCGGGGCCGGGCGAGGTGTCGTCCTGCCCCGGCCGGCCTCACGGTCCTTCGGCGATCTTCCAGTCCTGCCGGTCCCAGGGCCCGTCGGCGCACTTCCCGGACAGCGAGCCCTTGTCGTTCTGCAGATCGGTCAGGCACTCCTGGTTGCGCATGTTGATGATGCGGGTGCGGCCGTCGCCCGTGTCCTCCAGCCGCCACTTCTGGTGGGGCGGCAGCCTGCCCGACTTCAGTTGCTCCGGGTCGGCCGCCCAGAGCTCAACCTCGTTGGTGTCCGGCTTCAGCTGGGCAACACTGCCGGGGGCGCTGGCCGACTCCAGGGCGACCGTGTTGTCCTCGGCGTAGTGGTGGATGATCCACCACTGGTTGCGACCGAACTGTTCACCCGTCCACTGCGGGCTCTGGCCGATCTGTGTGCCGTCCACCTGGCTGCCCCCGTTGGCCTGGAGGTACCAGCCGCCGTCGATGTTGGACCGGATGGTCTGCGCCTTCGGGCCCTCCTCCTCGGGTGGCTTCTGCTCGGGCGGGGGCGGCGGCGGGGGCGGGGGCGGGGGCTTCTCGGACGGCTTGTCGGACGGCGACGGGGCGGGCTCGGGTTTCTTCCCCTCCTGCGGGAGTTTGCTCCCGGCCGGGGCCGGCTTCTCCTTCGCGCTCGTCAGCACCTTGGGCGCGGCTTGGAACCACAGCGCCACGAAGGCCAGCGCCGCCACGAGCAGCAGCGAGCACACCGCCATCACCCAGCGCGGCAGCACGGACGGCTGGATGTAGGTGCCGCGCAGCTCGGTCGGCTCCGGCGCTCCGGCTCGCTGCACGGAGAGGGTGAAGGGGTGCTTACTGGTGCCACCGACCCAACTGACCGTTCCGGGGCGGATGGCGAGCTGCGCAAAGGCGGCACGGCCCGGCGCGGCCTGGACCGAGGTCGGCTCGGGCTCGACGGTGAGGGCGTCGCCGTTCTCGCGGCCGGAGAGGGAGACCGTCAGCGGCTGGTTGCCGAGGTTGTCGACGGCAACCGCCGCTTTGGCGCGCCAGCGGCCGCGTACGGCCAAGGGCACCAGCTCGCAGCGGAGTTCGGCGAACGGCCCGACCGTGACCTGTCCCTCGACGACATCACGGATCTCGGGGTGCTCGGCCGGTTCGACGCGTATCCCGACGGGCGTCGGACCGGCCACGGCGTCGGACGTCCGCGGGGGCGCGAATTCGACCTGCGCCGTGCCCTCGGCCCCGGGGTACAGCCGCAGCACGTCGGGCTCCACCCGTGTCCAGCCCGCTGCAGCGCCGGCCGGCCGCAGCCGGTACTCCTCGACGGTGTCACCCGTGTTGCGTACGCGCAGCCTTACGCTCGCGACGGAACCGGGGTCGACGGTGATCGCGGCCGGTTCCAGGGAAGTCCACATGCTCACCAGGGCAGTCAACCGGCGAAGCCGGCCCGGGTCAGCGTCCGTAAGGGCAGAACCGGGGGCAGAGCCGGATGTCCTTACGGCTCAGTAGGGTCGCCTGCTCGGTGGCCGCACCCGGACCGGATCACCTGAGGGACCGGCGGCGCCGCTCAAGGCGGTACCCCCGCTGCGACTGCGGAAGCCGGACCGCCGCCGGCCACCGACGTCCGTCCCGCAGCAGCACACAGCCGGCCCGGTACCGGACCTGCGCGAGCGCGCACTCGCTCCCCGGCTCCCGTGGCCCGGAGAGCTTCGGCGACGGCCTCGTGAACGGCCTCGTCCGCATCGGCGGACCGGCCCGAGGCCACGTACGCGGGTGCCGTGTGGACGAGGACACGGTTTGCCTCGGCCCCGCGGCCCAGGGCGGCGAACCGGTCCCGGGCCCCTTCCGGCAGGGGCAGCGCAGCCCGTTTCCGGCCCATCGCCACGAGCACGACGGCCAGTTCGTGTGCGGCCTCGGCCCTGGCCAGTCGATCGCCGGACGACGTGGCCGGCCGCAGTCCCTTCCCGGGCGCGCGCTCCGCCCGTCCGTGAGTTTCGGTGCCGTGGTCCGGGGCTTCGAGAAGGCGCAGGGCGCGCGTCGTGGCCAGGTCGTCGCCGTGCCGCCGGGCGCTGTCCACGGCGCGGCGAACGAGCGGTTCGAGGTCGCGGTGACGCGCGGTACCGCTGAGCGCATGCGACCACGCGGTGAGGAGGTCCACGGCGGGACCGAGCAGACCGGGCGCCGCGTCCGCGGCCCGCTCCACGGCCGCGTACAGCCGCGTGTGCGCGATGTCGAGCCATGCGCGCGCGTCGTCGGCATCGGCGAGCGCACGGCCCGGGGAGTCGGGGCGGCGCAGCAGATCGGGCAGGGCGCGGTGCGGTCTGCTCAGCCGCGCCGCGGTCAGGACGGTGGCCAGCACATAGTCGAAGAAGCGGTGCTGCGCCGCCTGCCGTTCCCCCGGGCTGTCGTGCGCCTCGCCCAGCCGCCGCGCGAAGAGCCCGACCAGTTCGTGATAGCGGTAGCGGTCGTCGCCGTGCAGTTCCACGAGCCCGGCGTCGACCAGCGTCTCGACCGCCGCCTCCGCCTCGTCGTCGGTGGTGTCCAGCAGCGCGGCCGCGGCACCCCGGCAGAAGGTCGGCATGCTGCACAGGGCGAAGGCGCGGAAGGCGTGGGCGAGGCCGGGCGCGAGCGCCTCGTAGCCGCCCCGGAAGGTCTCCTCCACGCCCAGGTCGCCCACCCGCAGTTCGTCCAGCCGCCGCCGCTCATCGCTCAGCCGGGCCACGAGGTCGGCCATGGACCGGCCCGGCCGGGACACCAGACGGGCGGCGGCGATGCGCACGGCGAGCGGCAACCCGCCGCAGGCGGCGACCACTTCGCGCGCGGCATCCGGCTCGGCGGCCACCCGCTGCGCCCCCACGATCGCACCGAGCAGCCCCAGCGCCTCCCCTTCGTCCATCACCTCGACGTCGACACAGTGGGCACCGGGCAGCGCGAGCGTCCGCACCCGGCTGGTGACCAGCACCGCGCACCCCGGCGCCCCGGGCAGCAGCGGCCGTATCTGTGCACTGTCGCGGGCGTTGTCGAGGACGACGAGGACCCCGCGGTCGGCGAGCAGCGAGCGGTACAGGGCGGCCTTCTGCTCCAGCCCGTCCGGAACGGCACTCTCCGGGACGCCGAGGGCGCGCAGGAAGTGCGTCAGAGCGGCGCTGCTGTCGGCCGGAGCCAGGTCGGTGCCCTGCAGGTCCGCATACAGCTGCCCGTCGGGGAAGTGGGCCCGTACGGTATGCGCGACGTGCACGGCCAGCGCCGTCTTGCCGACCCCACCGAGCCCATTGAGCGTGGCCACCACCGGTGCCCGTCCGCCGGCCGCCGCCCCGCGCAGCGCCGAGGCCAGGTGGGCGACGGCCTCCGCACGCCCCGCGAAATCGGCGATGTCGGGCGGGAGCTGAGCCGGTACGGGCGAGGGCGGGCCGACAGGCGATGTGCCCAGGGGAGGGTGAGGCGGGTGGGGCCGGCAGTCATGGCTGTCATCACGATGGTCACCGTCAGGCCGGGCCCGATCACCGAATGGGCCGAAACCGGGCCCGGACACCGCATCGGGCCCGGCCCCATATCCCCCCGACCCGTCGCGCAACGCTTCGTACAGTGCACGGAGTTCGCCGCCCGGCTCGGCGCCGAGTTCGGCGTCGAGGGTGCGGCGGGTGGCCGCGTACACCGCGAGGGCCTCCGCCCGGCGGCCCTCGCGGTACAGAGCCAGCATCAGCAGGGCCTGGGCGCGTTCGCGCAGCGGATGCTCGGCGGCGAAGGCGCGCAGTCCGGCGATCGAGTCGGTTATCGAATCGACCTGCCGGCCCAACTCCACCACGCAGTCGAAGAGCTCCTCCTGAGCGGTGACGCACAGTTCGGTGAGCCGGTCGCGCTGCCGCTGAGCGTACGGTCCGGGCAGGCCGGCCAGCGCCACGCCCTCCGGGAGTGCCAGCGCACCCCTCAGCTGCATGTACGCGCCGGCGGTGTCGCCCGCCGCCCGTAACCGGCGCGCGGTGACCAGCCGTCCTTCGAACCCGATCGAATCCAGTGCCTCGTCCGGCACCCGCAGTGCGTAGCCGCCGGCCGACGACACCAGCAGACGCGAGGGCTGCCGGGGCTTGCGGTTCGGTTCCAACAGTCCGCGCAGCCGCGAAACGTAGGTCCGCAGGGTTCCCACCGCCCGCGGTGGCGGCCGTTCGCCCCACAGCGCGTCCACCAATTGCGCTACGGATACGGGCCGGCCCCCGTGCAGAAGCAGCACCGCCAGCATGGCGCGCTGCTGCGCCGGGCCGAGATCCAGCGGACGGTCCCC
Organism: Streptomyces sp. NPDC015125; assembly: GCF_043080045.1. Taxonomy (NCBI): domain Bacteria; kingdom Bacillati; phylum Actinomycetota; class Actinomycetes; order Kitasatosporales; family Streptomycetaceae; genus Streptomyces; species Streptomyces sp. NPDC015125. The sequence goes on from NZ_JBIBVF010000011.1 coordinate 55,240, forward strand.
CCTCCAGGCCCGCACCGGTCCGAGCACCTGGAACCGCAACCGGTCCCCCCGGTCCGGGCTGCTCGCCTCCGCCCGGCCCTCCCACTCGTCCACAATGTCCACCACGTCCGCGTCGCCGAGCACTACCAGCTCGCTCCCCTGCCCCTGTCGACCTGCAACGCCACCACCCTTGGGACCAGCACTGATGTACCGGCCTTACCAAACTAGCTCAGCGCACGGACAGAAGAGACCAGAAAATGTCCGATATTGACCCAACGGTAAATCCTCCCTTTTTCTCCGACCCTCAGGGCTTCGCGCCGGTCCTCGCCGGTGCTTCGCCAGTACCCGCCGACACTCAGCGGTGTCCGGCAGGGCAACTGCTCTGCCCGTTCGGCTCCCCTCCCGCCTCTGGAGGCGACGACCACTGCGACCGAAAATCGCAACGGGGCCACCCAGAACGAACCAACGAACCAACAAGCCACCGGCCGCCGGAACGGAGCCATGGTGCACGCACGCGAACGGCGGGTCACGGGAGAGGAACCGGCGAAACGCACCGCGGCCCGCGGCTCCGAACGCCCCCGCACCCCCGCCTCTGCCCCCTCCCTCCAGCGGCCGGATGCGCTGCTCGCCCTCCAACGGACAGCGGGGAATGCGGCGGTCGCCCGCGCACTGGCCCCGCTGCAGGAGAACACCGGAGCCCCCCGGCACCCACAAGATCCACAGCACGCACGGCGCCCACCACACACGCAGCACATACAGCGGTACGCGGAGGGGGAGGCCGCCCTCGGCTTCGACAAGGTCTCCGCACATGGCGGCATCGCGATCCGGGGCCGCTACGAGGCATACGCCGACGCCGACATGATCGCGGCCGCCGCACGCGATCTCGACGCTCAGGACCGGGTGGCGATCACCCTGGAGCGCGGGGCAGCGGTGCAGGTCGGTGAACGCACCCTGCACCGGGTGCTGCCCGTCTACAAGGACTCGGCGAGGGCGGAGGCCGCCGTACGGGCCGCGGGCCGGAACCCGGAGGACGCCGGTCACGAGCCCGTGCGCGGGGACAGCACAGCACGGCGCGGCGAAAAACGGGCCGCCTACCAGCGGTCCCTGACCGACCCCCCGGAAGTCAGGCAGCTCGTCGCGCTCACCCAGCGCATCGTGACGGCACTCCAGGCACGGACCGAACCGCCGGGCCCCACGGTCGACGGCCTGCGGGCCGAAGCCATGAAGCTTGCGTTGGCCACCATGGGCGGCGGCTGGATCGCCACGCGGTTCCCCTACCCGGAACGTGCCGGCCGGGAGGGGCTGACGGACCTCGCCGTCCTCATGCCGGGCCTGACCGCCGCCTTCCTCTCCGGCCTCCCCTCGGTCGAGAACCAGGAGGCCCTCGTGCACGAGCTGCTGATCACCCTCCCGAATGACTGCCAGGCAGCCGCGGCGCAGCTCATCGGCAGGCCGGCGGACGGCGGCCTCAGCGTGCGACGCCCCGCACCCGCCGTGGGCGAGAACCACTTCATCGACCTGACCGGAGCGGCGCCGGACGGCTGGGCGAACCACTTCGCCTCCGTCATCCTGCGCGACGGCGACGACACCCTCACCTACGAGGCGGCCGCCGACCGCACCAGTGCACTGCAGCACGGCAAGTCCCTCGGCTACTTCGCGCTGTACGGCCGGGCCGGTACCGACCAGTCCTTCGACAACGCCATCCGTGCCCAGAACCTGGCCTACGCGGAGCGGTCGGCTTCCGCCACGTGACCTAACGGGCAGCGCGCTCTGCCCCCGACGGCGCCCGTTCGTCTCTACAGCCGGGCCCGCCCATCGGCCAGGGTCGAGAGAGTAGGGCGCAGAAATGGCATCAGTGGTGAGGGGGGAGGTACGTCATGCGGGCAGAGGACCGGCAGCCCGGCTCGGGAAGCGGCCGAGCGGGGACGCCGCGCGCCGCGCGCACCTCGCCCTCCCCCGCTTTTGACGCGGCCCGCCTGGCAGCGGCCGGCAAGGCGGGGCGCCTCGCTCCGGAGGCGGCCGCAGCCCTCCAACGGGCCGTGGGCAACGCGGTATTCTCGGCCGCCCTGGCCTCCCAGGAGCAGCACCGGCACGGCCCCGCCTGCGGCCACACCGCGCCCCCGCCCGTACAGCGCTCCACTGTCCAGGGCGTACTGCGCACCCCCGGACGCCCCCTCGACGATCCGGTCCGTACGGACATGGAATCCCGCCTCGGCGCCGACTTCTCCGACGTGCGCGTCCACACGGACACCGCCGCGCACGAGTCGGCCGAGGCGGTCAACGCCCATGCCTATACGTCGGGTTCGCACCTCGTCTTCCAGCGCGGCCGCTATGACGCCTCGTCCGCCGCGGGCCGTCACATGCTGGCCCATGAGCTCACCCACGTCATCCAGCAGCGGAGCGGCCCGGTCGCGGGGACGGACCGGGGCGACGGGACGAAGGTGAGCGACCCCTCCGACCGGTTCGAGCGGGAGGCGGAGGCGAAGGCGCACAGGGCGCTGGCAGACCCGGGTCCCGTGCAGCGCACGACCGGCACCGCGCCCACCCCGGGCCACGGAAACCCGGACGGGCGGCCCGTGCAGCGCACGTTCCATCTGGGGAACAAAGCCGTCAAGGTCGCTGACGATGTCCTCCCCCTCGCGGAACTCATCAAAAGGGGAAAGCGACGCCACGACCAGTGGGACGAGAAATTCAAGGAAAGGGTCCGGGAAGAAATCGTCAGCATGGCAGAAGCCGATCAGGACTTCGGCCGCAAGACGTACGAGCAACTCCTGGATACCGCCCAAATACGGATCCAAAAGGCATCGGCGGCCCACCTTCCTCCCGTGGTTCCCACGGCCATCAAGACCGGGTCCGGGTCGCCGGATCCGCACGACATGGAAGTGGAACTCCCCGAAGCCACCCAGCGCCGTCGCCTCGCCGAGGTGCGCAGACGACTGTCCCTGCGCGGCACGGAACAGAACCTTGATGCGTTCCGCAACCGTCAGAAGATGGTGAATCCGTTCAGGCACAAGCCGACCGGGAACTCCTACTCCATCAGCCATACCGGTAACTTCGTCCTGGGCGGCCCCCAGGAAGGAGAGTACGAGGCACTTTTCGAACGGGCCAGGAATGCCAGCGGCCTGTCGGACAAGGAACTCGCCAAGCACTTCATCCGGGCCCTCACCGAGTCGGGATACAACTTCGACGGGATGAGCGAGGACGGCCGTAAGTACTGCGCGAAGGTCGTCGCGATCATCCAGGGCGCCGAATTCCGCCGTGCCGCAGCCAATCCGACCGTGGCAATCGCCGCCTTCAACCAGGTGGTCACCGGCGCCGCCGGAACGCTGCACGAGGCCCTCAACACGTACGCCGTCTTCGCCAAGGCCAAGGGGAATTCCGCTACCGGCGGGTCAAAGGAATCTCAATTTCATCGCGATACGGATGTGGACCAGGACGACGAGGACTTCAAGAGGCGAGCGGTCAACGAGTACCAAGCGCTCGCCCAATTGGTCTCCGCCAACGGCTTCAACCCGAACGATGAGGAAGAGTTCTACGCGGGGTGCGACAAGATCGCAGCCACCTCGATGGGTTCGTTCGCCTCCACCTTCGAGTACGCGATGCCCTGATTCCCCGCACCCCGCACCCCCGCACCCCGCACCCCCGCACGGCACGATCTTGCGTTGCCGAGCCACCCCCGACGAAAAGGCCAACAGGCCGAGTACCACATCCAGGGAGTAACAGAACATGCCCACCTACCTGTCCCCCGGCGTATACGTCGAGGAAGTCGCCAGCGGATCGCGGCCCATTGAAGGGGTCGGGACGTCGGTGGCGGCCTTTGTCGGCCTGGCGCCCACCGGCCCGCTCAACGAGCCGACGCTGGTGACGAACTGGTCCCAGTACGTGGCCGCCTTCGGTGAGTTCACGGACGGGTACTACCTCGCGCACTCCGTGTACGGGTTCTTCAACAACGGCGGAACCGCCGCGTATGTGGTGCGGGTCGGCGGGTCCGGCGACCGAGAGCCGCAGGCCGCCGTGGCAGCCGAGGCGCCCAGGGCGCTGACGGCCGGGGAGCCGAGCATGCTCGGGGCCTTCAAGGTCGCGGCGATCGCGGCTGGTTCCGCGGGCGCCGGGGCGCTCACCGTCGAGGTGCAGGACGTCGAGGGCGAGGGCAGCGCCGACCGGTTCAAGCTGGTCGTCAGGGACGGTGACAAGGTCGTCGAGTCTTTCGACGTCAGCGCGAAGAAGAGCTCGCGGAACTATGTCGTCACGCAGGTGAAGCAGCGGTCCAAGGCGATTGTCGTCGAAGAGGCCGCTCCGGCCGGGCAGTTGGCGAAGCCGGACGCACAGAGCGTCACACTGGCCCCGCCCGCCCCGGCGCCCGTCGTCCCCGCCGCACCCGGTGCGGGCGAGCGGCTCGCCTCCGGCCAGTTCATCGGCGACTCCGCCGACCGCACCGGCTTCGGCGGCCTGGAGGCGCTCGACGAGATCAACATGGTGGCGGTCCCCGACCTGATGGCCGCCTACCAGCAGGGGCTGATCGACCTGGAGCAGGTCAAGGCCGTCCAGCTGGGCCTGGTCGCGCACTGCGAGCTGATGGGCGACCGGATGGCGGTCCTGGACCCGCCGCCGGCGCTCAACGCGCGCGACATCCGTAAGTGGCGCCAGGAGGTCGCGGGCTACGACTCCCGCTACGCCGCGCTCTACTACCCGTGGATCAAGGCCTTCGACCCGGCGACGGGCCAGACCCGCACCATTCCGCCGTCCGGTCACATGGCCGGCGTGTGGGCCCGTAACGACTCCGAGCGCGGCGTCCACAAGGCCCCGGCCAACGAAATCGTCCGTGGGGCGGTCGACTTGGAGCTGCAGATCACCCGCGGTGAGCAGGACCTGCTCAACCCGGTCGGCGTGAACTGCATCCGGGCCTTCCCCGGACGCGGAATCCGGGTGTGGGGCGCGCGGACCCTGGCCTCCGACCCGGCCTGGCGCTACCTGAACGTACGGCGCTACTTCAACTACCTGGAGGAGTCGATTCTGATCGGCACCCAGTGGGTGGTGTTCGAGCCGAACGACGAGGCGCTGTGGGCCCGTATCCGGCGCAATATCTCGGCGTTCCTGGTGAACGAGTGGCGCTCGGGCGCCCTGTTCGGGCAGCGGCCCGAGGACGCGTTCTATGTGAAGTGTGACGCGGAGACCAACCCTGTCGAGTCCGTCGACCTGGGCCGGGTCGTGTGCGAGATCGGCATCGCGCCGGTCAAGCCCGCCGAGTTCGTGGTCTTCCGGCTCGCCCAGTTCTCGGGCGGCGGCGGGGAGTTGGAGGAGTAACAACAGCCCGGGCCCGCGGCCTCCAGCCCTCTCCCCCCTCCGTCTCCCCCTCCGTCTCCCCCTCTCTCGTCCTTCCCCCGCCCGTACAGAATGTTTCTTCCCACAGGAGTGAACCACCTTGTCCCTTCAGCCCGGTGATGCCCTCACCTCACACAATTTCGGCCTGCAGATCGACGGCGTGATGGTCGAATATCTGCAGGAGGTCAGCGGTCTGACCATGGAGCAGGACGTCATCGAATACCAGCAGGTCTCGGCGGACGGAAAGCCCGTCGTAAAGAAGATGCCCGGCACAAAGAAGGCCGGCGAATGCACGGTGACGCGCGGTATGACGCAGAGCGGCGCGTTCAGCGAATGGATCAACAAGTCCATTGCGGGCGATATGGGTTCGGCCCGTAAGAACGCCACCATCATGATGATGGACTACCAGAACAACCCCGTGAAGCGTTACAACATGCGCAACGCCTGGTGCAGCAAGGTGGAGACCAGCGGGGTCAAGGCGGGCGACGCCGCCGCGCTGACCGAGCAGGTCACCATCGTCTTCGAAGAGCTGGTCATCGAGTAATGCGGCGCGACGGCCCGGCGGGGGCACCACAGCAGCGCGAGACCTTGCGTACGGAATTCGAGTTCGAGTTGCCGCGCGGGTTCGTGGACGAGTCCGGAACCGTCCACCGCAACGGCGCGATGCGGCTCGCGACGGCACGGGACGAGCTGATCCCGCTGCGGGATGTGCGCGTACGCGAGAACCCGGCGTATCTGTCGGTCGTCCTGCTGGGCCGGGTCATCACCCGGCTCGGGACGCTCGCCTCCGTGCACGACGGGACGGTGGAGAACATGTTCGCTTCCGACCTGGCCTTTCTGCAGGACTTCTACCGGCAGATCAATGCGGAGGGGCATACCCGCGCCGCGGTGTCCTGCCCGCACTGCGAGGAGCCCTTCGAAGTGGAGCTGGCCGGGAGCCGCCTGGGGGAATCGTGACGTACGCGACCGGGCGTATCGAGGAGGAAGTCGCCTATCTCGCCTACCACTTCCACTGGGGCATCGACGACATCCTCGACCTCGAACACGCCGACCGGCGCGCGTACGTGTCACAGATCGCCGCCCTGGTGGAGCGGGCTGAAGGGAAGCAGTGACGGAGGATGGGGTTGTTCAGGTGGCGGCGGGGTCCGCGGGGCGCGCAGGGTACGCAGCATACGCAGGGGCCTGAGGTCGGGGCGGCTGCGGATGATGCTTCTGCCGGGAGCGCGGAAGGTGGTGGCGAGGGCGGCTGGTCCGCCGTGCCCCCCATCCAGCGGGTCCTGGGCGCGCCCGGCACCATCGCGGAGGCCGGCTTCGCCGCGTCGCTGAGCGCGCACCGCAACCCCTCCTTCGGCGGGGAGCTGGGGCATGACGTACGTGCCTCGGCGCCCGGTGGTGTGTTGCGCGATGCGTTGGTTCCCGTCGTGGGCCGCCCCGTCGACCTCGGACTGCCGATGCAGCGGCTTCCGGTCGCGGGTCGGGTGGATGAGGACGAGGACGGGAGCACGGCGGCGGCCTCCTGGTTCACTGCCGCGCCGGGGGCGGGCTCGAGGCGAGGTGCGGGCTTGGGTCGAGGCGCGGGCTTGGGTCGAGGCGCGGGCTTGGGGCAGGGTGCTGGCTCGGGGCAGGGCGCTGGGGCCGGGCAGGGCGCTGGGGCCGGGCAGGGCGCTGGGGCCGGGCAGGGCGCTGGGGCCGGGCAGGGCGCTGGGGCCGGGCAGGGCGCTGGGGTACGTTCCGAGCCTCAAGCCGGGCGGTCCGGGGGTGCGGTACGTCCAGGCGCCCGGGGTGGGGCACCTCGGGAGAACCGGGGTGGGGCACGTACGGAAACGCCGAGTGGGGCACGTACGGAAACGCCGGGTGGGGGACGTACGGAAACGCCGGGTGCGGTAGGTCCCGAGACCCGGGGTGCGGTACGTCCGGAAGTCCGGGCTGCGGTACGTCCGGAAGTCCGGGGTACGGCAGGTACGGAAACCCGTGGTGCGGTACGCGCTGAGAGCCGGGATGCGGCACATACGGAGACCGGGAGCGCGGCACGTACCGAGCCCCGTGGTGCCGGTGCCGTACAGCGGACGGCGTCCTCGGGTGGCGCGCCGCGTACCCCGACGACTGGCTCGCGCGCTCCTCGTCAGCCGTCTTCGGGAGGCGAGGTGTCGGCCGCGACCCCGCGGAACGACGCGCCGGGCGCAGCATCGGTCATCTCGCCGAGCACGCCTCCGGTCGCTTCGGCGGCCGGACCGTCGGCCGTCACACCGTCTGCCCTGCCACCTGCCCTGCCGTCCGTCACACCGTCCAGCACGCCGTCCAGCACGCCGCCGGGCCCCCTGCGGGGTGGGCGGCCCCGGTCGGCGAGGGCCGAGTCGGCATCCGGGGGTGCGGGCAAGGCAGGTGGCGGCGGCACCGTCGTACCCGGTGCCGAGGTCGCGACCGGTGCGACGACCGTGCCCGGTGGCAAGGCCGTGCCCGGTGGCGAGGCGGTCACCGGTGGCGAGGCGGTCACCGGTGGCGGAGGTGAGGCCGCTCGCTCCGCTTCGCGTGGGGTGAGGTCGGCGGCCCTCCCCTCAGCCATGCCCGTAGCCATGCCCGTACGGAGGGCTGCCGGAGTGCGGTCCCCGCTCACCTCGGCGGGCAAGGTCGCAATGCCGCCGCGCAGGCTGCGGACAGCCACCTCGTCACGTACGGGGAGCAGCGGCATCAGCCCGTCCCCCTCCCCCGCCTCTTCGCCGGCCGACGCCCCTGTGCAACGCACCGAAGCAGCAACGCCAGCGCCGGCACCAACACCGGCACCGGCACCGGCACCGGCACCCACCACGAGGGCCGAAGCGGCGCCCCCTGTTTCTCCTCCTTCCCCCCGCGCCCCTGCCGCCGAACCGGCGGGCGGGGGTACGGAACCGGCCACCGCAGCTGTACGACCCGACGTCCCCCAACCGGTCATACAGCGGCGAGCTGTTGGCCCAGCCCGGCCGGTTGCCCCGAACCAGAGCAGCGCACCGGAGGACGTCCTGAGCAGGGACGCGGCACCTGGCGTCGCCCCGGCACCCAGCAGTGACTCGGTCCCGCCGGCTCCAGCCACACCACCAAGCCCGGGCCCTGCCCTGAACCCACGACCGGCCTCGCATACCTCCTCGTCCGAGCGCACGCGCCCCCGCGCGGACGCCGACACCAGCGATCATCCGGCCCCTAGGCCGTCCCCGAGGCCGTCCGCGGGCCCGTCCACGAGCTCCGGCGACCGGACGCGCCAGCCGGTCCAGCGAGCGGTGGGACAACCTGCCCACCGGCCCGCGCGGCGGTCCACAGGAATGCGAGGTCAGCGCCTGGGACTGGGTGCTCCGCTGCTCCCGATTGCAGAGTCCGGCAGCCCGGTCGAGGCCGCGCCCAGCACGGCCGACGCGCAGCCGGTGCGGTCTCCGGCCGACGAGGGCCGTACGCCCGGCCCTGGGCAGCCCTCGCAACCCGCGATCCAGCGCAAGCCATTGATCGGCGCACCCGTCGAGTCCGCCGCGATCCGACGCCAGGATGCTGCCCCGACGCCTACGCCTACGCCTACGCCTACGCCTACGCCTACGCCTACAGGGACAACGACGCCGACGACGGCTCAAACACCGACGCCTGTCCCTGCCCCGACAGCGGCCCAAACAGTGACCTCGAAACCGAACCCGGCACCGAACCCGGCACCGACTTCAGCCTCGACCCCAGCCCCAGCCCCCACCTCAGCCGCAACCCCGGCCCGGGCCCGGGCCCAGGCCCAGGCCCAGGTACAGCGTTCCGCGGCGCCCTCCGAACCTCCCGTACCCGCACGGCCGTTGACGACGACACGTACATCGGAGAGGCGTACATCGGAGAGGCGTACATCGGAGAGGCGTACGTCGGAGAGCCGCACGCCCGAGAGCCGCACGCCGGAATCCAGTACGGCGGAATCCCACCCTGCGGAATCCCACCCCGGCGAATCCCGTACGCCGACGAGCCGAGTGCTGACGAACGGCGCCCCCGCTCCTCTCGCCGCTCGACCCGCCGTCCGGCGAGCGCCGCTCGCGTCGGCACGTGCGCTGGACCCAGCCGCCCGGCAACGGCCCACCGGGCAGACCGCGCCGGAGCCCGCCGGCCCCGCAGCAGTGCAGCGGTCAAGCGTGCAGCCCGCACCGGCCGTCCCCCTCCGCCCCGCGACGCGCACAGTCGACACGGCGGGCACAGTCGGCATGGCAGGCACAGTCGGCATGCCGGGCACAGGGGGCGCAGCAGGCGCAGCAGGCGCGGTACGCACACTCGCCGCGGCAGGCACAGCCCACGCAAGAGGAGCGGCGCCCCTACGGGCGAGTGTCCCAGCCGTCCCCCTGCAGAAGCCGGGATCAGCACCGGCCCCGGCACGGACACCCGGCCAGTCGCTCACTCCGCCTCGTGCGGTCCGGACCGCACCGGCCGCCCCCGGCATGCCCGTGGTGCAGCGTGCACCAACCGCTCCCGGGGCTCCGGCCCCGGCTCCGGCCGCGACTCGGGCTCCGGCTCCTCAGCCCCTCGCGCCGACCGCCGTTCCCCGACCCGCGCCGTCAGCCACACCCCCCGGCCGCGCGCCGGCGGTGACCTCCCGGCCGATCCAGCGGGCCCCCGGCTCCGCCACAGCCACCACCACGACAGCAGCACCCGCAGAAGCCACCCCCACTGCCCCGGCCGCCCCCACCGATCCCACCGACCCCGCCACCCTGGACGCCCTCGCCCGCCGGCTCGTAGCGCCTCTCTCTCGGCTGCTCCGTGCCGAGTTGCGCGGCGACCGCGAGCGCATCGGCCGACTACGCGATCACGGCCGCTGACCCGAGCCCCTCCCGGCCCGTCCCCGGCCCACACCCGCCCCCGGCGAGCCTCGCCCCACCACGCCACCCCACCTGAAAGACCACCCACCATGCCCCAGGCCCAGGACCCCGGCTCCACCGTCTTCTTCAAGCTGACCATCGACGGCCAGGACCTCGGGCTGTTCAACGGCTGCGACGGCCTGGCCTCCGAGGTGGAGGTGGAGCAGCGGCAGGAGGGCGGCAACAACGGTTTCGTCTGGCAGTTGCCCACCCGCGTGACGTTCTCCACGATCCGCCTCACCCGTCCCCTCACCGCCGACACCTCCCGTGTGGCCGCCTGGATTTCGTCGCTCGCCACCGGCATCAGCAGGCCCACCGCCCAGATCGCCGCGCTCCGCGCCGACGGCTCGATCGTCGCGCAGTGGGGCCTGGTGGAGGTGCTGCCGGTGCGCTGGCAGGGGCCGAGTCTGGACCCGGCCAGCCCGGGTGTGGCGACCGAGACGCTGGAGATCGCACACCACGGGTTCACCGACGCGGGAGGTGCCTGAGGTGGCCGCACCGACCGGCGGGAAGGCGGGCGCCAGCCTCGTACGGGCCGCGCTGTCGATCCACCAGCCCCCCACCGACCTCGGCGGCTCCATCGGCGGCCGCATCGGCGAGGTGGAGTTCCAGTTCAATCCGACCCAGTTGCAACTCGGGCGGGAGGCGGAGTGGCACACCCAGCCCGCGGTTGCCTATATGCGGGGTGCACCGCCCAAGTTCACCGGCACCCGGCCCGCCACGCTCCAGCTGGAAGTGTTCCTGGACGCCTCCGGCACCCCGAATTCCGGGAAGGTGCAGAAGCAGATCGAACTGCTGCTGTCCTGCTGCGAGGTGACGGCACAGAGCGTCAATTCCAAGCGTCCTTCGCCGCCTTGGGTGCGGTTCTCCTGGGGGTCGTTCAACACGGTCCAGTTCGTGGCGTACGTGACGAGCGTCAGCGCCACGTACACCCTCTTCAACCCCACCGGGGAGCCGATCCGCGCCACCTGCACCCTGTCCCTCACCGAGGTGGCCATGCCCACCAAGGGGCAGAACCCCACCTCCGGCGCGCTCTCCGCCCGCCGTATCCACCGCACGGTCGCGGGTGACTCGCTCGCCTCGCTGGCCTGGCGGGAGTACGGGGACGCGACCCGCTGGCGGCTGATCGCGGAGGCGAACGGGATCGACGATCCGATGCGGCTTCGGCCGGGTACGGAGCTGTTGCTGCCCGCCGCCGACGAAGCCCCTCCCGAAGGCACTCCCGAAGGCCCTCCTCAAGGCCCTCCCGAAGGCCGGTTCGAAGCCCGCCCCGAAGGCCGCCCCCGAAGCCGTCCCGCGCACAGTCCCACCGGCCACCCCACCGGCCACCCCACAACCCCCGAGGCCGCCCGATGACCTGCGAGAACATCCGATGAGTGAGAAGACGTACACCAGCGTCCTGCACGTCGAGATCGGCGGCACGCCGCTGCCCGACAAGCTCGCCGCCCTCCTCACCGCAGGCTGGGTGGACTCGAGCGTCAATGTGCCGTCCGCCTTCCAGCTCACCTTCAGTGACACGGGTTCGGACATCCTCAAGACCTTCCCGCAGATCAAGATCGGCGCGAAGACGGTGCTGTCGCCCTTCACGGACGGGCAGCGCGGCACACCCATGCTGACCGGCGAGGTCACCGCTCTCGAAGTGGACGCGGACGCGAGCGGCAAGTCGCTGGTCGTCCGGGGATATGACCCCGGGCACCGGCTGCTGCGCAATCACCGCGTCGCGGGCTACCCCAACATGACCGCGAGCGACATCGTGCGCCGCCTCGCCGGCCTCAACAAGCTCTCGCTCGGCAAGGTGGAGGCCACCCGCACCGTTTACGAGCTGGCCACCCAGCCCAATATCACCGACTGGGACTTCCTGGCCCGCCTCGCCCAGGAGAACGACGTCCATCTCTCCTTCGACCCCAAGGGCAAGCTGCAGTTCGGCAGGCTCGCCCCGGCCGCGTCCGCGCCCGCCGACACCACGCCGGCCGCGCAGAGCCCGTACGTCCTGGAGTTCGGCCACAACGCCCTGCACAGCCGGATTGCGGTCACCGCCGCCGGGCAGGTCAACAAGGCGGGCGCGCGTGGCTGGGACATGCGGTCCAAGCGCGCGCTGTCCGCACAGTCCCCGGCCACGGCGAGCAAGGACATCGTCGCCGATATTGCGCCCGCGGCGCTCAGCAAACCCTTCGGAACGGCCGAACTGACCGCCACGGAAACGCCGTTCACCACCCAGGCCCAGGTCACCCATGCCGCCCGCGCGCTTGCCGACGATGTGGCGGGCTCCTTCGCGGAACTGGAGGTGGCGGTCACCGGGAATCCGCAGCTGAAGCCGGGCCTGCCCGTCGCGCTCAAGGGCGCCGGCTTCCCGTTCGAGGGCAAGTACACCGCGACCGGCGTCCGCCATGTCTTCGAGTCCGGGCGGCAGTTCACCACCTGGCTGACCGTCTCGGGGCGGCAGTTCCGGTCGCTGTACGGGCTCGCGTCCGGCGGCGCGGAGACGGCGCCGCCCATGCCGGGCGTGGCCATGGCGCTGGTGAGCAACGCCAAGGACCCGCTCAAGCTGGGCCGGGTCAGGCTGCGCTTCCCCTGGCTGTCGGACAGCTACGAGAGCGACTGGTGCCGGGTCGCGCAGCTGGGCGGCGTGCGGGGCGGCGGACTGATCCTGCCGGAGGTCGGCGACGAGGTGCTGTGCGCCTTCGACCGGGGCTCGCTGGAGCACCCGTATGTCCTCGCCGGGCTCTACAACGGCATCGACAAGCCGACCCCCGACCCGGACGGGCTGCCCGCGGTGGATCCGACCAGCGGCCGGGTCAACTGGCGCTCCCTCGCCTCGCGCAGCGGCCACACCGTCGAGCTCGTCGACGCCAAGTCCCGGATGAAGAGCGGCATCAGGCTGCAGACCGGCAACGGCAAGCTCACCGTCCACCTGGACGAGACGCGCACCCAGGTCACCATCCGCAGCGACGGTTCCGTCTCCATCACCGGGACCCGGAATGTGAGCATCAAGGCGGGCGGCAACCTGTCGCTGACCGCGGGCGGCTCGCTGACGATGAGCGCCGGGGGGGCGGTCGACATCAAGGCGGGCGCGAAGTTCGGCGTCGCGGCGGGGGCCGTGGCGGACATCAACGCGACCGGCGCCATCAGCCTCAAGTCGGCCGGCGCGGTGGCCGTCAACTCGGTCGGGGCGGTCTCCGTCTCCGCGGTCGGCGCGGTGGCCGTCAACGCGGGCGCCGCGGCAGCCATCAACTCGCCGGCCACGGTCACGCTGAACGCACCGGCCGTCCTGCGCAACGGCATTCCTTTCTAGGGGCTTGAGGAAGTTGAGGGACATGCATCTCAAGGGGGGCACCGGACATGAGTGAACAGTTCGTCGGCGCGGGCTGGACCTTCCCGCTGCGTACCGACGCGGGCGGCGGTATCGCACTGGCCCGCCGGGAGCGCGAGATCGAGGAGTCGATCCGGCTCGTCCTCGCCACCGCGCCCGGCGAGCGCCCGATGCGGCCGGAGTTCGGCTGTGCCGTCCACGACATGGTCTTCGCCCCCGTCAACGAGGCGACCGCCGGGCGCATCCGCTACGAGGTGCGGTCCTCGCTCGACCGCTGGGAGCCGCGGATCGAGGTCCAGGACGTCGAGGTCAGCCCGGCGCCCGACGATCCCTCCGTGCTGTTCATCGACGTGCGCTACAGCGTGCGCGGTACCAACAACCCGCGCAGCCTCGTCTTCCCCTTCTATGTGATCCCGTCCTCGGAATCGCCCTCCACCGCGTCCACCGAAAGCGAAGCCTGATGGCCCTGCCAGCACCCCATCTCGACGACCGTCGCTTTCAGCAGTTCGTCGACGACGCCAAGCGCTATATCCAGCAGCGCTGCCCCGAGTGGACCGACCACAATGTCTCGGACCCTGGAGTGACCCTCATCGAGGCCGTCGCGCACATGGCCGACCAGATCGTCTACCGGCTCAACCGGGTGCCGGAGAAGAACCATCTGGCCTTCCTCGACCTGCTGGGAGTCACCCTCTTCCCGCCCTCGGCCGCCCGCGCCGACGTCACCTTCTGGCTCTCCGCCCCGCAGCCCGAGCCGGTCGTGCTGCCCGCCGGGACCGAGGTGGCCACCGGCCGGACCGAGACCGAGGAGGCGGTGGCCTTCGCCACCGAGGACGATCTGACCGTCGTGCCCTGCGAACTGGAGGCCGTACTGCGGCAGGAGGCGGGGACCACCCCCGAGGACTGCGGCCAGGATGTCTTCGGCGGCCGCGATGTGGCCGTCTTCGCGGCCGCCCCGCAGCCGGGCGACACCCTCCTGTTCGGGCTGTCGGCGGCGGTGCCGCGGTGCGCGGCGGTCTTGCGGCTGGACAGCCGGGTGGACGGGGTCGGCGTCGACCCGCGCCAGCCGCCGCTGCGCTGGGAGGCGTGGACCACCGACGGATGGACGGAGTGCGAGGTCGCGGAGGACTCCACCGGCGGCCTCAACCGGCCCGGTGAGGTCGTGCTGCACATCCCGGCCGGGCACACCGTCTCACGCGTCGGCAGGACGGATGCCGCCTGGCTGCGCTGCCGGGTCGTCGAGGCCGCGCCCGGCCAGCCGTTCTACAGCGCCTCACCGACCGTGCGGGCCGCCTCCGCGTTCACCATCGGGGGCACCACGAGGGTCGCGCACGCCGAGGTGGTACGGGACGAACCGCTCGGCGAGTCGACGGGCGTGCCCGGCCAGCGGCTCCGCCTGGCGAACGCGCCCGTCGTCGCCGACCGCCCGCCACTGCGGCTGGAGATCTCGGACGGGGACGGCTGGCAGGAGTGGCAGGTCGTCACCGACTTCGCGTCCTCCGGCCCGCACGACCGGCACATCACGCTGGAGGAGGCGACCGGCGAGATCGCGTTCGGCCCTTCGGTGCGCCAACCGGACGGCTCGGTACAGCAGTTCGGGGCCGTACCGGTCAAGGGCTCGGTGATCCGGGCCCCGCACTACCGCACCGGCGGCGGGCGGTCGGGGAATGTGGCACGCGGCGCGATCCAGGTGCTGCGCAGCTCGATCCCGTACGTGGCGCGGGTGGAGAACCGGGAGGCGGCGCGCGGCGGCGTCGATGGCGAGACGGTGCAGGAGGCGAAGGTGCGCGCGCCGATCGCGCTGCGCGCGCAGGAACGGGCCGTGACGGCCCGCGACTACGAGGAACTGGCGCGGCGCGCGGCCCCCGAGGCCGCCCGTATCGCCTGTCTCGCGGTCGATCCCGCCGCGCGCTCGACGGGCGCCGCGAGCACCACAAGCGCGTCCGGCGCCGATGCCGGCCCGACCGGCCAGAACGGTCACCCCGGCCAGAACGGTCACCCCGGGCAGAGCGGCGCGACCGGCCAGACCGGCGAGAACGCCGTCCGGGTCCTGGTCGTCCCGCAGGCCGTCCCCGACCGCGGCGGCCGGCTCCGCTTCGAACAGCTGGTGCCCGGTGAGGAACTGCTGGGCCGGGTCACGCAGTTCCTCGACGAGCGGCGCCCCCTGGGCACCCGTCTCGCGGTCGGCCCGCCCTTCTACCAAGGCGTCACGGTGGTCGCCACGCTGCACTCCTTCCGGGCGGCACGGGCCGACCGCGTACGGGCCGAGGCCCTGGACGCGCTCTACGCCTACCTCGATCCGCTGACCGGCGGCGCCCATGGCGAAGGCTGGCCCTTCGGCCGCCCGCTGCGCTCCGGTGAGATCTTCGCGGCCCTGCAGCGGGTACCCGGCGTGGAACTCGTCGACGAGGTCCTCCTGCACCCCGCCGACCCGCTCACCGGCCGCCGCGGCGACGCCACCGACCGCATCGAGCTGGCCCCGTCCGCCCTCCTGTTCCCCTTCGATCACCGCGTCCGCGTCATCGAGGCCCGATGAGGGGCACACCCGCGGGGATGGCCTCCCCGCACCCCCTGGGCGGACAACTCCCCGCCGTCTACGCCGACGACGACTTCGCCCAGCGCTTCGTCGAGGGCCTCGATGTCGTACTCGCCCCCCTCTTCAACGTCCTGGACTGCCTGGAGAGCTACTTCACGCCGGCCCTCGCGCCCGAGGACTTCGTCGACTGGCTGACCACGTGGGTCGGCACCGAACTCGACGGGACGGAACCGCTGGCCACCCGCCGCCGCGCCGTGGCCGAGGCCGTCTCACTGCACCGCGTACGCGGCACCCGGCGCGGCCTGTCGGACGCCGTCCAACTGGCTTTCGGGGTACGCCCGGAGATCACCGAGAGCGGCGGCGCGACCTGGTCCGCGCGTCCCCTCGGTCCCTTTCCCGGCTCGCCGCACCCGGGTCTGCGGGTGATCCTGCGGGTCCACGATCCGTCCGCCATCGACCCGCACCGTCTGCGCGCCGTCGTCGGGGCGGCCCGCCCCGCCCACCTCCCCTTCGCGGCCGAGGTGACCCACCTGCTCACTCCTCAAGGAACCTGACCCATGCCCACCGACCACACCACCTGCCCCGACTGCGGCGCCCCCGCCCCCCAGTCGGACCAGTCCTTCTGCGACTCCTGTGGAGCCTTCCTGCGCTGGGACCGGCCGGCGCAATCTTCGCCCACCGCGGACCGGGGGCGTACGGGCGCTGCGGCGCAGCCGACCCCCACAGCCCCCGCCGCGGACGTCCCGGAACCGGCCCCCGGCCAGGGCGCCCCGAACCGCCCTGCACGCTCCGACGCCACCCCACCGGGATCGGGCCCCACGGCTCCCACGGCCACTCCCACGGCCACTCCCGCTTCCGCTCCGGCTCCCGCCACCGGCGACGGGCGCCACCCGGCCGCCGTCCCGCAGCAGGGCACCGGCGCAGACTCCACCGTCCCGCTCCCGTCGGCCCCCGCGAACGAAGGGGACGCGGGCCGGTCCCGGCGCGGCCCGGGCGGCCCGGACAGCACGGACGGCCGGGACGGCCGGGACAGCCCGGCCACCCCCCGCCCGGCCCGCGAGGGGGGCGTCTCCGACACCGGCATCCGCGCCCTCCTGGTCCCCGTACCGGACGCCTCCCCCACCCCGCCTCCGGAGGCACCCGGCAGCGTGCTGCCGGGCCGGCCCGATGCGGCGCGGCCCCGGGTGCGCACCCCGCAGGCGGCCCTCGAGCCCGAGCACGGCACACCGTGCCGGAGCTGTGGAACGCTCAACGCGCCGGGCCGGCACTTCTGCCGGAGCTGCGCCACCCTGCTCGCCGAGACCGCGCCGGAGACCGCCGAAGGCCCGTACGCGGGGCAGCGGCCACGGCTGCGCCACGACCGCACCCGGTGGATCACCCGGGCGGTGGTGGCGGCGGTGATCGCGGCCGCCGTGGTCGGGGGCATCATCGGGGGGCCGCCGGTCGCGCGGGCCGTACAGGACCACTTCGCCGAGCGCGTCCCCGTCCCCCCGGCCGCCTCCACCTGGAAGGCCTCGCACTCCGGCCCCGGGCACAACGTGAAGCTCGCGTTCGACGGCTACTCCAACACCTGGTGGGGGACGGGCTATTCGGGCAACTCCGACGGCCAGTACCTGGAGGCCGGATTCGGTCAGCCCACCGACCTCCTCAACATAGTGATCACGCCCGGAGCTTCGGCGCGCACCCCGCAGGCCGCCGACCCGGCCCGTCCGCGCGAGTTTGACCTGATCGTGACCGACTCCGCGGGCAAGCAGCACCTCTCGCAACACCGGCTCAATGACGGCGGCGCACAGCGGATCGATGTGGCGGTACGGGATGCGATGACCGTACGGCTGGTACTGCACACCGCATACGGCGCCACCGACGCAAAGCAAGTGGCCATCGCCGAGCTGGAGTTCTTCGGCCGGTCGGCGGGATAGCCGACATCACCCGTTCGACGGCTACTTCACGGCCTTGGGTAAGTGAGCGCACATCGACAAGGGAACGTCCGCCGCCGGTATGCCGAAAGCGGACGTTCCCTTGTTCAGTGATTGGTTCAGGAATCACCTGTGCAGCGATGCAGGTCTGCGCGAACGCATGGGCTCAGTAGCGGTAATGATCCGGCTTGAAGGGCCCGTCCACGTCGACGCCGACGTATTCGGCCTGCACCTTGGTGAGCACCGTGAGCTTGGCGCCCAGAGCGGGGAGGTGGAAGCGCGCGACCTTCTCGTCAAGATGCTTGGGCAGCGTGTAGACCTTGGTCTCGTACTCTTCGCCCTTGGTGTGCAGTGCGACCTGCGCAAGCGTCTGGTTTGCGAACGAGCAGGACATCACGAAGCTCGGGTGTCCGGTCGCATTGCCCAGGTTGAGCAGCCTGCCCTCGCTCAGCACGATGATCGACTTACCCGTGGGGAATACCCACTCGTGCACCTGGGGCTTGATCTCGATCTTCTTGATGCCGGCGACCTTGGCAAGACCGGCCATATCGATCTCGTTGTCGAAGTGCCCGACGTTTCCGATGATCGCGTTGTGCTTCATCTTGGCCATGCTGTCGGCCATGATGATGTCGCGGTTACCCGTCGTGGTGATGAAGATGTCACCCGAGGAAATCACGTCGTCCAGTGTGACGACCTGCAGTCCGTCCATCGCGGCCTGCAGCGCGCAGATCGGGTCGGCCTCCGTGACGACCACGCGCGCGCCCTGGCCACGCAGCGAAGCGACGGCACCCTTGCCGACGTCGCCGTAGCCGCAGACCACCGTGAGCTTGCCGGCGATCATCACATCTGTGGCCCGGTTGATGCCGTCGACGAGGGAGTGCCGGATGCCGTACTTGTTGTCGAACTTGCTCTTGGTCACCGAGTCGTTGACGTTGATCCCGGTGAACAGCAGCTTGTGTTCCCGCGCCAGCTGGTACAGCCGGTTGACGCCGTTGGTGGTCTCCTCGGTGACACCGACGATGCTCTTGGCCATCTCCCGGTACTTCGTCGGGTTGTCGGCCAGCGAACGGCGCAGGGTGTCCAGCAGGAGCCGGTGGTCCTCCGGGTCGTTCTCGTCGGCGGAGGGCACCGCACCCGACGCCTCGTACTCGGCCCCGAGGTGCACCAGCAGGGTGGCGTCACCGCCGTCGTCGACGATGGAGTGCGGCCCCGAGCCGTCCGGCCAGGTCATCACCTGCTCCAGGCACCACCAGTACTCCTCCAGGGTCTCGCCCTTCCAGGCGAACACGGCGCTGCCCGCCGGCTTGTCCTCGGTGCCGTTCGGGCCGACCACCACCGCGGCGGCGGCCTGGTCCTGTGTGGAGAAGATGTTGCAGCTTGCCCAGCGGATATCGGCTCCGAGCGCGGCCAGCGTCTCGATGAGCACCGCTGTCTGGACGGTCATGTGCAGCGAGCCGGCGATCTTCTTGCCGGCCAGCGGCTGCTCATGGCCGAACTCCCGGCGCAGCGCCATCAGTCCGGGCATCTCATGCTCGGCGAGTTCGATCTCCTTGCGGCCGAGCGCCGCAAGGGAGAGATCGGCGACCTTGAAGTCGTTGACCGATCCGGCGCTGTCGGCGGTCAAGCTAGCCGTCACGTCATTCTCCTTGTCTCGTAACACAGGTGATGTCCCATCAATTCATCTGTCTGACAAGCACGTTGCACAGGCGAGCATGGCATAGGGCGCCGTCCGGCGACACTACGAGATCGGCAGTTAAAGATGGCCGAATTGAGCAAGGAGTTCGGCCAATGTGGCACCGTCGTTGATCTGATCTCGGATAGTGCTTTCCTTGGCGAGAAGCTGCTTTGTCGCCACTATCACGTCGTCGGTGAGCTGCGGCGGAACAACGCCCACGCCGTTCTCCTCGGCCACCAGGATGTCGCCGGGCTCGACGAGCTCGCCGCCGATGCGGACCGGCACATTGACCTGCACGGGCCCGTCGGCATCCGGCGGTGCCGCGGGAGGACAGCGACGCGGCATGGTGGCCCGGTACCAGATCGGGAAGTCGAGGTCCCGCAATTCGTCGACATCGCGGACGGCGCCGTCGACGACGGCACCGGCGATTCCGGCCATCTGCGAAAGGGTCGCCATCAGCCCGCCCCACATCGCCATCCGGGTGTTGCCGTGACAGGCGAGCACGATGATGTCGCCGGGCTTCGCCGTCGGCAGCACCGGCAGAATGTCGACCAAGCCGTCCTCCGGAAGGTCGATCGTCAGCGCGGGGCCGATGGCGCGGTGTTCCCGCTTGACCGACAGCAGTCCTCCGATCGCGCCGATCCGTGGCCCGGCATCGGCGACCAGACAGCTCGGGCTGTACTCGGGCAACAGCAGCGCCCGAAGCGCATCGATCTTCTCCTGGGGCGGTCGAACGAGCTCATGGTGAACGGTCTGCACCTGTACGTCCTCTCCGTTGTGCGTCCTCTCCGTTCGGTCCCGGATGTCCCGGATGTCCCGCTAGCGTGCGCACAGTGCCTCGCCCGCCGCCCGGTCGAGCACGCTCGCCAGTTTGCGCACTCCCTCGGTTATCTTCTCGTCGGGAACCCGGCTGTACGCCAACCTCAGCTGGTTCCGGCCACGGCCGTCCGGGTAGAACGCGGCGCCGGGGACATAGGTGACCTTCTCGGCGAGTGCCTGTTTCTGGAGCGCCACGGTGTCCAGGTGGGCGGGTGCCGTGATCCAGCTGAAGAAGCCGCCCATGGGGCGGGTGAAGGTCATGCTCTCGGGGAGATGCGTGCGCAAGGCGTCCACCATGATGTCGCGCCGTTCACGGTAGAACTTCCGCGAGAAGGCAATGCCCTGGTCGAACCTCCCCGAGCGTCCGTAGTCCTCCAGCAGCAACTGCCCCAACGCTCCGGTGCATTGGTCCGTGTTCTGTTTGGCGCGCAGCAGCTGGCCGACGAGCTCGGCCGGCGCGGCCACCCAGCCCATCCGGATGCCGGGAGCGAACGTCTTCGCGAAGGTGCCCACTTGGGCCACCACATCCGGCCCCAGGGCCCACAGACTGGGCCGCCGCTCCCCGTCGAATCCGAGTTCCCGGTAGGCGACGTCCTCGACGATCAGGATTCCGTGCCGCCGCGCCAGTGTGACCAGCGCATGCCGCCGCTCGACCGACATGCTCAGACCGCTCGGGTTCTGGAAGTCCGGAATGACATACACGATCTTCGGCACCGGACCGGACGACGCGGCCAGCAGCCGCTCCAACGCGGCGACGTCCAGACCGTCGTTGTCGACGGGCACGGCCTCCACCTGCGCCATGGTCCGCTGGAACCCGACGAGCGCACCGAAGAACGTCGGCCCTTCCACGACGACGCGGTCACCCGGGTCGAGCACACACCGGCTGATGAGCCCGATGCCCTCCATGCCGCCGCTGGTGATGCAGAGTTCGTTCTCCGCCGGGCGGACGCCCTCCTGCGCACCGAGCCGGCCGGAGAACCAGTCCCGCAGGCCGGGAAGTCCCGCGGTGGGGCTGTACTGCAGCGCGACGGACTGTTCCAGCACCCGCGGGAAACTCTCCGCGATGGCCTGGCCGGGAAATGTCTCCGGGTGCGGGAAGCCGCCGGACAGAGTGATCGCGTCCGTGCTGCCGGACTGATTGAGAATGGCGGTGATCTGGTCACCCGTGTCCCCCGCCACATGCCGGGCGAACAACTGGTCCCACGGGCGGACACCAAGGTCAACGGACATGAACGGGCCTTTCTGTCTGCTCCTCGGCGAGAAGGCCCCGCGCGCCGTGCAACGCCGGTATCTCGTCGTGATGAGGGGTGTCGAGCGTGTGCAGCTGCTTTCGGAAATGCACAAGGGGCGGCCCTGAACCGCACCAGAGCCCTTCGACCTCTCCGATGAACAGGGTGTGATCGCCCGCTCGGTGGGACTGCCGGACCGTGCAGGACAGGTGCACCAGTGCGCCGGCCAGCAGGGGAAGGCCGTCACGCCACACGAAGCGGACGAGTTCGGGCCGCTGGGTGCCGCCCGCGAAGTGGTGCGACAACGGGGCCTGTGCCTCACTCAGAATGGAAATCCCGTAGCGGCCGGTCCCGGCGATCCGCCGGTGCGTGGCGGTCCCGGCGGCGACCGAGATGAGCACGAGCGGGGGTTCCAGGGAGACCGAGGTGAAAGCGTTCGCGGTCATACCGTGTGCGTGCAGATCGCCCGGCTCGCCCGTCACGGTGGTGACCACGGTGACTCCGCTGGCGAATTGGCCGAGTGCCCGGCGTAAGCGCGCCGGGCTCGCGTCGTCGCAGGTGTCGGTGTCGGCGGCACCGTTGCTTGCCATCACGGGAACTCCTTGCTTGCCGGGGCCGGCACCGGCAGCGCGGTCGCGCGCCCGGGGCCGGCCGGGGGTCAGCGGCCGCGGACGAATGACAGCTCGTCCGGGTTGAACAGGTCCGGGCGCGTCCAGCCGTCGAGGTCGTACTCGTCCAGGCACTGGTCCACGAAGCCCTTCAGCACCTCGGCGTCCCCGGACTCCTGGTAGGCCCACAGGGTCTGGAACCGGACGGCTTCGTGATCTCCCCCGTAGTTGCGTTCGTAGAGCTCGTGGCGACCGCCGAACTCGGTGCCGACGGCGTCCCAGAGCAGCTTCAGCAGCTTGACCCGGTCGATCGCCTCGATCCCCTTCGAGCCCCGCAGGTACGTGTCCAGGTAGGGGCGCACCTCGGGGTTCTTCCAGTCGCTGGCATGCGAGTTGAGGTAGATGAGCCCGCTGCCGAGCGTCTGCTGCAGGATCTCCTTGATGCGTGGGTAGCCGATGCCCATGAAGGTCCGGTACGCCATGCCGTAGCGCACGTTCGGCTGCACGGCACCGCCCACCCAGGGGACCGGCGACTTGGCCATCGCGTCGGACAGGCCCCAGAACAGATCACGCCAGTTCAGGATCTCGCCGATCTGCGCCTGCACCCCGCGGAAGCCGGAGGTGCCGGTCATCTCCACCGCCTTCATGGCGCAGCCGGCGATGAAGTCGAGCTTCACCGCGAGGCGGGTGCACCCGTGGAACGTGAAGCGGTCGACGAAGCCCGAGCCGTTCGCGAAGGAGTTCGCCGCCTCCGCGTCGTACATGAACACGTTCTCCCAGGGGATGAGCACGCGGTCCATGACCATGATGGCGTCGTTCTCGTCCAGTCTGCTGGACAGCGGGAAGTCGAACGGGCTCCCCATGACCGTGGCCATCATTTCGTAGGAGGCCCGGCAGAACAGTTTCAGCCCCGGTGCGTCCATCGGCACCGTGAACACCACGCCGAACCGCTTGTCGCGCACCGGAAGACCGTAGTGGGCAACGAAGTTGTGGTTGGTCAGCGCGGAGCCGGTGGCGACCACCTTGGCGCCCGAGACGATGAGGCCGGCGTCGGTCTCCTCCTCGACGTGGACACAGACGTCCGCCGTCTCGTCGGCGGGCCTGTCCCGGTCGATCGGCGGGTGCACCAGCGCGTGGCTGAAGTACAGCACCCGTTCCTGGGCCTGCTTGTACCAGCGCAGCGCGTTGTCCTTGAAGGGCCCGTAGAAGTCCGAGTGGGCTCCCAAGGTGCCGAGGAAGGAGGCCTTGTAGTCCGGCGTACGGCCCATCCATCCGTAGACCATCCGCTGCCATGCGACGATCGCGTCACGGGAGGCGATCAAGTCGTCCGTGGAGCGGGCGGTCTTGAAGAAGGGGTGGGTGAACCCACCGTTCCCGGTCTCGGTCGGTACCCGGAGCACCCCTTCGGCCTCCGGCGCGTGCAGCGCGTCGTAGAGCCTGGCGATGGAGCGTGCGCTGTTGCGGAAACCGGGGTGGGTGGTGACGTCCTCGACGCGCTCGCCGTAGATATAGATCTCCCTGCCGTCGCGCAGCGAGTCCAGGTACTCGTCGCCCGTCATGGGACGGACATCGTTACGCGCGCCGGCCAGTTCCGGCAGCGGGACCGTTGAAGTCATGGCATTCCTCCGGGCGAGTGGTCAGGTGTTCTGCAGTACGTCGGCCCCGCACAGGGAGGAGGTTCTTCCCATGACGTCTGCGTGGATGGCGTCGGCGATGTCGTAGGCGCGGTCGACGATCGAGGGAAGACCGAAGGTGAAGAACAGGCTGCCCGAGGCGAGATCACCGAGTGCGTAGAGCCTGGGGTCGGCCGTGCCGTCCACCACGAACCGGCTGGTAGCCCGTTCCACCCTCACCCCGCCGCGCGGATGCCGCTGGGCGAGTTCGGCCGCGGTCAGGGAAGCGATCAGGTCCTCGGCCTTGAGCGGCAGGCTGCGGGAGGACGGGCTCACCGCGTTGACCAGGCGGTCGGCGCGGTATGCCGGCTGCTCGTCGTCGGTGCGCAGGGTGAAGCCTCCGCCGCCCGACCGCTCGATGTGCCGGATACCGGAAATGATCTCCAGCTGCCCGGCGTCGATCAGGTCCAGGACCATGGCCGCCGCTGTCGGCGGCATGGGGCAGCACAGACTCATGACCGAGCGGTAGTGCGTGCGCAACAGCTCGGCCTTCTCCTGCTCGGGCAGGAGCGGCCAGATGTCCGGTCCGGTGGCCGGCACGGCATGCTGGAGGATGCGCAATCCGCGGCGGGGGGAGTGCACTTCGGCCAGGTGCCGGCGCAGTCGCTGCACCGGGTCCTCTTCGGTGAGCGCGGCTATCTCCTTCGCCACCGAGTCGAAGTCCTCGCCGGCCGCACTGAACTCCCTGCGCATCGTGCCGACCAGCTCCTCGACCGTCAGGGTCTCGCCGCGTGCCGCCGCGCCACGGAACCTCTCGGCCGTGAAGTGTTGCAGGGTGTGCGGGAGCGGACTTTGACGTACCAGAGGAAGCACCCCGCTGCGCGAGAGCAGCAGAATGCGGCCGCGGTGGCCGCCGTTGGCGAGCGAGAGGACGACGTCGATGCCCGTCAGTCCGCTGCCGACCACACCGACGGTGTCATCGGGGTCGATGTCCGTGAGGGAGTGCGACAGCGGGTAGGGGTCGGCGATGAAGCCTTCCGTGCCGGTCAGGGCATACGGGTCGCCGGGCTGCCCCCGGCCCACGCACAACACGGTGTAGTCGACCACCGCCTGCTGTCCGCTCTGCGTCCGCAGGGCCACTTTCCCGCCGGCCCGCATCGCGGTCGACACCGTCTCCCGGACGATGTCGATGCGCCATCCGCGCTCGCGCAGCTGCGTCAACGCCGCCTGCGCCGCATCCTCCAGATACAGGCCGTACATGGCACGAGGTATAAAACGCATCTGGTTCAGCGGGTCCACGAAGTCCGTACCGGAGCCGGCGGTGGCATCCCGGTCGGCGAGCCACCGCGGGAAGTGGCCGCTGTCGCCGAAGCGTACGGACATACCGTCGGGTGCGATGTTCACCCGTACCGTCTCCAGGTCCGGCTGGTACGGTCGGCCGCGCCATAAATGTGGGGACGGCTCGAAAACCGTGATGCCGCCCGGTGGTGTGTGGGTCTGAGCAAGCGCGTCGAGCAGGCAGACTGCAGATGCCCCGCCCCCGACTACGCCTATCTCGACGCTACGGCTCATGGCACTCGAGCCCATGATTGACATGTCCCCCTAGAGCTTTAGAGCACAGTCCGACAGCCTGCGTGGACAGCGTGATCTGACCTGTAATAGGGAAGATGATTTTCTGCGCCGAGGCGGACGGCAAGGCAATCCACGACCGCTCCGGCCGAACAGATTCAAGGGATTATTGCACGCGGTGGAAGCATGCACGCGAAACCGGATTGCTGCAATCGAGCAGCCTCAAGCCCGGCCGATACCAGTGCTCATGAAGTTACCTGTGGGCAAGGGGGCAGTCAACAAAAATTTTGTGGGCAGGACTCGGTTTGAGCCAGCCCGATGACGGATTACAGAAGCGGAACTCTCACACCCAATTAGCGGAGGCCCCGCAGGGCACTAAGGGTAGTCGACCGGTTACCGAAGAGATCTTGACTCTCCCGGTTCTCCGCATGGAGGATGTAGCGGCACTTGCAAGAAGGCGTTTCTGAAATCCTTCATGAGGTTGCGGGGTGGGGGCATATCCGTCGACGCCGTGAGGAAATCCGGCTCGACCAGCAACCGTGACAAGCAACCGTGACAAGCAACGCACTCATCACCTACGGCCCGCCGCACTGCTTCCTATCTGCGCGGCGGTCGGAGCGTGATGTTTTCGCTGCGCCGAGGAGGCTGTCTCCAGTGTCATTAGGTGCCGGGGCGGGAGCGGTGGCAGAAAAGCGAGACATTCGCCACCTGATCGGCGGCCAGGCCGTCGAGTCCGCAGATGGAAAGACGTTCGAGACCAGAGATCCGCACGATAATTCGGTGATAGGCACTGTGGCCAGAGGGGCCGCAGTGGATGGTGAGCGTGCGGTTGCGGCGGCACGGAGGGCATTCGACGAGGGCCCGTGGCCCAGAATGACTCCCAAGGAACGCCGTAAAATTCTCCACGACGTGGCCGACGCCGTGGACGCGCATCGCGAGGAGCTGGCGATACTGGAAACCGTGGACAGCGGAAAGATCATCAGGCAGGCGCTGCACGGGGAGATGCCCCGGGTCGCCCAGAATTTACGGTTCTTCGCTGATTACGCGGCGATGGCGACCGATGAGGCATATCCGGACGGTCCGGTACTCGGCTACTCCCTCCGTCCACCGGCGGGCGTCGTCTCGGCGATCAGTCCGTGGAATGCCCCGCTCATGCTCGCCACGTGGAAGGCCGCGCCCGCCCTCGCCTTCGGCAACACGGTGGTGCTCAAGCCCGCCCCGCAGACCCCGCTGACAGCGGCCCGCTTCGGCCAACTGGCCACTGCCGCGGGGCTGCCGGAGGGCGTGCTCAATATCGTGCACGGCTTCGGTGCGGATGAGGTGGCCGGCCCGCTGACCAGCGATCCGCGCGTGGACCGCATCACCTTCACGGGATCCAGCGCCACCGGAGCCCGGATCATGGCCGCCGCGGCCCCCCACCTGACCCCGGTCTCCGCCGAACTGGGCGGCAAGTCGGCGAACATCGTCTTCGACGATGCCGATCTGGACGTGGCGGTACCCGAATCGATCAAGGCGATCTTCGGCGGCAACGGTCAGGTGTGCTTCTCCGGGTCACGCCTGTTCGTACAGCGCGGGATTCTTCCGGCCTTCCTGGAGCGCTTCACTGCCGAGGCGGCAAAAATCGTCGTCGGTGACCCCAAGCGTCACGAGACATTCATCGGCCCGCTGATCGAGCAACGGCATCTGGACAAGGTGCACGGCTATGTCGACCTGGCACAAAAAGAAGGCGGCACGGTCCTCATCGGCGGATCGCCCCTGACCACCGGAGAACTGGCCCGTGGCTTCTACTATGCGCCGACAGTCATCACCGGGCTGACCAACGACACCCGGACCGCCCGGGAAGAAATTTTCGGCCCGGTGGAGACGGTCATCCCGTTCGACACCGAACAAGAAGCGCTGCACCTGGCCAATGCCAGCCCGTACGGACTGGCCGGGATTCTGTTCACCACCCATCTCGACCGTGCTCACCGGATGGCAGCCCGCTGGAAAGCCGGCACGGTATGGGTGAACTGTTATTTCGAGCGCGATCTCCGTATGCCGTTCGGTGGCGAGGGTATCAGCGGGGTCGGCAGAGAAGGCGGGCCGCATTCGCGTGAATTCTTTACCGAGCCTCGCGCCGTGGTCCTGCGCATTCGCTGACGCCCGGGCACGACGATCGCCTCCTTGAAAGAGTCCCCATGACATCAGATGCCTTGCAGGACATCGCCGCGAATCTGTACCACGCCCACCGGACCGGGAAGCCGGTTCCCTCGGCCGTTCGCGACGGTTCCCTTTCCTCCCGGTCCGATGCGTACGAAATCCAGTGGACGCAGCTGCGGCAGCGGGTCTCGGACAACGACCCGCTGCGCGGATTCAAAGCCGGCCTGGTGTCCGTGACCGCGCAGCGGAACATGGACACCTCGGAACCGGTTCTGGGCCATCTCACCGACAGCATGTTCCCTCCCTCCCATATTCCCCTCGGCGGGAAATTCATCCGCCCCCTCATCGAGCCTGCGCTGGCCTTTGTGCTGGGTGAGCCGCTCCGCGGGCCCGGCGTCACCGTGGCGGACGCCGTCCGGGCGGTGGACTGTGTGCTGCCCGCCCTGGAGATCACCGACTCCGGGTTCGAGGACGGGCCGGCGTCCGTCCTCGACCTGGTCGCCGACAACGCCGGCTGCCGAGGCGTCGTTCTGGGCGGCACCCCGGCAGCCTTGTCGGATGTGGACCTGCGGTTGTCCGGCTGTGTGCTGTACCGCAATGGAGAGGTGGCCGCCACCGGCGCGGGCGGCATGGCGCTCGGCTCGCCCGTCAACGCCCTGGTGTGGGTGGCGAACGCCGTACGCCAGGAGGGCTTCGCCCTCACCGCCGGCAGCGTGGTGCTCGTCCCCTGCCTCACCCCGGCCGTCGCCCTGGAGCCCGGCGACACCGTGACCGCGAGCATCGCCGAAGTGGGCGCCGTGACCACCGTGCGCGCACGCTGAACCGCACGCTGAGCCGCACGCCCCCACCCACTGTTCGCCCTACCGTCCGTCTACCGTCCGTATCAAAGGAGGCGGCCTTTTCATGGCCGAGCCACTGGAAATCCGCTCCGGAGACGCCCGGCGCGCAGCCGAGGTCCTGCTCGACGCCGAGCGCTCGGTCACTGCTCGCGGGCCCATCACCGCGCACTGGCCGGATCTTGACGTGCCGGGCGCGTACACGGTGCAGCGCGAGGCGTTGCAGCAGCGGCTGCAGCGAGGCGAGACGCTGATCGGCGTCAAACTCGGCCTCACCTCGCGCGCCAAGCAGATCAGGATGGGGATCGACGCACCGTCCCTGGCATGGCTGACCGACGCCATGGTGCTGCCGGCCGGCGTCCCCCTGCCCCGGCAGCGGCTGATCCACCCCCGGGCCGAGCCGGAGATCGTCTTCGTGATGCGGGAGCGGCTGGCGGGTCCCGGCGTCACCGCGGCGGTCGCCCTGCGCGCCGTGGACCGCGTCTACGGCGGCGTCGAGATCATCGACAGCCGCTACCGCGACTTCAAGTTCACCTTGGCCGACGCGGTGGCGGACAACAGCTCCTCCGGGCTGTTCGTGCTCGGTCCCCTCGGACGCTCCCCCGAGGGCATGGATCTCTCGCACGAAGCATGCCTGCTGGAGGTCGACGGCCAGGTGGTCGACTCCGCCACCGGCGCGGCGGTGCAGGGTCACCCGGCAGAGGCGCTCGCACTCGCCGCGAACTCCCTTGGCGAGCGGGGACTGGCCATCGAAGCCGGCGCGATCGTCCTCACCGGCGGAATGACCGACGCGGTCCACGTCCAGCCGGGCGCGAGCGTCGCAGCGCACTTCTCCACTCTCGGAAGCATCACCGTCGCAGGAGGCTGAGTATGCCGTTCATCGACGTGACCCTGGGATCCGGACGGTCACCGGAGCAGGTCCGCGCGCTGATCCATGAACTGACAGAAGCGGCGCACCGCGCTGTGGGTGCCCCGCTGGCGAACATCCGGGTGGTCGTCCGGGAGGTCGACCCCGCGCACTGGGCAGCCGGCGACGTCACGACCGAGGAACGCAATGCCCGGAAGAGCGACGCCGGTTGAGCTTGCCGGCGCCGGCGGCCCAGTCGCTTGAGAAGTTCTGCTCCCGCTGTCCAAGAAAGGCACCGAAGCATGAGCGAAGACATGTACCGCCACGAGATCGCCCACTTGGCGCGGGTGGAATTACACACACCGGACCCGGACGGCACCCTCTGGTTCTTCAAGGACCTGCTGGGCATGTACGAGACCAGGCGCGAGGGGCAGTCGGTCTACCTGCGGGGCTACGAGGACCCGTACCAGTGGAGCCTGAAGATAACCGAGGGTCCGGAGCCCCGGATGGACCACGCCGCGCTGCGGACCTCGTCACCGGAGGCGCTGGAACGCCGCGTCCGGTCGATGCGCGACGGAAACCAGGACGGCAAGTGGACCGAGGACGAGTTCGGTTACGGTAAGACCTACCAGTTCCTCACGCCCGACGGCCACCACATGTGCCTGCTGTGGGAGGCCGAGAAGTACAAGTCTCCGCCGGAGCTGCGGAGCAAGATCCTCAGCCGGCCGTCGAAGAAGCCGCTGCAGGGCTTGCCGGTCAAGCGCATCGACCACCTCAATCTGCTGGCCAGCGAGGTCACACCGGTCAAGCAGTCCTTCGAGCGCCACCTCGGCCTGCGGACCAATGAGCGGGTGGTCGACGGCAGTGTCGAGACCGGCGTGTGGATGAGCAGCAGCCTTCTCAGTCATGACGTCGCCGTCATGCGGGACGCGCGGGGAGCCCGAGGCCGGCTGCACCACGTCGCCTTCTACTACGGAGTGCAGCAGCACACCATCGACGCGGCCGAGATGTTCCGGGACTACGACATCACCATCGAGGCGGGTCCGGACCGGCACGGCATCACCCAGAGCTCCTTCCTGTACGTCTTCGAGCCGGGCGGCAACCGGATCGAGCTGTTCGGCGACCCGGGGATCCTGATACTCGAACCGGACTTCGAGACCCGTACCTGGACGATGGACCAGATCGACACGGGGACGGCGATCGGCGGCACGAACCTGCCGCAGGAGACCTACTTCACCTACGGCACCCCGCCCGTCGGCCCGGATTCGGAGTCCCCTCTGCGGTAGCGCCCTGCCACGCGGCGCCGCCCCGGTGCCAGGCGCACGGTGTGCCTGGCCCGGGGCGGCGCCGCCGTGCGTTCAGGGGGATGCCACGGGAGCCGTCTCGCAGATGCCCGCAGGAGCTTGAGTGATTCGGACCGAGCACACACCGTGAGGGGACAGCCCAGATGACCACAGCCGAGATGACCACAGCGTCGGTGGAGCAGCGTGCCCACAGAGAGGTGAGGCGCACCCGACGGGCCTTTTACGGGCCCGCATTCGTCGCCGCGGTGGCGTATGTCGACCCCGGTAACTTCGCAACGAATTTCCAGGCGGGCGCCAAGTTCGGCTATCTGCTGGTGTGGGTCCTGGTGGTCGCGAATGCCGTCGCCATGTTCATCCAGTACCTCTCCTCGAAGATCGGCCTGGCGACCGGGACGGACCTGCCGACCCTGTGCCGCCGCAGCCTGCCGCGCCCGGTGTCGCGGTTACTGTGGGTGCAGGCCGAACTGGTCGTGATCGCCACGGATTTGGCGGAATTCGTCGGCGCCGCCATCGGCCTCAACCTCCTCTTCGGGGTGCGGCTCTTCCCCGCGGGCGTCGCCACTGCGGTGATCAGCTTTGCGGTGCTCGCCCTCCAGCGCCGCGGCTACCGTCCTTTCGAGATCGCCATCACCTTCCTGCTGTCGCTGATCGGTTTCGGCTTCCTCTACCAGCTGTTCGCGCTGGGCGGCCAGTCGTCCGCAGGCATTGCGGCGGGCATGGTGCCCCGCCTCGCGGGCACCGAATCCCTCACCCTGGCGGTCGGCATCATCGGCGCCACGGTCATGCCGCACGTGATCTATCTGCACTCCGCCATCACCGCACAGCGGCAGTCGCCGCGCACCCCACTCGCCAAGCGGGTCGCGCTGCGCAGCCTGCGCATCGACTGTGTCTCCGGCCTCGGGCTGGCGGGACTGATCAACCTGGCGATGTTCTGTGTCGCGGTTGCCCTGTTCCACCGGCGCGGAGGTGACTACAGCGGAAGCCTGCAGGCAGCTCACCACTCCCTCGGCCAGACCGTCAGCGGTATGGCCGCGCTGGCCTTCGCGGTGGCCCTGCTCGCCTCCGGGCTCTCCTCCTCCGGTGTGGGCACCTACGCCGGACAGGTCGTCATGCAGGGTTTTCTCCGCCGCCGGATTCCGTTGTTGCTGCGCCGCGGTGTCACCATGGCGCCGGCCCTGATCGCCCTGGCCGTCGGACTCTCACCGGACTCCGTGCTCGTCATGTCCCAGGTGGTGCTCTCCTTCGGCATCCCGTTCGCCCTCGTCCCCCTGGTGATGTTCACACGGAGCCGCAAGCTGATGGGAGATTACGTCAACAGGCCGCTCACCACCGGGCTCGGAGCGGTCCTGGCTTTCGTACTGTCCGGTCTCAACCTCTACCTGCTCGGCCGGCTCCTCGTCGGCTGACCCACCGGCGGAGGGGACGGCCTGCGGACCCGGCACCCGAAGTGCGGGAACGGGCCCGTCAGCCGTGTGCCGTCGGGAGGAGGTGCAGGAGCAGCACATAGGCCGCGGTGCCCGCGAAGATGCTCAGCAGCACATTGCGCCTCCACAGATACAGCCCGGCCGTCACGGCGATGCCCGTTGCTTCGGTCAGTCCGTAGGGGCTGGTGGTGACATCGACACCGCGCAGCAGGTAGATGACCAGGATCACCATGATTCCGGCCGGCATGTGCTGGGACAGGAAGGCGGTCACGTGCGACTGGCGCAGCCGCCCGAGGAACGCGAAGGGGACGGCCCGCAGGGCGAAGGTGATGGCCACGACGGTCACCAGCGCCGAGACGATGTATCCGGTGCTAGGCATTGGTGTGCTCCTGGGGCCGGGTGAAGCGGTAGCGCACGAGCAGCGCGAGAACGTAGAGAGTCATCGCCACCACGAGCATCTGGCCGGGCGCTACCAGCTGGGCGAAGAGGCCGCATCCCGCGGCCAGCAGCGGGGCGGG
Source organism: Streptomyces sp. NPDC015125 (assembly GCF_043080045.1). Taxonomy (NCBI): domain Bacteria; kingdom Bacillati; phylum Actinomycetota; class Actinomycetes; order Kitasatosporales; family Streptomycetaceae; genus Streptomyces; species Streptomyces sp. NPDC015125. The sequence continues at coordinate 87,719 of NZ_JBIBVF010000011.1, forward strand.
CAGGTCCCGTCCCGACCGGCATGCCTCGATCGCCAGCACGGTGAACAACGAGGTCAAGGTGAAGTCCAGGCCGTCGATCGTGGGCAGCGCCCGACCGGTCAGCGCCCCGACCAGCCCGCCCCCGACCCAGTAGGACTGCAGCGACACCTGTGTCGCGATGATCCGCAGGCTGCTGAAGGACTCGGCAGGCCGGGTCGCCGTGAGCGCGTAGGCCTCGTCGATCAGGGCGAACACCGCGTAGGTCTTGGCGACTTTGCCCCGGACGCGGTGCAGCGGGAACGACAGGCTGTAGAAGACATGCCGGAAATTGACCAGCAGCGTGGTCAAGGCGATCGAGACCAGCGGACTCGCGGCCATCAGCATGCCGACCAGCAGGAACTCCAGCGAGCCGGCGTAGATTAACCCGCTGAACAAGGGCGTCCACCACCAGGCGAGCCCCGACTGCACGACCAGCAGCCCAAAGGTGATCCCCAAGGAGAACATTCCCACGCCGACCGGCAGGGTCTCCGCCAGCGCCTGACGGACATCGGACGCTCTCTTCCCGCCCTGCGGCGGAGCAGGTTCGCCGCGTGCCGTACGCATGTGTGATGACATGGACGCAACTTTAGTAGGTCCATGTCCCCTTCCTGCGCCGGTCGTTGACCCGATCCGGGGCGACCGGGAGGTGCCTGAAGTTGTGCGTTCGCTGTAACCCGCCCCGCTGACAGAGCCAGTGGTCTTTTCGCGGGGCGTGGCCAAGGCCCGTCCGGCAGGACGCCGGGACGCCAGGACGCCGGGACGCCGGGACGCGGCTGAGCTTCACCGACTCGCCGACGGACTGCCGGGCGGCCCCGCTTCGGTGCGTCGGACCCACACTCCACGTCGAGCAGCCGGGTCGCCCCGCTCTCCCCTTTGCACGTCACGGTTGTGTAATACAGCGATCCGGGCATCAACGCGCAGGTCGCCGACGGCATCTCCCCTCGCGACAACGACATGAGGAGTTCACGATGGTTCGTAAGCGCTTACACCTGATCGCCGTGCCGGTCGCGGCCGTCATCCTGCCCCTGACTGTTGCCGGTTATCAGGCCAGTGCGGCCGCCGCGCCGGCCCAGGGAGGCGCGGCACGGGCCGGCAAGGCCGCCACGGCGACGGCCCCGTGCCTGGCCGATGCCACCACGCTGGTCGGCGACCTCGACGGCGACGGCCACCCGGACAAGATCAGCAACCCCGGCCTCACCGGCACCAGGATGACGATCCAGTGGGGGACCGCGAACGGTTCGTTCGGCAAGCCGTACCCCGTCAGCGCCCTTCTCGGCGCGAAGAAGGGCGAGGTGGCGTCCGCCGCGGTCGCCGACTTCCAGCGCGACGGCACCCTGGACATGGTCGTCAACCTCGTCACGCCGGCCGATGGGGACGACCCCTCGACGGCGCGCGTCGCGGAGTACCGCCCCGGCCCCCTCAAGCGGTCGAACCTGACCTCTGCCAAGTCCCGGCATTCCGATATCGGCGACCACGGCGAGGCCCGGCAGCTTCGCATCGCCAACTACGGCGGCGACGCGTACCCGGACCTCGCGATCCTCAACAACTCCGGTGACGGACAGCTGGACCGGCACGTGCGCCTGACGAAGCCCGGCAGCGGCCCGGGGAGCTACGACTACGAACTGCAGCAGAAATACGGCGCGTTCGGGACCACATCGGAGCCGCCGGCCATGCCCGGCGACGGCTGGAAGCACTTCTACAAGCCCTGCTCCTGATCACCACCGGGCGCCTGCGGTCCTCCCGACACCGGCGGCGCCCGGCGTCGGTGCCGGGAGGGCCTGAACATACGGGTGAAGGTGCCGCCCCGGACCCAGACCCAGACCCGGGCCCCGGTCCCGGCCCCGATCCCGGTCCGCCCCAAGACGTCCACGAAGATTCGAAAGAGACGACCTCCACACGACGCGGCCGTCCGAGGTGACTTCAGACAGGCGCACGGAACCCGAGGACATGGCACGTCCCGCACCGTGATCGACTCGTCCGCCCGTACGGCCGCCCTATCGGAAGGCATGAAGACACCGTGCTGCAGGCGAGTCCCGCAACCTCCAACTGCCAGACCATATTCGGACGGCGCGAGCATGTACTGCTCGGCGTGAGCCCGTTCAACAGCCGCTTCGACGATGCCTACATCGCCCGCTTGGTCGCCTGGGCGCACGCATCGGTACAGGACTTCGACGTCCTGCTCCCCGGGGCCGAGCACTCCTCCTGGATTCTGGAAGCGGTCGGCGAGTCCAGACCCCAGGCCAAGGCGCGCAAGGAAGTGGCACGCAGGAAGCGCGCGGTGCAGGAGGCACTGGAGACGTGCGCACCGGAACGCCGGGTGGCCGTGCACGACTTCGGCGGCTTCGCCGACAACCCGCACTACCTCGGCCTCCGCGACGAGGTGGACAGGGCGTTCGCGGCCGACGAGGGCTTCCGGCACGCCTGCCTGGCCATGAGCCGTCAGGCCGTCGGCAGCCGGTTGCGCACGGTCCGGGGCCCCGATGCCCGCGTCGACGACCACCAGGCTGCTGCGGCGGTGCGTTACGTGCTCGACGAACTCCCCTACGTCCTGGACGGCGCCACCATCCTCGACCGCGAGGAGACACTCATGGTCTACCACCGGCCCTGGCCGCTGTGGGATCGCATCGCCCAGGGCGATTTCCCGCTCAAGGTGAGCCCCCGCCAGGGGTTCCTCGTCCTCCACGACTGCTAGTGCGGCAACCGTGCCCGTCGTGACGGTTGGTCAGGTCGGTCGCCGCCGAAGCCCGTCCCCGGCACCGTGAGGAGCGTCGGCACCGGATTGCCGCCCGTCACGGTGTCGGCCGGCCCGCCCAGCGGGGTATCTCACCACCCGTACGACCCATGCCCGACAAGAGGAGCTGTTCCAGATGGTGCGTCGAGTTCGTGTGCTGCTGCTGACCGTCTTACTGCTGGTGACGGGCTCGTTGATGTCGCCCACGCCGGCCTCCGCCGTCATCGGCGGGTCGAAGAGCACCTACGGTCCGTGGGCGGTGCGCATGCTCGTCGACGGACAACCGGTCTGCACCGGGACGGCGGTCACTGACGAGTGGATCATCAGCGCCTCGCACTGCTTCTTCGAGCAGGCACAGCCCATCGCCGACAAGCGGATCTCCTTCCGGGTCGGCAGCCTCGACATGCGCAAGGGCACCACCGTCCTTCCGCTGCCCGGCCGACGCGTGGGAAGCGCGCACGCCGACATGATGCTCATCAAAGTCCCGCCGATGAAGATCCGCACGGCGCCCCTGGCCACGACCGGTGTCCACCCCGGCCAGGCCGTGCGCCAGTACGGGTGGGGTGCCACCTGCACCGGTGACGAAAACACCTGCCAGTCCCCCGTCCTCAAGCAGTCGGACCTGCGCGTCGTACGGCCGGACGACCCCCGGTGCGAGGGCTACACCGCACCGGGCGGCTCGGACTTCTGTATGGAAAAGGTCTCCGGGATTCCCGCCGGCGGCGACTCCGGAGGCCCGGTGATGAGCATCGCCCCGCCCGGCACCGAAACCCTCCTCGGCGTCTTTGACGGCTCCGACCGGGAGAACATCGCCCAGGCCGGCGAGATCTCCCAGCAACTCGCCTGGATCCACTCGGTCACCCGGCAGTAGCACAGAGCACGGCAGGAGGGAGCGGACGCCACCGACGCCCACGGACGGCAGCCACGCACGCCCCCTCGCCCCACAACGCCTTGCCGCACGACGCCCCCTCCACCCGGTCATCGCCTTCACCGGATGAGGATCCTCCCGGAAGGCACCCCCTCGACGGCAGTGAGCGCTGCCGTCAGGTCATGACCGCCGTCGGCGTGCACCCGCTCAGCGGATTCCCAGCTCAGTGGATTCCCAGCTCCGCGAGTACCCGGTGCTGAGTTGGGGCCGGCTCAGCCGGGAAGTAGAGGTAACAGACCCCTCCCGAACCGCTCTTGACCTGGCTGTTTGCGTCGTGGCGCTTGGTCCGCAGCCAGATGTTCTCGAACTGGGAGGCGGGCAGGTAACAGACGCCGGAGACGATGACAAACATGCAGGTCAACGGCTCGGGCTCGTTCGCCTCGAACGAACCCGAGCCGGACCGTGCTGAGTTCGTGCTGACTCCCGCTGCCGCCCCTCGGTCCGTTCGGGGGCGTTGTGCTGGATCGGTGCTGGCTTCTGGCGCTGAAGGCCGAACCCTGGACAGCACCGAGACGGACGAGATGCGCCTTCTTCACTGTGCGTCACCCCGACGCCCACACCCGTCTCACGCTCGGACTCCCGCCACGACGGGCCCATGAAGGTCAAAATGGCGCTGTACGGGCCGTCTGGTGCGGCCGTGGTCCATCCTTATCCTGTCGCACTCCCGACCTACGGAGGTGAGCAGCGATGGATCAAAGGATGTGGACCGTGCCGGCTCTGGCGAACTTTCTCGGAAAGCCCGCCTCCTGGGTTTACGACAATCACGAGAAGCAAGCCATCCCCAGCTTTCGCGTGGGCCAACAACTGCGGTTCTGGCCCAGCGAGATCATGACCTGGCTGGAAGAGAATTGCCGCGAACAGGGGGTCGCATGAACGTCAAGTACAAGGAGACGGCCCGCGGCGGGCTCGCGGTGAACATCAGAGTGCTAGGAAAATAGGCCCTGACCAGCGCGTTCGTGACTTTCAGCGCTGTCAGGGCCTTCCCTGCTTACCCGGCGGAAAGTCCCCGGAATGTCCCTGGGACAGGGTTGAAAGTCCCCGGGATGTCCCCGGCCGGCGGGTGCCTCAGGGGAAGCCATCCACCCTCTCAGCTGACCAGCCGAGGACGGGAGGAATTGCGTCTGGGCGTCGGCGAGAGCCTCCAGGCGCTTGCGCAAGGCGGTCGGCGCGTCCTGCGAGCGGGTTCCGAGGAGTGTGGACAGTTCGCGCAAGAGGCGGCGCTCGGTGTCGAGGTGCGTGAGAGTGCTGTGGCCTGTGAGGGCTTCGACGCGGCGGAGGTTGGAGCCGATCGACCATTCGGTCAGCGGGCGGAAGGCGCCGACCTGAGAGCAGCGGGCGACGTGGGTGCCGCCGCAAAGTTCTCGGGAGAAGTCGCCGATGTCGACGATGCGGACCCGCTCGCCGTACTTCTCTGCGAACAGGGCTATGGCTCCGGCGGCTTCGGCGCGGTCGGCGTCGTGGGTGAGCCTGCCCCTGCCCCTGCGCGAAGCCCCCACCGTGCGCGCGAGACCGTCTCGGGGTGGAGCAATCGGCGGCGGACCGCACGGCGCACTCTCGTCCTGTTCGGCCTCAGCATCGCCGACGGCGCCTTTTACGAGCCCGTTACTGCGGTAGGCGGAACAACTCCCAGGCAACATTTCCATCAGCCCGGCTGTTGAGTCCTACCGTCCGCGGGCGGCCAAGCTGATTCGGGCATCGCACCCCGCCCTGGCGCCGGCTCAAACCCGGCAAGATCCGTCATGACGGATCGAGAGAGTCCAATATTGACCTTGGGACACCGACATCACCTGTGCCAGCGGCACGACGTCGGAACGGTGCCCCAGGCCGCAATGGCTCTGTGGACCACTGCGCCCCGCTGGAGCGCAACCCAACCGAAGGGCGTTATATCCGAATCGCCGAAAGTAAGTAAACCAACTCACCATCTTCCTGAAACCGCAGCTCACGGCCTTGGCCCCCGCGCATGCGGGGTTGGTCCCTCCCGCACCACCTCCGGCCGGTTCGTGATCAGGTGGAGGGTGAGCCCAATCCTGCTCGGTGAGCCAGGCTCGCATCGCCCGGCTCCAGTGGGCGGACAGGCCGTCCCAGACCAGGATCACTGGCTCGCCACGGTAGAACTGTTTGACCTGTTCAAGGACCTCGATGAGAGCGATGGTGTCGTAGCTGCCGGGCTTGAGGTGGCAACACAGGCGAGGACCGCGGTCGAAGTCGGTGGAGTGGTAGCCCAGAGCCGTGGCCATCGAGGCACGCTTCCAGTTCAGCCGGTGTCGCAGAAGCGGCGTGCGGCCGCGAGGTGCGTAAGTACGGCGGATCTGGGGCAGCAACGAGACGCCTGATTCGTCGAGGAACACGATCCAGGCACGTGTGTTCACCGCCCCCTTTCGATGCGCGGCCACTCGTGCGTGATCCAGCGGGCGATCTCGGACTCGTCCCGCTCCACCGCCCGCCGCTCAGGCCGCTGCAGACTCCACCCCAACCGGCCGGTCAGCAGACGCCACACCGACGCCCGTGACAGGGACACTCCTGTCACCCGCTCGACGACCACGCCGACTCGTTCCAAGGTCCACAGATCAGCCTCGAATCCATGAGCCCGGGCACCTCGCTCCAAGGCGGCCCGCACCGTCTCGACCTGGGCGTCATTCAGCTTGGGCGGGCGACCGGTGGCCGGACGCCGACGTAAGGCTGGAGCACCCCCTTCCTCCCACACACGCCGCCACCGCCGCACGCTCTCGGCACACACTCCCACCGCCCGCGCGATCTCCGGATTCGACCCGCCGGCCGTGACAACGGAGGTACGGAAGAACCAGACGCAGAGGACAAAGGTCGATAAGCCATCCCGACAGCCTCCCAACCACAAAGCCACCACACCCACCGAACTTACGAAAAGTTCAAGTAAGAGGCACCTGGGCAGAGTTGGACCAATGCGCAGAACGGCCCGCCCTGAAACGGACTGGGCGGGCCGTCACTCAATGCCGATGCTGCTCGGGCCAACCTGACCAAGGCCTGATTGCACCTTCCGTTCCACTAAGGAACGGAAGGTTCACCGTATCGGCTTGTCACTTCTGCCGACATAAATGCAGACGTCCGTTGGCCGCCCCACCGTCGCCGTTTCGTCCGAAAGTGATTCCGCCACATCCCTCAAGATGGCAATAGCCATCCGGTAGTCTTCCGGACTCTCGTCGGCAAACGTTGTTGCATCGGTCCACAGAATAGCCACGCGGCCATGATTTTTCGAGTGGATTCCCTCCCAGAGGGAATCAGAGAGAGCATCCCAGCTACTGGAGCCGACCACCGGAGGATCCAGTGGAAGCGCACCCCGAACTGCATCAAAGAGCGCCTCGCTCCCCGCCTGATCATCCGTGGAGAACTGATAGAGGGGACGCCCCTCGGCAGCTGCCGCCTTTATGACCTCATCAACGCCATCCGGCCGAATAACGGTCAGCCCGGGCTCAAGATTCACTGCTGCATCACCGGATCCTTACGAAGGCTGGCGGACCAGAGTCGCCATAGTGAGTCCAAGTGTAGTAGACATCACCCGTCTGAGTATTTTTCACGACGCGTAGCGGACCGGCGCCACCAACACCCGGCGGAGGGGTGACTCTGTATTCACGATAGGGCGAATTCTGACCCTGATCGCCGGGTAGGTCACCATCCCGGTTTCTGAACTGAATTCCCCACCTCCTCGCGGTCGGCCCGGAAGGTACGGTGCCGGCATCAATATGTCCCAGCGCGTTATTCAGCGCCCGTTCCTCGGCTGGCGGAAGCGATCCAGGGGTGATCCACGGAACGCACGGGCTAGAGGTGTTGGCCGCGGCCGGTGTCGCGCCAACGAGCACCGCCCGGAGGGTACTGGCCTGGTTAACGCCAGCGCCCGAGTCGGCTCTGATCGCCCGGTCGGCGAAATGAACATCTTCGATCGGCCTGATCCGGCGATCGACCGTCGGAACGTAGGCGCGTCGGATCAAGCCCTTCGGGCACGCCTTTTTCGCCCTCTTCAACGCTTTCAACTTGAGTGCGCTCAGCGCGAGATCCGGGAGGCACGAGAGCGACTTCTTTTGGAGACATTGTTCGATCTCGTCCGCACCTACATACCAGGCGATCAGGCGATCAAGCAAGGTGCTGGTAATGCAGCCCATCCCACCGGCTCCGTCACCCCCGCAGACAAGGATCGTCTCTCCGGGCTTCAGATCACCGTTCGCCAGGACATCCGTTCGGTACTTAACCAGCCGCTTCTCAAGTGATTTGCGAAGCTCTTTATCCGACACCGGCTTGCTGCTCTCACGGAGCTCCTTTTCCACTTGAGCTTTCAATTCCGCTATCAACTTGCTGGCTGCAATCTTCAGCGCCTCGGTAGATGCCTTTGCGGCCTCGATGGCATCCTTGTTCGCCGCCCGGGCAGAGATTCCTGCCTGATACGCATCGGTGCTGGCCCGGGAAGAATAGTTCCAGGCCACATTCGCGGAATGTTGCGCTCGTTCCGCCGAACGGTTCGCCGCCTGCGAGTCCTTTCGAGCGGCTGCGGCGGCACCTTGGGCCTTCTTGGCCGACTCGGCGGCCCGATTGGCCGACTCGGCCGCCTGGTTAGCGGACTGGTTGGCCTGCTCGGCGTACTTGGATGCCTGCTCGGCCGACTTATGTGCCGCTTTAGACCATTTCGCGGCTTCAATGGCATCCGCGCGAGCTTCCGCAGCCAGCTGTTGGGCCTGGGCTGCATCCTTGTGAGCGAGGGCCGCCGACTTGTCTGCGGCCGCCAGGAGGGTGTCGATCTCTGCGATGTGGGCAGCGGCATTGGCATCGCGCTGCTGCGCCTTGTACAGACCAACTTGCAGGAATGTACGCACGCCGGAGGCCGGCCCGGACAACGCTCCCTGCGCTGCAGCCTTCACCTCGGGGCCGCCGCCGGCCATGGCCTGGGAGGCTGAGACGCGGTCGTCGACTTCCCGGGCCTTGTACTGCCCGGTCTCCAAGAACTGGTGCAAGTCGGCCGCAGTACCGTCAAGGGCCTTGTTGGCCGCGGCCTTCACTCCCGGCCCGCCCGCAGCCATGATCTGCGAGATCGCGATGCGGTCGTCGTGTTCCTTACCCGGATAGCTGCGGGTGCGCAGGAAATTCCGCACTTGATCGATCGGGTGATCTAGCACCGCCAGGGCGGCCTGCTGCTGCGCCGGTTTGTCGCTCGTGGTGGCGAGGTGTGCCACGCTGGCGCGGTCGTCCTGTTCCAAGGCCACCGTCAGCCTGGTGTGCACGAACTCGGAGACGTCCGCATCGGTCCCGACAACGGCGATCTCGGCGGCAGTACGGACCCAGGTCCCTCCAGTGGAGAGCAGGTTGACTGCGACCTGCCTACCCTTGGTCGCAGTTACTTCGGGGTCGGACGCCGCTTCGGCCTCCTGTCGCATTTTCTGTGTCTCGGCGTTGAGCTGCTGGATCCGTCCGGCTTCCCACTCAGCGGCCGAGGTGCGGGACTCCTGGGCCCTCTTGGCTTCCTCGGCCGCGAAGACGTTCTCGTTCTCCTGCTCGGCGAGACGCTCGGTGTCGGCTTTGCGGGCGAGCTCGGCCACGGTCTTGGCCTGGTTGGCCGTCGTCTGTGCGTCGTTGGCGGCCTTGGTGGCCGCGTCCGCCGCTTCTCTGGTCTGCTTGGCGGCGTCCGCTGCGTGGCCCGCTTCGTCCGCGGCTTTCTCTGCGGCCTTGGCTGCGGCCTCGGCGTGTTCCGCGGCGTCATTGGCTGCGTTGCGCGACTGCCGTGAGGCTGCTGCGGCCTGATTGGCGTTGGCCTGTGCGGCATTGGCCGCGCGCGTGGCCTGATCGGCCAGCCGCTTGGCCCTAGCCGCTGCCGCCTGCGCCTCTGCGGCCTTGCCACCGGCTTGGCCTGCCCAACGTCCGGCCTCGGCCGCCGCCGTGGCGGCCGCAGCGGCATTGGCTCCAGCACTTGCTGCAGCTCCCGCAGCCGAGGCGGCCTTCTCGGAGGCGATTCCCGCCTGCTCGGCAGCGTCCGCTGCCTTGTGCGCGCCCGCGGCGGCATTACGCGCGTTCACCGCTGCGGCACGGGCTTCCTTCGCCCGAGTGGCATCACCGGCGGCCGCCGCGGCGGCGGATCTGGCCGACGACGCCGCACTGCCGGCCCGGCTGGCAGCGTAGGCCGCCTGCGCTGCGGCGCCAGCGGCCACCCGCGCCGCCCGGTTGGCCCCCGCGGCCGCGGACACAGCGGTACGGGCCGACTCGGCGGCCCGGTCGGCCGCTGCCGCTGCCCGCAATGCGGCCGCCGCCGCCTGACCGGCCGAAGATTGGGCCTCCTTGGCCTCCCTTGCAGCAAGCTGTGCCGCTTGCTTCGCCCGCAGCGTGGCCTTTTCCGCCTTGGCTGCTTCCTCCTTGGCCTCCTCAGTCAACCGCTCAGCCTGCTTCTGGGCGCGGCCGGCGAGTTCGGCCAATTGGGAGACCGTGAGCGTCTCCTGGTCCCTTGCTGCGGCTACCTGCCAACCGTTGTCCAGGAATTCCTGAACATCTTCGGCCGATCCGTCCAGAGCCTGCTGCGCGACCTTCTTCACATTCGGGCCACCGGCCGTCATGAGCTGCGAGACCTGAACCCGGTTGTCGTCCTCACGCGGCTTGAACTGACCCTGGTCGATGAACTTTCGCCAGTCATCGGCCGAACCGTCCAGGGCTTTGCCCGCAGCTTCCTTCACGCCCGGACCGCCTGCGGTCATGATCTGCGAAACCCGCACGCGCAGATCATTGTCGTAAGGCCGGACGATTCCGCCGTCCAGGAACTCCTGCAGTTCCTTGACGCCACCATCGAGTGCGGTGTTGGCCGCTTCGCGTACGCCGGGGCCACCCATGGCCATGATCTGCGCGACCTGAACGCGGAGATCCTGTTCCTCGATGGTCGGCAGGTCTTTGGTCATGAAGGTCTGGAGGTCTTCATCCGGACCCAGCAAGGCGGCCTCAGCGGCCCGCCGTACTCCTGGTCCCCCGGTGTTCCACGCTTCCAGGACATCTGATCTGTCGTACGTCGGCGGTTCGTCGGCCGCCGCGGGGTGTAAGTCCACACCCACGACCAGCGCCAGGGCCAGCAGCGTCGCCACGACGCCACGCCGGCCCAGGGAACCAGGTAACCCTCTTACCACAACGTTTTCTCCTTGTTAGTGAGTGAACCGTTGCTCACTGACAGTCAGGTGGTTGGCTCTCCGGAGCGCACTGGGGGCTTGCTGCCCGGGGCGCTCCGGGCCCACGGTCACCGTTCGACGCAGTGCGTATTCCGCCAGCGAACGAAGGGTTCGGAGCGGTTGGTGATGATGCCGTCGACGCCCCATGCCGTCGCGGTCTGCCACTGGGCTTCGGTGTCGACCGTCCAGACGAACACCTCGACGCCGGCGGCCCGGAGCTTGTCCACGGTCGCGGGACGAGCCGAGAGGCCACTGAACTTGACCGCATACGCGTTGAGGGAGAGCTGCCGTGCGGTGGCCACGGGGTCGGCGTCCAGTGCCGACCGGAGCAGCGCCACCTTCGTCCGGTGCGGGGAGGCGGACGCGTCCCGCACCACCTCTTCGTCGAAGGACTGGAGCAGCGTGTGGTCGGTCATCCCCGCCTCGGAGACGAGCCCGAGGGCCCGGTCGACCGCAGCGGACGACTGCGGTCCCTTGATCTCCAGGAGGAGCCGGGCCGGCCTGTCCTGGAGCGAGGCCAGCACCTGTTCCAGCGTCGGAACCCGGCCTCCGCCCTTGACCGTCAGCCGGGATATTTCCTCGGCGGTGAGTTCGTCCACCCGTCCGGTGCCGTCCGTCGTCCGGTCCACGGTCGCGTCGTGCATGATGACCGGCCGGCCGTCCTTGGTGAACTGCACATCGGTCTCGACCCAGTCCGCACCGCGATCGGCTGCGGCTTCCAAGGAGGCCAGCGTGTTCTCCGGGGCGGCCTCCGGAGCGCCGCGGTGCCCGATGGCCTTTGTGCGCGAGCAGCCGACCAGGACGGTCTGGTCCCAGATGCGGATGTTGTCGATGGTCCCGGCGAAGTGTTCCTGGAAGGTGCCCTGGTAGTGGAGGCGACCGATCTGCAGTCCACCGTTGGCCCGCCAGGGGGTGGTGAAGTCGGCTGCGGTCTGGGGCTTGCCGTTGACGAAGAGCTGAATCTTCTTCGTAGCGCTGTCGTAAACGCCGGTGAGGTGGGTCCAGACACCGGTCTGGGCGGTGTCAGTACTGATCGAGCGGACGATCGTCGTGTCGTCGCTGTCCGTGGCGTGCCGGTTGAAGACCCACTTGTCGTAAGCCTTCGAGTAGTAGAGCTGGAACCCGCTGGCACGATTGCCGGCCTGCGACAGGAACGTCTGGTTCCTGTCCTTGGCGTCGAGCTTCACCCATGCCGATACGGAGAAAGACTTGGTGGTGTCGGTGACGGGTCCGGCGGTGGCCGCATACGCGGTCGTGCCGTTCAGCTTCAGGGCCGTGCCGACCTTGCCGGGTGCGCCGAGCTGGGCGCCGCCTCCGGCGAGGGTGGCGACCAAACCGGCACCCATGCCGCCGCTGACCTGCGTCGCCCCTGCACCTTCGTCCAGCGGGAAGGAAGCCAATTCCTGCAAGTGCGCGGGGAACTGGCCGCTGGAGAGCGCCGTGGCGTCAGCCTGCGTCACAGCCGACTGCACCGTGCGAACCTCATCGATCGCACCGGCCGCATTCTCCTTCCAGGCGCCGTGCGAGCGCAGCCGGCCGATCTGAAGACCGCCGGTGGCCCGCCACACGGGGGCGGCCTGCACCGACTGTTGGAGCCGACCGTTCACGAACAACGACAGCGAGCGCTTGTCCGCGTCATAGGAACCGATCAGATGGGTCCACTCATCAGGCTGTGCGGCATCCTTGCTCACGGCGCGCACGAGGTCCGGGCCGTCCGTGTCGGCGGTGTGCTGATTGAAGACCCACTTGTCGTAGTTCTTGGAGTAGTAGAGCTGGAAGCCGCTAGCGCGGTTGCCGGCCTGGGAAAGGAACGTCTGGTTCCTGTCTTTGGCGTCGAGCTTCACCCATGCCGATACGGAGAATGACTTGGTGGTGTCGATGACGGGTCCGGCGGTGGCCGCATAGGCGGTGGTGCCGTTGAGCTTCAGGGCCGTGCCCGCCTTGCCGACCGCCCCCGGCTCGGCGCCGCCGCCCAGCTCCGCGGTGAACTCCCGCGCCGTACCGCCCAGCACCCGCCGCGAACCCGCGCCCTCATCCAGGGAAAAGGCCGCCGTTTCGGCCACGCCGGCAGGCCGGACGGAGGGGGCGCGCCCAGCCGGTGAAGCCGCGAGCGGATCGCTCGACACCAACGCCGGGGTACCGGTGGCCAGTACAGCTGCCGCTGTCAAGGGCAGCATTAATCGGCTGTAGAGTTTCATTCTGATCCTTGTTCATCAAAGCGAAGGAGCATACGGAGAGCGCTTCTCCGTGCCTGCGGAACCGGGGCCCGGCCCGGTGCGAATATCCGGACGAGGCCCCGGTGGGGAATGACGTCGGAATCCGCTAATTCTTGGTCTGGATCCCGTCGTTGAAGATCTCGTCCACGCCGATGGCCCGATCCCAGATGCGGATGTTGTCGATGGTCCCGGCGAAGTGTTCCTGGAAGGTGCCCTGGTAGTGGAGGCGACCGATCTGCAGTCCACCATTGGCCCGCCAGGGGGTGGTGAAGTCGGCTGCGGTCTGGGGCTTGCCGTTGACGAAGAGCTGAATCTTCTTCGTAGAGCTGTCGTAAACGCCGGTGAGGTGGGTCCAGACCCCGGTCTGGGCGGTGTCGGTACTGATCGAGCGGGCGATGGTGGTGTCGTCGGCGTCGGCGGTGTGCCGGTTGAAGACCCACTTGTCGTAGGCCTTCGAGTAGTAGAGCTGGAACCCGCTGGCACGATTGCCGGCCTGCGACAGGAACGTGCGGTTCCTGTCCTTGGCCTCGAGCTTCACCCATGCCGATACGGAGAAAGACTTGGTGGTGTCGGTGACGGGTCCGGCGGTGGCCGCATAGGCGGTCGTGCCGTTCAGCTTCAGGGCCGTGCCGACCTTGCCGGGTGCGCCGAGCTGGGCGCCGCCTCCGGCGAGGGTGGCGACCAAACCGGCACCCATGCCGCCGCTGACCTGCGTCGCCCCTGCACCTTCGTCCAGCGGGAAGGAAGCCAATTCCTGCAAGTGCGCGGGGAACTGGCCGCTGGAGAGCGCCGTGGCGTCAGCCTGCGTCACAGCCGACTGCACCGTGCGAACCTCATCGATCGCACCGGCCGCATTCTCCTGCCAGGCGTTCTGCCACCGCAGACGTCCGATCTGCAGCCCACCGTTGGCCCGCCAGGGGGTGGTGAAGTCGGCTGCGGTCTGGGGCTTGCCGTTGACGAAGAGCTGAATCTTCTTCGTAGAGCTGTCGTAAACGCCGGTGAGGTGGGTCCAGACCCCGGTCTGGGCGGTGTCGGTACTGATCGAGCGGGCGATGGTGGTGTCGTCGGCGTCGGCGGTGTGCCGGTTGAAGACCCACTTGTCGTAGTTCTTGGAGTAGTAGAGCTGGAAGCCGCTAGCGCGGTTGCCGGCCTGCGACAGGAACGTCTGGTTCCTGTCCTTGGCGTCGAGCTTCACCCATGCCGATACGGAGAAAGACTTGGTGGTGTCGATGACGGGTCCGGCGGTGGCCGCATAGGCGGTCGTGCCGTTCAGCTTCAGGGCGGTGCCCGCCTTGCCGACCGCCCCCGGCTCGGCGCCGCCGCCCAGCTCCGCGGTGAACTCCCGCGCCGTACCGCCCAGCACCCGCCGCGAACCCGCGCCCTCATCCAGCGGGAAAGCGGCCTTGCCGTTGAAGGCACTGCCCGTGAGCCACGAGACGATGTTGTCGGTACGCGCAGCGGTGGAGCCGTCGCCGTCTCCGGACTGGCCCAGGCAGCCGGCGTGGGCCGCGAGACTCTGGACCGCCGTGATGCGCCCGTTCCCGTCGAGCACCGGCCCTCCGGCATCACCCTTGCAGATTTTGCCGCCCGTCAGCGCCATGGTGGTGTCCGTGGCACTGCTCCGGGTCACGTTGCCGTTGTGCGGACCGTCGGGCACCCACGCCGTGCCGGTGCGCCCATATCCGGCCGCGACCAGCGTCGCCCCGTCGCCGGGGGTGCTTCCCGAGATCTGGGCAGGGGCGATGTCGGTCAGCGGAGAGGTCAACCGGGCCAGCAGCACGTCACGATCGTCGCGCGGCACCACGTAGTTGATCCTCACCGGCGCCTTGCCCGCGAAAGTGGCCGTCGCTTCACGCGGCGGCGCGCCCGCCGACACCGGCTTGGCCGGGTCGTCGGAGAAGCAGCTCGCCGCCGTGAGGACCCAGGTCCGGTCGACGAGGGCACCGCTGCAACCTCTGCCCCCCTGCTGCCCGGGCCGGTCCACGGTCACTCGGGCCAGCCACGGGCGAGCGGAGTCTCCGGTCACCACGGGCGTCTTGCCCTCACCCACGCTGAGTTCTAGCACGGTGGATTTCAGGGCGGGGTCCAGCCCCTCACCCAGCGACTTCCAGACGCCGGGCTCGAGGCCGACTTCTTCGACCTTGCTTTCGTTGGTGCTTGGATTCTCCGTCCGCACCGTCGCCATGACGCCCTCCCGGCTAACGGACTTCGCCAGGTAGGAGCGCTGAATCTCCAGAGCCAGATACCCCACCGGACCGGAGACGGCGAAACACGCGTCACCCTTGGTGCTGTTGATCTGCACCAGATCACTTCCCCTGGAGGCGCAGTCAACGACGGTGATGTGACCGTCACCGGAGATGAGCTTCAGGCCCTTCTCCGCGAGCAACTTGTCCCGGTCGGGGTACGCGAAATCCTCCACCAGGGAATCCGATCCATCGCCGGGCGCCCCCAACGACACTCCGGCCATGGGGCCTGTGCCCCAGGCGGTCACCGCGGTCAGCGCGGCCAGTGTCACTGACACCGGCCGCCTCAGCACACCACGCCACCCCATACGAACTCCCCCCATACATGAATGTCAAAGACCAGCCATGCGGGACGCCGATGCGATCAGAGATGTCGGTCGGCTCGGCGCGCGTCGCGGCAGATCGCGGCGCGCGGTTCCGTGGTCGTGCCCTGCGGAGGTGGTCCCGGCATGGTCGGATGGATCTATCTTCACCCCATGGTCACAATCTTCACAGACATCTCACAGCCAATATCTGTCACAGCTGACCGAAACCGGCACATCGGGCCCGAAGGGGGCGGTGTGCGGGCTGCGGGCGGCAACCGTGGGGAGGTAGGGGTGCCGTAGCTGACTCGTGCGCCCGCCCGGCATGACGGGATAGCCCTGAGGAGTCCTTGCACTGTGCCCACCCGGATCGCTCATAGTGCAAGGACTTAACGGCACTGCAAACGCGAGAACGTCTGCCTCGATCCGGACGCGGGCAAGGCGTCCGTGCGATGTTATGCCGCTGACCGCTGACCGGCCCGCACTGAAGACCATGGCGGCTCCGCTGCAGCACCTGAAAGAGGGCGAGTGGCGCGCTGGACGGGCCACTGCTCCATCAAGATCACGGTGGACCGGTACGGTCACCTCACCCTCGACGGCAGTGAGCGTTGCCGTCAGGTCATCGAGGCGACTTCGGGGTGCACCTGCTCAGCGGATTCCCAGCTCCGCGAGTACCCGGTGCTGAGTTGGTGCCGGCTCAGCCGGGAAGTAGAGGTAACAGACCCCTCCCGAACCGCTCTTGACCTGGCCGTTGGCATCGTGGCGCTTGGTGCGCAGCCAGATGTTTTCGAACTGGGATGCGGGTTCTTATCAGACACTGGACACCATGACAAATGTACAGGTCAACAGCTCGGGCTCGTTTGCCTCGAACGAGCCCGAGCCGGGCCGTGCTGAGTTCGTGCTGGCTTCCGCTGCCGCCCCTTCCGGTCCGTTCGGGGGCGTTGCGCTGGATCGGTGCTGGCTTCTGGCGCTGAAGGCCGCCCCCTGAACAGCACCGAGACGGACGAAATGCGCCTTCTTCACTGTGCGTCACCCCGACGCCCACACCCGTATCACGCGCGGACGCCCGCCACGACGGGCCCATGAAGGTCATGTGGCGCTGTACGGCCCGTCTGGTGCGGCCGTGATCCATCCTTATCCTGTCGCACTCCCGACCTATGGAGGTGAGCAGCGATGGATCAAAAAATGTGGACCGTGCCGGCTCTGGCGAACTTTCTCGGAAAGCCCACCTCCTGGGTTTACGACAATCACGAGAAGCAAGCCATCCCCAGCTTCCGTGTGGGCCAACAGCTGCGGTTCTGGCCCAACGAGATCATGACCTGGCTGGAAGAAAATTGCCGCGAACAGGGGGTCGCATGAACGTCAAGTACAAGGAGACGGCCCGCGGCGGGCTCGCGGTGAACATCATCGAGTGCTAGGAAAATAGGCCCTGACCAGCGCGTTCGTGACTTTCAGCGCTGTCAGGGCCTTCCCTGCTTACCCGGCGGAAAGTCCCCGGAATGTCCCTGGGACAGGGTTGATAGTCCCCGGGATGTCCCCGGCCGGCGAGGGCCTCAAGGGAAGCCATCCACTTATTGCGGTAGGCGGAAAAGCTCCCAGGCAACACCTCCATCAGCCCGGCTGCAGAGGGCCCACCGTCGGCGGGCGGCCAAGCCGAATCGGGCATCGCGCCCCCCATGGCGCCAGCTCATTCCCGGCAAGAGCCGTCGTGACGGATCGAGAGAGAGCCCAGTATTAGCCTGGGGACACCGACATCACATGTACCAGCGGTACGACGGCGGAGCGGTACCCCAGGCCACAATGGCTCCGCGGACCACTGCCGCCCCGCCGGACCCGCAACCCACTCGAAGGCCATTATGTCCGAATCGCTGAAACTAAGTAAAAACAACTCATCGCCTTCCTGAAACCGCAGCTCACGACCTGTGGTCCCCGCGCATGCGGGGTTGGTCCCCGCTGCCACACAACTGCGCGCTTCCCATACGGGTGGTCCCCGCGCATGCGGGGTTGGTCCCTCGGCGGCGGCCTCGATGGCGACGGCCAGGTGGTGGTCCCCGCGCATGCGGGGTTGGTCCCTGAATTCTCCTTTTCGTGAGGTTGGGATTTACGTGGTCCCCGCGCATGCGGGGTTGGTCCCCTGGTGTCCTAGACACCTAGGAACTGTCGAATGTGGTCCCCGCGCAAGCGGGGTTGGTCCCGCCCGCGCCTCCTCCAGCGGGGTCATGTCCGCGTGGTCCCCGCGCATGCGGGGTTGATCCCTACTACCGGCAAGCCGGTCGCCAACAGCTCGACGTGGTCCCCGCGCATGCGGGGTTGGTCCCACCACGACCGGAGAGGACCGTACGCGGACATGGTGGTCCCCGCGCATGCGGGGTTGGTCCCCGGAAGCTAGTGGGCTAGGAATGCGTCGAGTGGTGGTCCCCGCGCATGCGGGGTTGGTCCCCAGTCGGGTGCCGCGCGGAGGAAGGCGGTGGCGTGGTCCCCGCGCATGCGGGGTTGGTCCCTGAGCGCGGGTCTCCAGCTCACTCTCCCGACCGTGGTCCCCGCGCACGCGGGGATGGTCCCCCCGAGCAGGTGGCCGCCGACCGGCTCGCCCACTGCTCCCCGCGCCCGCAGGGATGGTCCCGCAGCGGTGAGACGTCCCGCGCGGATGAGGCCCTGCTCCCCGCGCCCGCGGGGATGGACCCGCCCCCTTCGGGTCCTGGTCCCTGGGCGACGACCTGCTCCCCGCACCCGCGGGGATGGACCTTTCTCGGACCGGCACGATGTGTTCGAAGCCCTGCCCCTCGCGCCGCGGGATGGCCCCGCCGACGGACGGCGCCGAGGTCAAGGACGGCTCCTGCTCCTCGCACCCGCAGGGATGGTTCCGGCTCAACGTAGCGATCATGGTCGGGCAGTAGCTGCACCTGGCTCTCGTCCCGGCCGCGGTTGCCGTCCTGCTCGAACCAGTGAACTGCGCGCAAATTGGGTGCGTAAGGCGATGATTGACGCTACAAGCACGGGTGGGTATCGACCACCTCGGAACCAGAGGCGCGACCTCTATCGAAGGTGAATCCATGCCCCGAATGTCCGAGTTGGTGAAAGTGGTTCAAATCCGGGTGGTGTGCATGGAACGATGCAGGTCACGAAGTCTGCTCCCCGCAGCCGCAGGGGAATTGGGGCGCGCGGCCGCCCCTGGCATGGAAAAGGGAACGATCGGATTTGGTCACGGTCCGCGATTGACCGGTGTGGGCGCTGGTGGTGCGTCACGATGGCCGAGGTTGTTGTCTCGAGGAGGAATGTCCGTGGGTGACCACCGTAAGCCCGATCCGGAGCCAAGTCAGGGCAAGCCGCCGCCGGGGAACTCTGATGGGAAGGTGCCTGACCCGCCGCCCCCGTCGGGGAAGCGGCCGAAGTAGGCGTCCTCCATGTCTGAACTCTGCGAGCTCCAAGAGCGCCTGGAAAGCGCCATGGAGGCCGAATGCCTCTGGCCGGCGGACTCGCCCTGGGTCCGCCGTGCCGCGCAGGATGCTCCACGGCACGCCTTCGCCCCAGATCGGGTGTGGGATTGGGACGGCGACATCTACGCCCCGGTCGACCACGCCAGCGATTGCGCTCGGTGGGCGAGCCTCGTTTACGGCGGCGTCTACGACTCCACCATCACCCAGGTCACCGACGGCCTGCCGACGTCCAGCCTGTCCTGCGAGGCAGTGGTCGCCGACATGCTGGACTCGCTGATCTTGGAGCCGGGGCACACCACGCTGGAACTGGGCACCGCAACAGGCCGGAACGCCGCTCTGCTTACGGCCCGGGCCGGGCCGGGCCGGTTGCCAGCGTCGAATTCGACCCAGATCTGGCGGCTGCCGCCCACACCAATCTCGCCGCGGCAGACGCTCACGTGGAAGTCGTCGTCGGCGACGGCGAGCTCGGCGCGCCGGGTGCCGGTCCCTTCGACAGGGTGATGGCCACGTATGCCGTCGAGCTGGTGCCCTGGGCCTGGGTGGAACAGACCTGGCCGGGAGGCCGCATCGTGACTCCGTGGGGTCGGCTGGGCCATGTGGCATTGACCGTTGCCCCGGATGGCCGTTCGGCGCCTGGCTGGATGCAGGGGCTGGCCACGTTCATGCCCGCCCGCGGCATCGGCCAAGGGAGGTCCTGGGAGCAGGTGCGCGGCGATGAAGCACCTGAGGCTGAAGGCTTGTTCGGCCGGGATCTGGAGCCGCTGCACCGCGATGCCAACGTGCTCTTCGCGCTCCGGGTGATCCTGCCTGACGTCCGAATCCGCACGGAAGCCAGCCAGGGGATCACCGCCTGGGTTCATGACGGCAACTCCTCCTGGGCCACGCTCGTCGCTTCCGAAGCCGGCCGAACCACGGCCTACCAAGGTGGCCCGCGCCGCCTGGCCACCGAGCTGGAGGACGCCTGGCAGGCATGGGAGACAAACGGCGCTCCCGGTCTGTACGACTACGGCATGACACGCACTCCAGAGGAGCAGTACATCTGGAGCAACGACCCCAACACCGGCCCACGATGGCCAACAGCCGCACCTCGGCTCAGCACTGCCAAGCAATAACCCGCGCCGGCCTGGGTGACACTGTCCGACTCCCGCCACTCCTGTGAGCTCGGATGCGGCTCCACCAGGACTCCACCAAGTGCTCCCCGTGCCCGAAGGGGTGGTCCCGCGGCGCGCAACGCGGCCCGTGTGTCGAGGGCCTGCTCCCCACACGCGTGGGCATGGTCCCCCTGACCTGCATGGTCTGCCTCTGCTCTCCGCGGAGGCGGAGGTGAGCCGAAGCTCCTGATCGGCCGCGCCGGGAACAAGAGGTGCTCTCCGCGCAGGCGGAGGTGAGCCGTGGTCCCACTCGGCCCCGCCCCGCACACCCCTGTCCTCTCCGCGCAGGCGGAGGTGAGCCGGGGTCGCCGGGGTAGCGGAGGCTTGCGCCGTCGTGCTCTCCGCGCAGGCGGAGGTGAGCCGTACCGCACCGAGCACCGCGTCCGCGAGGTGCTGCGCTCTCCGCGTGGGCGGAGGTGAACCGGCTTGCCCGCAGCCCTGGTCGGGGGGCATGCCGTGCGCTCCGCGCGAGCGGGGATGGCCCCCCGAGGAGCTGAGCGAGCTCAGAGGCAGGCATGCTGCTCCCCGCGCCCGCGGGGATGATCCCCACGCCGGGCTGATCGAGAATGACGACGTTCTCTGTTCCCCGCGCCAGCAGGGCGGCCCCCTCCACTGCGGGGATGGTCCCGCCTCCAGGGCCTCTTCCATGAGGGGCGCGACCTCCATCGAAGGTGAATCCATGCCCTGAATGTCTGAGTTGGTGAAAGTGGTTCAAAACCGGGTGCCGCGCATGGAACGATGCAGGTCACGAAGGCTGCTCCCCGCACCCGCGGGGATGGTCCCCCGAACTGCCCTTTTCCACTTAGGGGTTTGGGCTGCTCCGCGCACCCGCGGGGATGGTCCCCGCATCAGCTCGGGCCCGCGTTCTCCGACCCACTGCTCCCCGCACCCGCGGGGATGGTCCCACCCGGCGCAGTTCGGGGGTGTGGGTCCAGCCCTGCTCCCCGCGCCCGCGGGGATGGTCCCGCCACGCCCAACACGAACGCGAACACGGCGTTCTGCTCCCCGAGCCCGCGGGGATGGTCCCCAGGCGGTGACGGAGGCGCCGGCCAGGATGCCCTGCTCCCCGAGCCCGCAGGGATGGTCCCAGGTCGGCGACAGCGGGGGTTTCGGTGCCGCCCTGCTCCCCGCGCCCGCGGGGATGGTCCCGAGTCGATTCACCGTCGCGGCGCCACATTCACCTGCTCCCCGCACCCGCGGGGTTGGTCCACATCAAGGGCGGTATTGAACGGTGACTGAGATAGTGGTCCCCGCGCATGCGGGGTTGGTCCCAGGTACTGGCTGTTCGGGCATCCGGTGGCTCCGTGGTCCCCGCGCATGCGGGGTTGGTCCCGAGCGGGTGATCACCGCAGGAACGTGGATCATGTGGTCCCCGGGCATGCGGGGTTGGTCCCCCATCGGACAAGCTGTCGATTCCGTCGAGGCTGTGGTCCCCGCGCATGCGGGGTTGGTCCCCCCCACCGGCATGACCCGGCAGCACACCCGTGCGTGGTCCCCGCGCATGCGGGGTTGGTCCCGTGACGATCATCGGCGTGTTCCAGGACCTCCGGTGGTCCCCGCGCATGCGGGGTTGGTCCCGATCGAACGCAACTGCCTGGAACCCCTGCAAGCTGCTCCCCGCACCCGCGGGGTTGGTCCCGCCCTCGTGGCCCTCTGGCACCCGGAATGCGAGTGGTCCCCGCGCGTTCGGGGTTGGTCCCTTCGCGCAGATGGCCGCGCAAGGCCGCAGCGCCTGCTCCCCGCACTCGCGGGGTTGGTCCCGTCACGAAGAAGGACGGGAAGCGGGTAGAGATGTGGTTCCCGCGTATGCGGGGTTGGTCCCTGGGGCGCGCACTTGTCCTTCGTGTCGTCGGTGTGGTCCCCGCCCACGCGGGGTTGGTCCCTGCTGCGGCCGGCCTCGCCGCCCGCTGCTCCTCTGCTCCCCGCACCCGCGGGGTTGCTCCCCGGTAGTTGTCACCGGCGCCGATAGTGGCTTCCTGTTCCCCGTACCGCGGGTTGGTCCCGCACCATCGTCAGCGCCAAGAAGACTGCTGGAGTGGTCCCCGCGCATGCGGGGTTTGTCTCTGGACGGCGTCCTGCGGGACGCCCCGTCCCCACCGCGCCCCGTCTCCTGTTCCAGGCCGACCCGGAAGCGTTCCGGCACGCCCCGGTCCGGCTACTAGCCGTCCGCAGCCCGTGGCTTCGCGAGAGCCTCGACAACCTCATCCAGCACATGCGCGCCGGCCTCTTCTAGCCAGTCGGCAGACCGCACCGACGTCTAGCCTCCGGCCGATCCGGGGAGCGTGCTGCCACGAGCGAACCGTGCCGGACAGTGGTGCCTCCCGAGCAGCCCTGAACAATCCTCGCGGGCTCCGGCTTTCCGGTCGGGTACAGACTGGCAGTCCGAACATAAGAGCGGCATCCGGCATCCCATGTCCCTTAAACTGACGGTAAGTGGGTGATGCGAGACGACGAGGAGCACTGTGCGAACAGGTCGAGTCGACGCCTCAGGGGCGAACCCAGTGCCGCACCACTGCAAAGCTACCGACCGTGAGCCCGTACCTCAGGGGCTCACCAGGTCCGCGCTCATCGCGGCGTTGCACGACTCCTACGACCACACGCTCCGCGCCCCTGCAATAGCCGCGCCCGTGGCGCACCCGAACGGCTTCGTCAAGCTGCCCTTGGCACTGGTAGCTGAGGACTCAAGACGGCTCTTCCTGCACGTCTGGCTTGCAGGAGAAGAGGACTCACAAGCCCATGATCACCGTTGGGACTTCTCGTCCACCGTGTTGCGCGGAACTGTGAATAACAGCTTGTTGGACATCACCGAAGCCGACGACCCCCTCTGCGACGGCGACCCCCTCCTCGGCGCGGAATCGTCCCGGTCTCCGGGCTACCGGGTCGTCCGCTACGAGCCCCGCGAAGGGGGGTACCGATTCGACGCAAGCTGCGGGGAGCGAGTGATCGTGACAGGGCACCGAACAGCCACGGTGTGCGCAGGCGACGCATACGGTATGTCGGCTTTCACATTCCACCGGGCGAGAGCGCTGCCCGGCACGATGACCCTGGTTGCGAGGGGGGCTCCGGTTAGCCGGTACGCCCGAGTCCTGGTGCGGGGTGAGGTTTCCGAGGGGCCGAGGCGGTGGCGGCAGGTGGGGCCTTCGGAGCGGCGTGGCTACCTTCGCGAGGCGTTGGACTGCGTCGCATGAGCCGTACCGGCAATCGTCACGGACGCACGTCGGGACGGGATGACCCTCGGGCGCTCATCCGTAGGGATACCGTCCTGATCATCGCTGTCCACATCGATGACGGCCCGGGGGTGCCTTTCCGTGCAGGCCCTCTGGAACGGCGCTGGCGCGTTGGCCGGCCCGACGAAGTGGTGTCCAGCGCATCCCGCCGTGCCGCATACACTCAGCGTCACCTCGAACCGCTCCTGTGGGGGCAGCACGTCCGGTGGCATCGGGAGGTGCCCCAGGCAGAGGCGTCGCCTTCCCGTTTCCAGCTTTCAGCCATCGAGTTGGTGCGCCTGAACGACACTGCGCTCGGCGCGCTGAAGGACATGGGCTCACCGGTTCACGCGAACGGAGTGGCTCTTCTGCACGGCGTTCTGCCGCCGGATCCGCCGGCGCAGCTGCCGAAAACCCTCCAGGAGTGCGCTGACGTCGACCCGCACCACGGGCAGGGCGCTCAACGGGCCTGGGTCGCACGGCAGTTGCCGTCGGGATGTCGGATCGCTGACACCGAGCGGGAGGCGGTGCACTGCACTCTCGTCACCGCCCAGAGTGGTCTGGTGCGGCTGCATCCGGGGCGTGCGCAGCGGAATTGGGATTCCCTCGATCAGTGGCTGTGGCATCTGCATCATGCGACGTTGTATCCGCCTGGCCCGGAGGCCGCGGAGCAACTCCACGCCATGCGCCTGCCGCTGCCCACCAAGGTCCGGGGCGTGCTGGGTGTTCGTGGTCTCACCCTGGTGGGCACCGAGCAGGATCCGGGTGTCGGAGTTCCACGTAACTACTACGACGGCACCAGCTATCACCTGGCGACGCTGTACGCCGATGCCTTGGCTCTGGCCCGGTTGCAGCAGACTGTGCTGGACGCTTTCGGCAGCGAAGTGGCACGGATCGGCGAGCACGAACCCCGCCGGCGGAAAGTGGCGCAGATGGAAAGGGATCTGCTCGTCTTCCGTCGCAGCTACTGGGCGGCCGGCTTCGGCCGGCAAGGAACCGTCGATGCCATGGTGCGGGCATGGCAGCAGAGTGCCGGTCTGCCGCAGTCGCTGCAGAGCCTCGTCAGTGACCTCGGCGAACTGTCCCGCCAGGTGCAGTCCGCCGAGACGGAGACGACCAACGCGATACTCGGCCTGCTCGCTGCGGTCGGCCTACCGTTGACCACGGGGCTCGCTATCTGGCAGGGGCTTCCTCAGGCCGGGTCCTCGTCGCTGTTTCGGATCCTCGGGGCGACCGGTGTGGTCACCGTGGGCCTCGTCACGCTGTTCCCTGGACTGCGCAGGCTGTTCGTGGATCTCTTCCGGCGCAAGTGGCGGGGTGGCAGGCGGTGACGCCGCCACCGGCCTTCTCCTGGCCGCCCCGGCATGCTCCCGGATACCCGTTGGGATGTGCGGACACGGGGGACGTGCTCGCCCGCTTCGCCCGCGAGCCACATCAAGAGGCGAGCGTGGTTGTCGTCACGAGCGCGTTGCGCGCCAGCGTGGAGGACAGCGGGGATCACATGGCGGGGCTCTCACGAGTCCGGCAGAGCCTAGCGGCGATCGGGCACCGCCTCGGCACCGCATGGAGCCCTTCGTACTACGGCAAGGACCTGGTCCTGGTCCGCGCCGGGAAACACGCCGTCCCCGCGTGCCTGTCCATGAAGCCACCGGCTGGAGGCAGCGACAGCGACGTCCGACACGGCTGGGCCTTCGACCTCGTTTCCCTCAGCGGAAGTGACGACGAGCGACGGGAGAGGCTGCTGCATGCCTGCTACGCCATATCGATGGCCGCCCGGCTACGACGAGACCGGCCGGACCTTCGGCCGTGCCGCGCCCATGACGTCCTGCTACGGGTGCCAGGACTCCTGTCACCTGAGCTGGCGGCCTCGCTGCTCGCCGGTGTCCTTGTCCGGCCGCTGGGCGGTACCGACGAGGGCTCGGGTGCCCGACCGGGAGAAGATCCGCGATTTCCGGGCGTGCCGTCGGCCGACGCCTGGGACGTGTTCGCGCAGAGGCCACCGCAGCGAGGTCTCTACGCGGTCAGCGACGTTCACGACATCGAATGGGGCACCCTCGATCGGGAAAGCCGTCAGCGTCTTACGGAGGGCAGTGCGCACGAACTGCTCCCCCTGACCGCGGCCTGGCTCGACGGATCCCTGCCGTTGACGGACGTGCTGGACCGGGCATACCGACTTCGGGTGCGGCGTGAATCGCTGCTCTCACGCCATCTGCGAACCCTGAACGATGCGGTCACGGCCGGTGGCCGGCTTTTCGCAACGCTGGGGGACGGCCTCTCCGGCATCGTCTCCGACGCCGCGCTGATGCGTTCGGCGGTGCTCACGGCGAACGGTGAGAGTGCAGGCCGCATGCACAGTGGGGCCGGTGTGGCGCCCATGGACAGGCTGGGACTCACCGCGGCCCGCCGCCGCGCGCATTTCAGCCTTCACGTGACCAAGACCCTCAAGGGCACGGGGCACCAGGAGCGGTTCTTTCACGGTTTCGGCACCCCCCTCGGCTCCCGAACGGCCGATTCCGTGGTCGGCTTCCTGTCCGCTTTGCGGAGGGCAGGTCCCGACTCCCCGGGTTTCCACCATCTCGCGCACGCACTGCGATGGCGCGACTGGTGGCATCTGCACCTGCCGCCCACCGCACGGGTCCACCTCGACCAACTCTTCGCATCGATACAGGAATCGATACCGGGCACGGCGGCGGAAACGTGACCCGTGACCTCATGCGGTTGCCCACTGCCATGTGCTGGGCAACCACACCTGTGGCGCCGTCGGCGGTGCCGATGCGGTAGAGGGACCGTACGGAGCAACTCTCGTCTCCAGTACCGGATTCCAGAACTCTGCGAGCCGGTCCGCTGCTTCGGGCAGGCGGCCGAACTCCAAGCCGTCCCGGAAGGTTGCCGTGTCCCAGAAATCCAGCCACTCCCGCGGTGGTTGAGGCAGGTGGTCCGGCCACGTGCGCCCCATGGCGGCGAATTCAATCGCCACGTCACGCCGCACCTCATCCAGGAGCAGTGCGGGTGCCAAGGGGCTCGCAGCGGCCAGCAGGAAGTCCGTGAGATCGGTCCAACGCGTATTGATCTTGCCGCCATCGCGCCGTCGGGTGTAGCGCAGCAGCTTCTGCGCCAGGCACCGGCTGAGTGTCGCCGCCGGTACGGTGACCGGGGCGTGCCGGCCGGGAAAGTCAAGGGGTGCGGTGCGGTAGTCGCCCGCCACGTCGCCATCCGGCACCAGCAGGATGTTGAGCAGGACCTTCCCGATGGACTCCCCCGCCCGTACCCGGACCAATGCCCGGTGTACGGTCGCCCGGCCGGGCGAGCTGAACACCACGGGTTCCGAACGAAGCAGCCAGAGGCTCTCCCCCTGCAGGCCGGGAGGCAGTTCGGTAGCGGACAGCAGCAGTCGGCCCGCGCTCGCGGAAAGGGCCATATCGACATCGTTCGGCAGTCGGGCTGAAGGGCCCATCC
Organism: Streptomyces sp. NPDC015125; assembly: GCF_043080045.1. Classification (NCBI taxonomy): domain Bacteria; kingdom Bacillati; phylum Actinomycetota; class Actinomycetes; order Kitasatosporales; family Streptomycetaceae; genus Streptomyces; species Streptomyces sp. NPDC015125. Next base: position 114,567 of record NZ_JBIBVF010000011.1, read on the forward strand.
ACCCGAGAAGCGCCGTCGAACCCTTGAGATGCCAGGCGTGGGGTGGCAGGAGCCGGTCGATACTCGACAGCACCGCCGCTATGGATTGGACCAGGTGTTGGTCAGCTGTGGGAAGCGTGGTCTGGTCGGCCTGCTCCCATGGCCCGCGCCGCTGTTCCATCCATGCTCCTCGATCGCGTGTCCCGCCCGGTTCACAGGGATGACGGTGTCATAGGAGAGTGGCCACGGAGGGCGGATTCCGTCGGATGTCCGCGCCTTGAGCGATCCAGCGCAGCAGGCGCGGAGGTGGTTCGGGTACCAGCCGCCGACGCCCGCTGCCCAGGGCGACTCGTGCTGCCAGGGCCCGCAGCCCGGAGATCCCGCAGCCGGCGGCCAGGTCCAGCATCCTGTCGGAGACGTCCGACGCAAGTTCCTGGTGCCGGCCGGCCAGGGCAAGTATCCGTGCGGCCGCGAACAGATTCGTGTGGGCAGCCTCCAGTAGTTCTCGAGCCGCTTCTTGGCCCTCTGGGGTATTCACGGCGCGGTCGAGGTACTGGACCGCACGCGGCAGCAGCACCGGCCACGTTCGTACGGTGCCGACGAGGGCCCGGGACACCTCCTCGTCGGGCTCGACACGGGCCAGGGCGTACCTGAGGGCACGTACATCGGCGTCCTGTATCCCCCTGCGCCATACCTCGGGTGGGTGGCCCGCAACGTCGTGTGCCGGTCCCGCGAACAGGTCGTTCACCGGCTCGGTGGTGCTCTTTTCTTCGGACAACCACAGTCCGAGTGCTTCCAGCCCGCCTTCCACAACGCCGCGGACCTGTTCCGCTTCCGCGCTGTTGCGGACGAAGACATGCCAGTCGTCACCCCAGCGAAGCCACCGGCCCGGCGTCGTCACGGTCAGGAGCGCGTCGATCGGGGCTAGCGCTGCGGTACCGAGCCGGTTGGCCCAGCGGTGACCGGGCAGGAGGCACCGGCCGGTGGCACGGTGCAGTTCGGTCAGATATCCCGCCAACTCGCCGGTCATCCAGGGAGCCTCGAGCAGTACGTGCAGGGGAAGCGACTGGCCGAAGCGGTGAATGTCGAGCCTCAGGACGAGTGGCAGATCACCTCGGCGTGCCATTTCGCGCATACGGGTCTGTCGTGCCCGGTAGGCGGAGCGGTAGTCCCAGACCGGGGACCGGTAGCTGAACACCTCCGGGCGCGGCTTCTGGTGGAGCAGCGAGCGCTCCACCAGAAGGTGCGCATGGGCGCGTACGGCTGGTGGCACGACGGGCACACGCTCCGTCCGCCGGGCCAAGGGCACCTGAAGCCATCCGACATCGAGCCGCTCCGGCACCACGACAGTTCCACCGGCCAGGTCCCGGATGACATCGGTGGCGCCGAGGGCGTCGGGGATCCACTCGGTCAGCAGGTCATGGCCGAAACTCGTGCTGAGCGCGCTGTTCAGCCCGGTGTCATCGTCTCTCACGACGGCATGATGTCACCCGGGTGGGGGGCACTCGCATCGCCTAATCTGACCGGTGGACGGGGCGAAGAGGGGGAGCATGGCCGGCATTCCGGGCCCGGACGACAGCCTGGACCTTTACGCGGCACTGGGCGCCTTGGTGGGGAAGACACCCAGCCATGGCGGCGGGACGATGAATCTGCTGCTGTCGCACATGCTCGACGCGGCAGCCGTCGCCGACGTCATGTGGGAGCGCTATCTGGCGCCGTCCACCCGGCGGTTGCTGGATGAGACAGCCGGTGGCCAGGGCCGGGGCCGGGGGTTGTTCATCTGGCTCTGCGGGATGCACGACTACGGAAAGGCCACGCCGGTCTTCCAACGCCGTTGGCCACGAGGGGCGGAGGCCGTACAAGCGGCCGGGCTGCGGTGGCACGAGCCGACCGCCGGACGGTTCGCATGGCATCACGGACGAGCCGGAGGTTATCTGCTGCAGCGACTGCTGTCGGCGGCCGGGTGGCCCGAGGAGCACATCGACTGGGTGTGGCCCCTTGTTGCAGGGCATCACGGGTTCTTCTCCGTTGAGAGCGCGCTGAAGCCGGACCGTAAGGCACGCGGCCAGTTGGAGGGTGACGAACGCTGGGCCGAGGTACGACTCGCCCTCGTCCAGCGTCTTTCCGGGGAACTGGGGCTGAGTGCTTTCCCCGCGCTCGCACCCGCAGTGGTGCCGACTCGTGCCGTCCAACTCCAGCTGAGCGGGCTCATCGTGATGACGGACTGGATCGCCAGCGGGCCCGGCTTCCGGGGGATCGACAAGCTGGCCGACGTGAGCTTCAAGGGTGCACGGCAACGGGCAGCTGCGGCCTGGGAGAAGCTCGGCCTGCAGGGCGGATGGGGAGAGCTGCCCGCGCCGCCGCCGGACGCCTTCGCGAAGCGGTTCGGGTGCGAGCCGCGTCCCTCACAGGAGCTGGCGATGGAGACGGCGCGGCAAATGGCGGCTCCCGGCCTGTTGGTCATCGAGGCGCCGATGGGCGAGGGGAAGACCAGGGCCGCCCTGATGGCGGCGGAGATCCTGGCTGCGAAGTTCGGCGCGGATGGCGTGTTCGTCGGCATGCCGGAGTGGTCCACCGAGGACCCCATGTTCGGGAGGGTCAGAGAGTGGGTGAGCCGGATCGACGGGAAGCTGGCCGATCGGGTCGCGCTGCTCCACGGCAAGCGGACCTTCAACAAGGAGTGGAGCGCCCTGCTGAGCGAGCCGCGGGGGGTCAGGCTCGCCGCCGTCGGCGAATGCGACGAGGACGAGCGGCACGGCGAGCAGGCGAGCGACGGTCCGCACGGTTCCGGGGGCGGCGGGCCGGTGGCGCGCGTACCGGCCGAATGGTTCTTCGGGTACGCGCGCGGGCTGCTGTGCCCCTTCGTGGTGGGCCCGGTCGATCAGCTGCTGTACGCGACGACCCGCACCAAGTTTGTGATGCTCCGGATGGCGGGGCTGGTAGGGAAGGTCGTCGTACTTGATGAGGTGCACGCCACCGATGTCTACACCTCGCAGTTTCTCCTCGAGGGCCTGCGCTGGTTCGGCGAGGCGGGCGTACCGGTGGTGCTGCTGTCGGCGACGCTGCCAACACCGCAGCGCCAGGCGCTTGTCGACGCCTATCTGGCCGGGGCCTTGGGACGTGAGGAATTCACGGCGGACGACCTCCGCCATCCCCAGGGGTATCCCTCCGCCACCGTCGTGTGGAACGCACCGGACGGCAGCGGTCACCGTTCCGCCGTGTCGGTCTGTGACAGCTGGCGCACGGATCGGCCCGTCGACGTTGTCCTCCTGCCGGAGGCCGTTCCCGAGGGGGATGCGGGTCCCGAGGAGCACCGGGCAGCCGATACGGCCGCCGACGCCGCAGTCGCCGACCGGCTCGAAGAAGAACTGAGGCACGGCGGATGCGCTCTGGTCATCCGCAACACCGTGGAACGGGCCCAGACGCTGTGCACCGTATTGCGTGAGCGCTTCGGCGACCAGGTGGTGCTGCTGCACGAGCAGCTTCCGCTCGGGACGCGTGCCGATCGCACGGCGGACTGTCTGCACCGGCTCGCCCCGCGGCCGGCCGGCACCGCGGCGGTCCGGACTCAGATGATCGTGGTGGCCACCCAGGTCGCCGAGCAGGCATTCGATGTCGATGTGGACGTTCTGGTCACCGACCTGGCCCCGATCGATGCGCTGCTTCAGCGGATGGGCCGGCTGCACCGCGGCGACCGGATGTGCCGCCCCCGCCGATTGGCCCGGCCTCGGGTGATCGTCACGGGTTGGACCCCCGGGTGCGCCACACCTGGGCAGGACGGCACCGACGCGGCTCCGCTCGGCCGTGGCGCTCCGAGGTTTCCCGCCCGCTCACAGGCCCTCTACGGCCGCCATCTGCTCCTGCGCACGGCGGCCCTGGTCTTCACGGCCGCCGGGCAGTCGGGCGGCTGGAGCCTCCCGGGGGATATTCCTGCGCTGGTGGCGGCCGGTTACGGCGGCGACGACGAGGTTCCGGAGGCGTGGCGGGACGACACCGACGCGGCCCGGCGGCAGGAGGAGGCCGAGCGACGGGAACGCATCGGGAACGCCTCCCACCACCTACTGACACGGCGCGGCGACAGAGAGGCAACGACGCTGGCCGATCTCCATTACGTCGCCGTGCCTGCCGCCAAGGGCGAGGCCGGGATGACCGCCCTGGTCCGTGACGGGGATCCCGGGGCGGAGGCCGTCCTCGTCATCCACGACGGTGCGAGGTACCTGACGCTGTCGGGGAGCGCTCTGGCAGAGGACGGTGCCGTCCCCGACGACGACCTCATTGACGAGGTCCTCGCCGACACGGTGAAACTGCCCGCGACCTGCTCTTCGGAAGCGTCTATGGAGCTGTCCGTCCTACCCGGATGGGGTGGGCACGAACGGTTGAAATACCGCAGGGCCCTTGTCCTCGGCGCGGACCGCACCGCTTCAGTTTCGGGGCGGCGGCTGCGCTACGACCCGATGCTCGGAATCATTGACGAGGGCCCGGTCACTGCAGAGTCGTCCGGCTCCGCAGTGGGGCGAGGGTGAGCAGGCCGCAGCCGTATGCCTTCGAAGGGCCGATTCCCTCCAGCAAGCGCGTGACGAAGGCGGCGGGGTCGGTTACCTGAAGGCGCCCTTCGAAAGTGGCGCTCTGGAAGGTGACGCGGGGCCCCTTCCCGTTCTTGACGAAGGAATGCCGACGGCTTGCGGTGATACGGATGTCGCGTGCCGGGCCGGCGTCCTCCGTCCCTACCTCGGTGTTGCGCGCGTCGTCAGCGGTCCGGCTGTCGGCGAGGCCGGGGGCCGGGGCGTCGGTACGGGCTGTGGGAACGTCGAAGCCCCACCGGGCGGTACGGGTCAGGAACCAGTTCAGCTGCGCGCTCGCGGTGCTATGGCCCAGCCTGAAGCCGCGTACCCGTTTGCTGTCGCTGTCAGCGGCAGCGGCGAGGCGGGCCGCCTGCGTGGGCGTGGGGCTCATCGGCGCCGCGGTGTTCTGTACGGGGCTGGCGGTCAAGCGGAACGCGAACTCCCGGCCGACGGCGATCTGGTCGAGGAGCGGGGCGTAGTCGCGGACGGCGGCATGTTCTCCGTCGGCGTCCGGCCAGCCGGCCTTTTCGACGATATGGGTCCAGTCGGGCTTGGCGGAAGTGAGCACGAACAGGTGTGGGCGACGGGGGTTGTCGGCATCCAGCCGCCACAGCACGCGGTCGCCCTGGGGGGCGTCGGGGATGCCCCCCATGACGGCACCGCGCATCGCACGCGGGTTGGCCAGCAGACGACGGCTTTCGGCGCGAAGGGGGTTGATGCGGATGCGGGAGAGGTAGGTCATGGCGGTCACCAGCCCAGCAGGGCGAAGGGGTCGTGTCCGGCGGCTTCGTCCGCGCCGTCGTTGGTGGTGTCGGGCCGGGGGAACCCGGTGGGGATACTCAGCCAGCCGTGCCGTACCCGTCGGCTGGTGAAGCTGCGGGCGTACGGATCGAACGAGACCGGGGCGTCGTGGAGGACGTCGTCACCTTCGGGGTCCTCAAGGGTTACCGAACGGTCGATGCGCGCCGGATACAGCGGCCGGTCCAGCTCCTGCTCCCGTCCGCACTGGGCGGCGTACTGCTCACGGGCGCGCCGGGAGGCCTGCCAGGGCTCCTCCCGCAGAACGTGTTCCAGGCTTCCTTCCCGCAGGCCGAGGGCGAGCGGCTGGGTGGGAGGGCAGGAGCGGCGGCCGAGGGCAAGGGGGAAGGAGGGGGCCCGGACGGCCTGGTCCAGGGTGCACAACAGGTCACGGGGGCCGGCGACAGCCGCGACGAAGACCGCGTCCTGAAGGTAGTAGCGAGTGGTCACATGGGTGTACTTGGCCGGGGAGGTGGGCTTCTGAAGGCCCTTGGCCGACACTCCGGCCTGGAGCAGTGGCCGGCCCCGGAAGTCGCTGACGGTGTGGTAGTCACGCAGCAGCGTTCCGGGCTGGTCGACGCGCACGCCCAGGCTCAGCGGCGTCAGCTCGTCGAGCGGGTCCTCACGAGCCATTCCGGCAGCCGCCGCGAGCAGGCCGATCACACCGGATTTAGTGGGCTCCGGGTTGGTTTCGCGTCGGTTGAAGGCGCTGCGAGAGCCCCATGACTGCAGGGGGCCGGCCAGGCGGAGCAGGAGTACGGCCTCGGTGGTCAACCCTTGAAGGGCGGGCGTTGCCGGCGGAGGGGTGGTCATCGGGTGGCTCGCTTGACCGTGTCGGTGAGGTGGGCGCGCAGGCCGGCCAGCAGCTTCGGGAACGCCACGGGCTCGGCGAAGGTGTCCTTGAGCTGCTCCGCGATCTTCCCGGAGGAGTCGAAGGTGTGGCACAGGGCGGTGAACGCGGGTGTGTCGCCCCAGACGCTGGTGGCGGTGGCGTACTCGCGCGCCAGGCGCCGGGCGGACTCCGCGGCGATTCCGGAGTGGGCCCCGACCGGCTCCTCGAAGGCGGAGACGAGGTTGACCGGCTGGTCTGTGCGTACGACGACAGCGACCAAGCTGGGCAAGGTGCGGTGGCCGAAGGAGTTGCCGTAACCGGTGGGCATGGAGCGGGCGAAGGAGGTGACGAACTCCTCAACGGCGGTGACCGCTGCCTCCTCGTCGGTGAGGTTGTGCAGGAGCTTGTGGAGGCTGACAGAGGCGTAGCGGTAGAGGGTGGCGGAGTTGAAGCCGATGGTGCCGATCATGCCGGCGCCGGTTTCCTGCTCCTTCATGGTCTCGTCGTCGACAGCCGTGAAGTAGTCGAATTCCAGCTCGACGGCATGAGTGGACAAGGCGTGGGCGACCTGGGTGGCGGCGTCGACCTTCAGTGCGGGAATGTCGGCCACCATGCGCCCGAAGAGGGCGACGTCCATCGGATGTCCGGTGCTGAACTTCTCCTGCACCGGCAGCCGGTCGATCTCGGCTGCCAGCTCCGCGTCGTCCAGGGAGGCCAGTTCGGCCGCACGGTCACGGACGAGACCGGCCACGGCACTGAGTTGCCGGCGGCCATAGAAGAACAGATAGGCGGTGTCCCCCTCCTTCTTGCCGGCGCTGATCTTCAAGGGCGCCAGCAAGGCGCCTGCCAGCCGGGACGAAGCCTCCGCAGGCAGATCGGTGTCTGCGCCGATCAGGCCGGCGAGCGCACTGCTGATGCGCCTGGTGCGGGTCGCCAGGTCCTGCTCGGGCATGCGCTCGGTGAAGTGGAGACGGGTGGCCCGCTTCCACGCCTGGGACGAGACGCGGGACCGTCGCACACCGCCGTAGTACGCCTCCTTGGGGTTGCCCTGATCATCACGATTGAGGTTGGCCGGCGGCACGGTCTGAAGAATGTGGACATCGATGTAGGCGCAGGGCGCGGTGAGCACCATGAAGTTCTCCGGTGATTCGGTCTGCGGACGGGCGTGGCGGCTCTGTCGTGAGAGCGCTAGGAGACGTGGTCAGGGGACGGCTCGACCGGGCGGGCGTTCCAGGAGTGGTACGCCAGTCCCCAGGTGCGGCGGACCCGTCGACGTGACTCGGGGTAGTGCCAGTTCTTGATGTCCTGAAGCAACTGGTCGTAATCCAAGGGCACCTTGACCGAACGGAGTTGGGTGATCAGGCCCCGCAGCCGATATACCAGGGTCGGCACAGAGGTGGTGTTCACTGCGGCTGCGACCCTGCGGTCCACTGCTTCCGTGCTGAACCGGTCGTCGTGACGTAGGTCGCGCAGGGCCGCCCCCATCCCGACCCCCCGCTTGTGCATGGGGTGGGACTGGCTCTGCTGGTGCAGGCCGTAGAGCGCCAGGGCCGCGTGTTCGGCTTCCAGCTCCGGCGTCACCTGTCCGTCCGTGTGGCTGGTGTAGAAGGGCCAGAGCGCGGGGACCGTGCCGGCCGGCTGGCCCAGGCCGGACCGCAGGGCGGCGAGGTCTTCGCCGGGGGCCTTGGCGAGCGCCCCGTTCTTGGGATCGATGCGCCAGGTGCCGTCGTTCCGTATGCACTGGCTCCAGTAACGGCGCACGGGCGTGGAAGCGGTGGGTTCGGTGGTGCTGCTGGGGCCGGTCTCGGGTGTGGCAGACACGGCGGTCCCCCTTAACTTTCGTCGGACGGCCGATCGGTCGTGTGTGGTGCGGTGGTGGGACGCATGGAAGAGCGGGACCTGCACTGCCGCTCAGGCAGCCTTCCGCAGAGCCGCGCGGCGGGTGAGGATCTCATCCATGCGGTCCAGGAAGTGACGTTCGGCGCGACTGAGCTGATAGACGCGTTCCTTGCCGTCCTTCGTCACGGTCCTGCCGCTGAAGAGGGTCGGGGCGGCTGTGGAGAGCACCTGTTCGGCCACCTTCCATGTCTCTCGCCCGGCCTTTTGCTCCCACGCCGTCAGTCCACGCTCGGACTGTTCGAAGTCCTCACCGATCGTGCGCAGGCCGGCCAGCAGCCGCCGTACCAGCGGATCAAGGGCGTGCAGCAAGGTGTCCCCGGGGCGTTGCCCCTTGTCCCAGGGGATCGGTTCGGTGCCGGCCGCCCGCCGCAGATCAGCGGAGAGATTGTTGACCGCGCCGGCGAGACTTTCCGCCTGGCTCAGGGCCTCCAGAAGCGAGCCGCAGACGATGCCGTCCGGGTTCAGTGCAGTCAATGGCAGGGGAATCTCGTCGAAGAAGACATCCTCGACGACGGAGGACTGAGTGCCGTAGGCGATTCCTGTCAGCTCTACCTGGAGCGGGTACTCCTGGGGCAGCCGCTCCCTGACCGCACCGATGCGGCTCAGCAGAACGCTGGTGTGGAAGCCTGCACGAACGTCCGTCGCATCGATCTGCTCCCCCGCACGATCAACCGCCAGCAATGCGTTCAGACCTCGCCAAGCAGCACGCCCCAGCTGATGTCGTCGAGGACGAACAGGAGAGACGACCTTCCCCTTGCCGCTCTTCTTGCCACGGGTAGCGGCACTGTCGACGATCCAGGCGGTATGGGGTTCGTGATCGGGCGTGCTGTCCAGTCGGTCCCCCGCGGCCACAACGACCTGCGTGACCCGCACCCCGCTCGGGGTCTCCTCCGGAACCAGCCGGATACGACGCGACTGCCAGGTCCATACGTCCAACAGTCCACGAGACGCGCGGGCCTGCCAAGCCGGTGTGGCACAGGACAGCGTCTCCTCAACCCTGCTATCCGGCTCGCGACGTCTCCACTGGGGAAGGTCATCGGACAGCAGCGGCTGTCCGAAGGGAATGTTGAGCAGAAGAGTTTCGTAGACGGTACGCCCCTTGGGCATAACGACGCCCAGTTGCCCCAGCGGACCGACCGGATTCCCCGTCGTCTTTCCCGCCTTCACCCGCGGATCGCCCACTGCACCTGTCTTGATGGCGGCGGTGTCCCAACAGTGGGTGTGCAGCAGCCATCGTGCAGCCTGCGCCGGGGTCAGCTCCAGCGAGTCGCCCTCCGAACGGGACGAGAACAGCGGCACGTTGTTGCCGGTGGCAGCCGTCGCCACCAGAAGCGCAGACCCCTTGGTCTCGTCTCTGGCGGTGCGCAGCCCCGCTACCTGTGCGAAGGGCGCGTCCTTGCCGAAGAGGTCGAACAGGTGACGGTGACCGTCAAGGTAAGCATTGAGCCTGTCGCACTGCTCAGGAGAGAAGGCTCCGGCCTTGAACATCGCAACCCACTCAGCGGCATCCCGCGGCCGTCCCAGAGCATCCACGATGATGGGCAGCAACAACTGGCGGAAAATTGCAGGCTTCTGGGTCGGCAGCTCAACAGTGATGTCCTGGAACCGCTCGGCCTCCAAAAGGAGCCGTCGCACGCCAACTTCTTCGAAGGCGCCAAGCCCCCGATACCCCTCCCCCGCAACACTGTTCATGGAGCGTGCGGACAACCACACGTCGTCCAGCAAATTACACAACTAGGCTTCCCCCCATACATCCACGCCATGAGACGCGAGAAACATCGTTACACAGCAGCCCCCAGCCCCGTCTCCAAATGCCAAAACGTTCCCCGCACCCGCGGGGTTGGTCCCCTCGCCCGCCTTGTACAGAGCCTGCTCCGTGCGTGGTCCCCGCGCATGCGGGGTTGGTCCCACGGCGCCGAGCTTGCACGCCAGGCACCCGCACTGTTCCCGCACCCGCGGGGTTGGTCCCCAGCTCAAGACGTTCGTCCTCGTGGGCGTGCTCTGCTCCCCGCACCCGCCGGGTTGGTCCCGCCTTGCGCAGGTCGTCAAGCATGATGGTGGTCTGCTCCCCGCACCCGCGGGGTTGGTCCCGTCATCTGGACCCGCCACGGCACCTGCTGGGCCTGCTCCCCGCACCCGCGGGGTTGGTCGCTACCTCATGGACGCCCGCCGCAGCGCCGCCCGCTGCTCCCCGCACCCGCGGGGTTGGTCCCGCGGTGCGCTGCTTCCAGGCCTCCGGCACGTCCTGCTCTCCGCACCCGCGGGGTTGGTCCCGCCTGCGGAGCGATCGGCCGCGTCATCGCCGCCTGCTCCCCGCACCCGCGGGGATGGTCCCGTCCGCTCATCCTCGTGCACGTAGACCACAAACTGCTCCCCGACCCGCGGGGTTGGTCCCCTCGACAACGCCATCGCCGAGCCGTCCCACGCTGCTCCCCGCACCCGCGGGGTTGGTCCCCGGCAGAGCGGCTCCGCACCGGACTGTGCGGACTGCTCCCCGTGCCCGCGGGGTTGGTCCCTGGCCGCAGAGTGGACCCAGCCGTACCGGCAGCTGCCCACGCCTGCCGCGAGCATCGTCGCCGCCTCCACTGAGGACATCATGGCCACAAACGCCACCGAGATCCCGCCCCCTGGCCGGACTCCAAACCGCAGGCATCTCCCTCTGGCCAGCCCGACGATCCAGACGAAACTGCCGGCTTCTCCCACGCGTCCACGCGCTGTCCGCTCTCCCCGTGACGGGCTCCCCCGTCTCTCTGTCCCACTGCCCGGAATCGGGCTCACGGAGCACGTTTCGACGGTCGTGTCGACCGACCGATCGGGACATGTGCTGGCTGGCCGCTGAATCTGAAGTCGGCCGCCATGCACTGCCTCGGCCGGGTGCATGACGGTGCTCGACGAGCCAGCCGGACGACGGCAGGCGCAGAAGTGCGCCATCATGCATGAAGGTTTCGGAGTAACGGCCAGCGTATGGCCGCCACTGGCCGAGGGTTCATCGACCATGGCGAGTGCGGCAGGCGACTTGAAGCGACGGACGAGGAAATGGCGCGGGATTACGACAGTCAGCTGCTGGAGTCAGTGGCGGTACGCCGCCGCAGGATGCGGGATGCCCTGTTGTTCGGTGCGCAGCGGGGACGTCGCACGGCGGATGAGCGGCTGGGGAAGGTGTTTGCGGGGATCGCGATCACGGCTGTCCTGTGTGCGGGGTGTGTGGGGTGGTCGTTCCTTCAGCACACGCTGGCCACGCAGAAGGCTGAGCAGGAGAAGCAGCAGCGTGAGATGCAGCAGTACGGGCAGCCGACAAGGTCGGCTGCCCGCTAGAAGCCCACGGATCGGATTCGGACAGAGTTTGCGACATTCCCGGGGAATGCGCGAAGAGCTGACCGTGCAGAAGAGGTTTGCCTGACGCAGAGCCAGGGTGGAAGCATGTCCCGTTTGGCCAAAGAGTTCGTCAACCCTGCGATGGTAGGTTCCGGTAAGTGGTGAGCAGAGCAGCGAGTTCCCGGACGCAACTGAGCCGAGTGACATTGGTCGGTGAGCGACGCCGGGCCGATGTCGTCCTGCTCTCCGATACGCCGATAGGGCAACTGATCCCGGATGTCCTGCCGTTGCTGGACGATCGGCCCGCATCGCGGCCGGTAGCACGGCAGTTGATTACGTCCGACGGTTCTGTCCTGCCGTACGACAGCACGCTGGCCTCGGCCGGGGTAGCCGACGGCGCCGTGCTCCGGCTGGTGACGACGCATTCCGCGCCGCCGGCTCCCGTTGTGCACGACGTTACCGATCAGGTGGCTGACGACCTCGATCTGCGCTCTTGGCGCTGGCGTCCTGCTGCGCGCCGGGCCAGTGCGGGTGTGGCAACCGTCGTCTTCGCCGTGATCGCCGCGCTGCTCGCCCGCCGTGAGTTCCCGCTTGGCGCCCTGGTCGGTGCTCTCTCAGCTGTATCGCTTGTGCTCTTGGCGGCCGGTGGGCTCGTCGCGAAGATCGGGCGGGGGAACCGGGGACTGGCGACCGCGCTCCTGCTCGCCGCTGGCGGGCTTGGTGTTCTCACGGCGTGGACGGCTGCCGATGCGTTCGGCTGGCCGGGCACCGCGCGGCTCGCTGCCGTGGCGGGTGCGCTGGTCGTGACGCTTGTGTTCCTTGGTTACTTCTCTCCGCTGGGCAAGGGTGGGCTCGTTGGTGCGGTGACCACTGCCGCGATAGCCATTGTGTGGGAGGCGGCGGCCGCTGTTCAGGGTGATCCGGCCCGGCTCGGTGCCGTGATGGCTGTCTTCTCTTTGGTGGTGCTCGGTGTGCTGCCGCGGCTTGCGTTGATGGCATCGGGGCTCACCGCGCTCGATGACCGACGCTCGGGCGGTGTCTCTGTCAGCCGTCATCAGGTAGGTACCGCGCTTGCGGCGACGCACCGCGGCCTTGCCCTCTCGACGATCGTCACTGCGATTTCGGCAGCCTCCGCCGGATGGCTGCTCACGCTGGCCGAGAAGCCGACCGTATGGACCGTGGTGCTGGCAACGCTCGTTGTCGTAGTGCTGGTGTCGAGGGCGCGGGCGTTCCCGCTGGTCGTTGAAGTTGTTGCGCTCTTCGCTGCCGCGTCGTGCCTGGTGGTACGCCTGGTGACGTGGTGGATGGAGCATGCGGGGGGTGTCGGGCCGCTGGCTGTGCTGTGTGCGGCTGCGGTGCTGCCGTTGGTCGTGTTGGCGGTGCAGGTGCCCGAGCATGTGCAGGTGCGGCTGCGGCGCATGGGCGATCTGGTCGAGTCCATTGGCATGGTGGGGCTCTTCCCGCTCGCCTTTGGGGTGTTCGGTATGTACGGGCAGCTGCTCAACCAGTTCTGACAGTTCTGGGTGGATGTGCTGGCGCTGTGGGCGGGGCAGCAGAGTGGGGGTAACAGGTATGCCGAGCGGAGACGGCTGGCAGGGTGATGTGCTGCGCGACCTGAGGGGCGGCGCCGAGCAGGGTGCACAAGGCCCCGGCGGACAGGCCTACCGCGCTTCTGCGCCGGGCCGCGCACTGCCAGCGCAGGGCACCCAAGCGCCGGACGCCACCCCCGGCGGTGGTGCGCCGCGGCAGGCCGGCTACCCGTACGAGGAGCAGCACGCAGGTCGTCCCGGCGACTGGCCGCAGCAGGCGGGGTACCAGGAACAGCGGCAGGAGCAGCAGGCCCCAGCCGCGTACGCCCCGGCTCCCCAGCCTCAGAGGGGTCCCGGCTCGCGGCCCGTGGTGGACGAGGGTCTGGCCGACGCGCTACGCAGCAAGCCGCGGTACGGCGAGTCCTTCTCGGCGCGTGCCGTACGTGCCCTGCGTCGCACCCTCTCCTCGTCAGCCGCGCGCGAGGTCGCCGAGATCGCCCGCACCGCAGAGGTGCTCCAGCGGCCGGTGACCACCGGTCGGCAGATCGCCGTCACCTCCATCCGGGGCGGATCCGGCAAGTCCACCGTCGCCGCGCTCCTGGGCACCACGTATGCGCACTACCGGCAGGACCCGGTCCTCTTCCTGGAGGCCGACCCGGCACTCGGCTCGCTGCCGCTGCGGCTCGGCGCCGAGACGGTGCGCTGGACCACCAGCGATGTCGCGGACATCGTCACGCCGAACATGTCGCTGCTCGACGTCACCGGCTACCTCGTCCAACTCCCCGACAACGCCTGGCTGCTGCCCGCCAGCCAGGGGCAGATCGGTGTGATGCTGGACAGCCGGGCGTACGAGAGGGCCGTGGTCGCGCTGCGCCGCTACTTCGGTGTGATGGTCGTCGACTGCGAGACGCTGCCCGCCGAAGTTGCCCGGGTCGCACTCGCCGCCGCCCACGGCCGTGTTCTGACCGCACCCGCCACACCGGACGGCTTCACCAGTACGTACTCGGTGCTCCAGTGGATGCAGGGGCTGCCCCCGCATGTGATCGCCGGAACGGTCGTGGTGTTCACCGAATTGGTGCCCCACTCAGGACTAGAACTCGATGCGGCCACCCGGACGATCAAGTCCACCGGGGCGGGAGTCCAGGTCCTGCCGTACGACCGGCACTTGGCAGCCGGTGGCCCGGTCCGGACCGAACTGCTCGCTCACCCGACCAGGGAAGCTGCCGCCCGCCTTGCCGCGAACGTCTTCCACCTCTCCCAGAAGCGTCACTGACCCTGATGCCGAGCCCGACCGTGACTGCCCAGATGCCGAGCCCGACCGTGAGCGACGGACGACGATGAGTACCCGACTGATCCACCGCCCGGCCCGGACCACCCGGCCCCCGGCCGCCTCCGAGGCGCGCGTCATCGAAGCCCCGCCCAACCTCCCCGAGGGGAAGGCGGGCAACATCGCGATGTCGCTGCTGCCCGTCGCCGGTGTCATGTCGTCCGTGGTGATGATGACGGTCGTGCGCAACAGCCAGTTCGCCGGGCTCGGGGCGATCATCCTCGTCGTCACCGTCATCGGCTCCGTCGCGCTCGTCTTCTCGCAGCGCGGCAAGGCCCAGCGCACCCGGCGCACCCAGCGGGAGGCGTATCTGGCCTACCTGGAGGATTTGCGCGAGGAGTTGGCTGCCGAGGAGCGCGCGCGGCGCGAACGGTCCGACATCCTCAACCCGCCCCAGGCCGCCCTCTATGACATCGTGCGCGATCCGGCTCGCCTGTGGGAGCGCCGTCGCGTCGACGGCGACTTTCTGCGCGTGCGGGTCGGCACCGGCGAGATGCCCGTGCGCGACTTGCACATCGCTCAGCAGGGTTCCTCGGTCCTCACCCCGCCCGACCGTTTCATGCTCAATGAGGCGTCGGCGCTGATGGCCCGCTTCCGCACCGGCACCGAACTCCCGCTCACCGTCCCGCTCGACCGTGTCGGCAATGTCAGCGTCATCGGCCCCCGCGAGGACTGCCTCCGCGTCGCGCGCGCCCTGCTCGTCCAGACCGCCGCCCTGCACGCCCCCGACGACGTGGCGATGGCGCTCACCGCGCCCGGCGACCGCCTCGCCGACTGGGAGTGGGCCAAGTGGTTGCCGCATCTGCTCGACACCGAGCAGTTCGACGGGCCCGTCGCCGCTCGCCGCATCGCCCCCTCAGCGCCCCAGCTCGCCCGGCTGCTCGGCCCCGAACTGCGCCGACGGGCCTCCTACGCGGCCGAGGTGCGGCGCGGCCTGTCCGACAAGGAAGCGCTGTCCATGACGTCCCGGCTGCTGGTCGTCGCCGACGGGCATGGTGAGGACGCCGTGGACCTGCCGCCGGCGGGCTGGACAACTCCACGAGCGGCGCTCGCCACACCAACGAAACAAGCAGCACGGGCAACGGTGGCCACGGCGTCAGCGACGGCCCGTCCATCCCGCACCAGGGCGACGGCCCCTCCGCCCACCACGAGCCTTCCGCCGGCCGGCGCGGCGGCGGCCCCGGTGCCGGCGGGCACGATGGTCCGTCGACCGGCGGGCACGGCGATGGCTCCTCCAGCGGTCACGGCGACGGGCACAGCACAGGCGGACACCACGGCCCATCAACCGACAACCCTGGGAGCGAACCTGACGCGCCTACACACGACGGAGCAAGCGGTGGTGACCACGACGGCCGGGGTACCGAAGGTAGCTCTGGGGACGGGCCGGACGGCGGCAGCCACGCCCCCTCCGACTGGTCCGACCGAGTCGGCGAGCCCGGCGAGCCCGGCGAGCCCGGCGAGCCCGGCGAGCCCGGCGAGCGTGCGAACGAGCCGATTCCGGCGTTGACGACGGAGGAAAGAGCGGCGCACTGGGGCCACCTCGATGAAGTCGAAAATCGGGCTCCAGAGGAATTCGATCACCTGAAGCATGATCCTGATCACAAGAATCAGATCGACGACAAATCGATGGATGAGGCTCGAGTCGGCCTCGATCTACGGGAGAGTGGCCTCCTCCCGGCGGATATCCGTCGCCGGAGCTGGCCGACAAGGGTGAATTCTATTCCGAATCCACCGGCGAGTACTATGACATCAAGGGCGTCCACTCCGACTATCCCCCCTTCAACAACGTGCGTGACAAGTCTCAGCCGTTCAAGGGTGCGTACGACCCGGCCAATAACGAGGCTTGGGTCAACAAACAGCTGGCTAAGCAGATCGAAAAACGTGGACGTATAGTTATTATCGACGTTCGGAACACAAATCAAGCGGCAATCGACAGCATCAAGGATGTCGTCGAAAGCCGTGGTTGGGGAGATCGTGTCATCTGGTACCCGTAAGAACTGGAAGCCGACTGCGCTCCCGGCCGATCCGGAAGCCACGCGGCAACTACAGGAATGGCTCGCCTCGGAGGAATATAACCTCAATGGCATGGAGCGCGACTTCCGGGGCGCCGACCTCTCGGGTGGGGACTTCTCGAACGCGTGGTTCACCGATGCGGTTCTCGTGGGCGTGCGACTTGTCGGCGCGTCCTTCTACCGGGCCGACCTTCAGTCGGCGGATCTGACCGGGGCGGATCTGACCGGAGCGGATCTCGTCAAGGCGAACCTGGACGAGGCCGTGCTCCGAACGGCGCGGCTCAACGGGACGGACATGGTCGGGGCTTCGCTGTACGGTGCCGATGCGTCGGGAGCGAGCTTCCGCACAACGAGGTTCCTCGGTGCTTCGCTGATCGACACCGACATGAGGGGGGCGGACCTGACGGATGCCGTCCTTGACGAGAACATCTTCGAGATCAAGGCCGACGACTCCACGGTGATGCGTGGCTTGACAGGCACCGTATTCGGGCCGGTCACCGTCTTCAGTGGCGAATCGTCCCGAGAAGTGGCCGGCACCGAACTCGAGGCATGGATCGCTGAGCGGGGTGGGCAGGTACGGGTACTTCCTCCGTACCGCACACCGCAGTAGGGCCACGCCCCGGAGTTCACGACAGGGCAATGCAGGAGATCCACGGAGCGCTCGCCACAGTCCTCCGCACTCGGCACTACACCCAGGGCAAGTTCGGTGAGCCCCATTTCGGGGGGGCTCACCGGGCTGAAACAGGAAGTTCGATGGCCATGCTGATGCGCTCAAGCCAGGAGGCAAGGCAGAGACCACCACGGTGCGCGAGAGCCCGACGAACTCATCCAGTGGGGACCACGCGCCCGGCGGCGTCGGCGACGCCGGCGGTCCTGGTGAAACAATGCCTGTCGGGCCGCAAGGCAATCGGGCCGACGGATCATGGGCGGGCGAGAACGGCCTACATCTAGACCAGGAAGCGAACGCCGCCGCGGACGACTTCATGCGCAGGTCCGCTGAGGCGGAGCCGCGCATCACTGAGGCGATGCAGGACATCGCTGGCAAGGCCGACGACGGGAAGTTGATCGGCCTGGAGTACCGCCTCAAGGGGGAGGACTCCCTCAAGCGCAAGCTCGCCACTGACATGCTTGAAGACATCGGCATGGACCACGGCCGAGCGCTCGGCGATATCAAGGACTCCATCCGCTACACGATGGAGGTCCCGAGCAACCGTTACACCCACGGAGTGCAGCAGGCGATCAACGACCTGCAGGCCAGGGGGTTCGAGAACGTCACGTTCAAGAACACCTGGGACTCCGTCGGCTACAAGGGAATTAACTCAACCTGGCGCGACCCGGTCAGTGGCCAGGTCTTCGAGCTGCAATTCCACACAGCCGATAGCTTTGTGGCCAAGATGGACGGCCACGTCCTGTACGAGAAGGAGCGCCTGCCCGGAGTCTCCCGCGACGAGATTGCCGCGATCAAGGTCGAGCAGGCCGAACTGTTCGGCAAGGTGCCGGTACCGCATGATGCGGGTGCCATCAGGATCGGTGCACACGGCGCGGACGATGTGGCAGCCGCACTCGGCAAAGACCTCGACTCGACGGCTCACGACCTCGGGGCGGTGGGCGACGATGTCGGGGGCTTGGGCAAAGACGCGGCAGACATCAGTGGACTGCGTGACGATGCGCTGGACTCTGCGGGCAATGCGGAGAATCCGTACGCCCACGGACCCAACGGCGGCTGGGGAGGAGCCGGTTGGGTCGAAAAGCCCTCGGATTATGCGGCTGGTGTGTACGAATCGCTCCGGGCCACACCCAATCACGTTGACGTCCCCGTGATGGCCCGTAACACCGGTATCGATGAGGCCGTCATCCGGCAGGTGAAGACCCATATGATCAAGGAACAACACGACGTGGTCACCCGGCCCGGGGAGTCTAAGCGTGGTCTCTTCACGCCTCGCGATGACCTGGCTGAACTGTGGGACGGTGCCCGCAAGGGAACCCTGGACGCGGACCAGATCGTGGAATTCAGGCACCTGATGACACACGAGTACGTGGAGAGCCGGCTGATGAAGGGGGGTCTGCCCTACGTGTACGACGAGACGGGCCTGTGGAGGTGGGGCGACGAGGGTGAATTCGAAGGCAGGAGGTCGCCGAAGAGCCTGTCTGCAGCAGGTGCACACGACCTGGCGCCCAACCCTGCACGGGGTGGTTTCGGGAGGCAGTGGCAGAAGCTTGGCCTCAGGCACCCCAAGACGGATCTGGCCGCTGATTTGTCCAATATCGATGACTTCGTGAAGGATATTGTTAAGGAACTGCGAGCCAAGGGGGTGGACCTGAAGTGACCGAGAATTCTTCACGCAGGGTGTTGGAGCGACTGCGTGCCATTGACTGGGCCGACGATTTCGCGGCATCCGATCACGCCAATTCGCGTGCTTTGCTCATGCGCGAATACCTCCGACGAGCCGCTCTGTGGGCGCGTGCTTGTGGGGCAGAGCAGTCCTGGCCTTTCTTGGACGTCGCGGAGCACGTCGATGCGGAGTTCCAGACACCCCCCGATGTCGCCGCCGAAGTGGAAGAAGTCCTGGCCGGGCTCGCCCCGACTTCGCTGAAGCGGACCTGCCGAGCCGCTATCCGGTGGGCGGCGCTGCGTGACGTCCGAGACGATCTGCCTGCCGATCTGCCGGACCCCTATGAACCGCTCCTCCTCATGTACGAACGGGGCGGTGGGTACTTCCTGGAGGAGTATCTCGACCTCAACGGCGTGATGATCCGGCTCGGCAACGTGGAGAGCAACGCTTCCGCCACGTCTTTCGTCACGCTCGCCCCAGCGACACTCGACGCGCTCGATGCCGAAGGCCAGATCACCTACTACGCGAAGGTCAGCGAGGGCTACCCCCGGCACAAACCGCGCGGAATCGTCCGGCGTCGAATCGACGAAGGCCAGACGTATGACGAAGCCTTCACCCGGCGCCTCCGCTGGGAGCCGACCGAGTACCTCAATCTGTACGATCTCGGCCACAACGAAGTGGACCATGTCAAGATCACAGAGATCGAGGCTGCGGCGTTCATCGAATCGGTGACGGCGAAGATCCTTGGCTCCCCTTCGGCCACACCGTGACCGTCACGCTCTTGCCTGCTCGCCATTGCCTGCCTCGCCTATGACGGGAGGAGCCCGATCGAGGACGAGTCGGAGTACCTGCCCAAGCACCTCCCGCAGCACGGTTGGCTCGGCGAGTTCCCCACGTGAGGCACCTGGCACCGTGGTCGAGTCCGACTACCTGCCCAGCGAGCTCCTCAACCGCGCCTGACGGGGCGATTTCCCGACCTGAGGTACAGATGATCACAAGCGTTCCCCGCCATCCCTTTCCCACAGGGAACGCGGAAGACGGCCTCGCTGTGCTCCAGGAGAACGCGCAGGAACTGATCGACGGTCTGGAAGCGGGCACCGCCAATCTGGGCGATGCCCTGGGCACCACGGTCACCCTGGCCGAGGCACACTGCCTGATGGACCCGCGGGCCGCGATCTTCCCCACGTGGGACGCCTGGGTGAACGCAATGCAGGTAGGCTCCGCCCTGTTCGCCGCCGCAACCACGACCGAAGAGCACGTGCAGTGCCGCATCGCGCACAAGGACCGCACGCTCCGGGCCACCGGCGCGCAGTGGGACGTACACCCGGGAACCTGGCCCAGTGCCTTCTACCTGGCTGTGGTGTGCAGGGAGAAGGACAGGATCACAGCCCTGTGCCGTGTACCCCTGTCCCTGCTACGGGAGAACGGCTCACGCTTCGGGGAGTACGACTACGCCTGGACCGATACCCTCCAGACCTATTGGCTCGGCGGCCAGGACCTCGTCCCGAAGCTGGTGACCGCGGTCGACGCCACCGACCCGGAAGCCGTCGACGGCCCTGAGACGGTGGGCAAGCTGCTGTACCCCCCGATGGAGATGTTCCACCGCTTCATCCGCAAGGACCGGGACGGCTTCAACCGGGCGCTGGCCAACGCCCTCCAGTGGCACAAGGAGTACTGGAGCGAGGAGGAGCAGCCTTCCAGATCTCGGGCCTCGTCGCCCTCGCCCCCCTCGCCATGGCCTGCATCGCCCACGACGCGGGCATCCCCATCGAGGTCGAGTCCGAGTACCTGCCCGCCGTCCTCATCAAATGCAACTGGTGCGGCGAGTTCCCCACGTGAGACACCTGGAACAGATGGCAGCGGTGGTTCCCGTCATGGAGGGGTCGCTGTCCTATTCGTTGGAGGAGATCGAGACCTCGCACAACTCCAGGTCGGAAGCGGTCATGGAGTCGCTGAACGTCGCCCTCGTCCGCTGTGTCGGGGACCCCACTGCCGGCATGTTGGAGACCTGGGAGTCCTGGCTGCTGGCCATGCAGGTGCATTCGGCCGTCTTCGCCGCCGCCGATCCCGACCAGGAGGCGGTCACCTGCAAGATCCGCCAGGAGGAGCGCCACCTCGCCACCACCGGGCCGCAGCTACCTCAACGCGGACACCTGGCTCGACGCCTTCTACCTCGCGGTCATCTGCCGTGAAGCAGCCCGCCTCGACATGCTGGCCCGGATCCCGGTGTCCCTTCTGCGCAATTTCGGCGGCGCCCTGGACGAGTACACCTACGCCTGGGTGGAGACCCTCCAGAGCTTCTGGCTCCACCGAGACGACCTGCGCACACACCTGGTGCGCGCCGTGGACCTGAGTGCTCCCGAGCACGCCCGCGCCGTCGACGCGGAGACAATGATCAAGCTCAAGTACCCGCCGATCATGATGCTCTACCGCTACCTGCGCAACGACGCCGCTGGCTTCAACGACGCCCTGGCCGACGCCATCCGCTGGCACAAGGAGTACTGGACCGCCGACGAGGACCGCACCGAAAACATCCTCGGGATCGGGGCCCTCGCTCCGCTGGCCATCGCCAGCCTCGCGAAGGCCAACGGCATCGCCGTCGAGGTCGAGTCCGACTACCTCCCCGAAGCCCTCCTCGACTTCGCCTGGCGCGGCGAGTTCGACGCGTAACACCGCACCCCAGTAAGGCGCACACATGACCATCGTCATCTCACGCCACGCATTCCGTATGGACAACGTGGCTGTGATCATGACGCCGGTCGTCGCGGCCGCACAGGAAGCCGTCGAGGGGATGGAGACCTCCGAGGACGACCGCTACGATGCGCTGCCGTTCGCGCACTCGGCGAGGCGGGTGGGACTCGAACCTGTCCCGGTGACGCGTCTCACCTGCGGCTTCGCCGAACAAGCCGACATTTCCATCCCATTCAATCCTGCTGCGCCGCACTCGATCCTGCTGGATCCGGTGCAGTTAGGTGATCGCCACACCACTTCCCCTGCCAGACGGCGCCCCGGGCGAGGCGTGCCTCCAGCCCATGGCCCACCGAGCCAGGCGTGAAAATGGATGACCACGCGGTCTGAACGGTCGCCCCGGAGCGGGTCACGTTCTGTGGTCATTGGAACGGAGAGCCTTGGCCCAGCTGCGGTCCGAGAAAAGCACCAGTCTGGCCTGCGCTTTGAACTTCCGCGCAGGCTGCGCATGAGTTTGAGTGCCGTGGCGAGCGCCTTCACCACCGTGCGAGACCGTCTAGAGGGGTGGGTCGATCGGCGGCGCGATCGTACGACGCATTCTCGCCCTGTTCGCCCTCGGGCACCGCCGACGGCGCCTTCTATGGGCCCGTTACTGCGCTAGGCGGAACAGCTCCCAGACGACACCTCACCTCCGTCAACCCGGCTACAGAGGGCCTACTGTCGGCGGGCGGCCAAGCCGGATCGGGCATCGCGCCCCGCCATGGCGCCGGCTCAAACCCGGCAAGATCCGTCGTGACGGATCGAGAGAGCGTCCAGTATTAGCCTGGGGATGCCGACATCACATGTGCCAGGAGTGCGACGCTGGAGCGGTGCCTCAAGGCCGCAAAGGCTCTGTGGACCACTACCGCCCCGCTGGACCTGCAAACCAACCAAAGGGCATTATGTCCGAATCGCTGAAAGTAAGTAAAAACAGCTCACCGTCTTCCTGAAACCGCAGCTCACGGCCTGTGGTCCCCGCGCATGCGGGGTTGGTCCCGCATTCCAGGGCTCATACGCGGTCTGCAACGTGTGGTCCCCGCGCATGCGGGGTTGGTCCCTTCGCCATCCACTTGGCGGCCTCGTTGTCGGCGTGGTCCCCGCGCATGCGGGGTTGGTCCCGCGCGGATGGTCTCGGCGGGCGGGGTGGTGTCGTGGTCCCCGCGCATGCGGGGTTGGTCCCTAAAGATCCGCTGCGCCGAACTTGGCTTGGACGTGGTCCCCGCGCATGCGGGTTGGTCCCGTCATCCGCTCACGCGCCGGCGGCGGCCCGGCGTGGTCCCCGCGCATGCGGGGTTGGTCCCATCACCATCACCCACGTCAGCTCAGGACGAGCGTGGTCCCCGCGCATGCGGGGTTGGTCCCCTGTCGTCGCTGCTGTCACTGGTGTCGGCGGGGTGGTCCCCGCGCATGCGGGGTTGGTCCCAGCTTGTAGGCGGCGAGGCGGCGTTCGTCCTCGTGGTCCCCGCGCATGCGGGGTTGGTCCCCTGGCGTCGCCCACCAAGCAGATGTCCGAGGGGTGGTCCCCGCGCATGCGGGGTTGGTCCCTGCTCGCCGCGCGGAAGCTGGTCACCGGCGCGGTGGTCCCCGCGCATGCGGGGTTGGTCCCAAGGCGGTGCCGTTCGCCTGGACGGACCGCAGGTGGTCCCCGCGCATGCGGGGTTGGTCCCCGCCGCGAAGCGCTACCGGATCGGTGACCGCGGTGGTCCCCGCGCATGCGGGGTTGGTCCCTGACCCCGAACGGCCGGGCGGCGGATGGCACCGTGGTCCCCGCGCATGCGGGGTTGGTCCCGCCCTTCCGGACACCGACGACGCGTACTGCGCGTGGTCCCCGCGCATGCGGGGTTGGTCCGCGACCTTCCGGGCGATGATGGCGAAACCCCCGGTGGTCCCCGCGCATGCGGGGTTGGTCCCAGCGGACGGCTTGGAGAGCTTGGCAGCGTAACGTGGTCCCCGCGCATGCGGGGTTGGTCCCGGGCCTGAACGCCCCTTGCTGCCTCATCACGTGGTGGTCCCCGCGCATGCGGGGTTGGTCCCGGCCACGACACCCGCCCCGGGGGGTACGGCCTGTGGTCCCCGCGCATGCGGGGTTGGTCCCAGCTCAGGGAGCTGGTGCAGGTGAGGCTTCATGTGGTCCCCGCGCATGCGGGGTTGGTCCCTGGCGCTACGCCGCAGCCGGACTCCTCGTCTCGTGGTCCCCGCGCATGCGGGGTTGGTCCCCCCACGACGAAACGCTGGAACACCTCCCCCAGGTGGTCCCCGCGCATGCGGGGTTGGTCCCTGGAGTGCGGGGTTCTCCGGGTCCAGCGCGGTGTGGTCCCCCCGCATGCGGGGTTGGTCCCTGGTACTCCTTGCCACGCCACCTGGAGCGGTTGTGGTCCCCGCGCATGCGGGATTGGTCCCGACGAGATGCCAGGATCGCGTCCGAGGGCGCAGTGGTCCCCGCGCATGCGGGGTTGGTCCCGGTGACCGCCGGGAGGGTGATGGGGGCGTCGTGTGGTCCCCGCGCATGCGGGGTTGGTCCCAGGGCATCTCCACCCACAGCCAGCGCGGCATCGTGGTCCCCGCGCATGCGGGGTTGGTCCCAGGGCATCTCCACCCACAGCCAGCGCGGCATCGTGGTCCCCGCGCATGCGGGGTTGGTCCCGGGGGAGGTCGTGCAGGTCGTCATCTGTGGCGGTGGTCCCCGCGCATGCGGGGTTGGCCCCTTCGCGCCGTGGTCCAGGACGGGCGGTGGTCCCCTCGCATGCGGGGTTGGTCCCCGCACGGCTTCCGACCTCATCCGGCGGACCAATGAAGGGTCTGTCCGTCGTCAGCAAGGTGGGCAGCGCCGTCGACCCGATGACCTACGTCATAAAGGGCGCAGGCGCGGGCCTGTCAAAGGTCGGCGACGTGTTGACCCACCTCAAGGGCCTCGACCACGTCGAGACCCCGAAGATCTCCGAGGGCGCCTACAGCCTGCCCGAAGGCGCCGCCAAGATGCCGGACGGCACGATCCAGCTGCCCAAGGGTGCCGCCATCCCAGAAGGGGCGACCAAACTCCCGGACGGCAGCATCAAGCTCCCCAAGGGCACGGTCACCCTCCCACCGCACACGGTGAAGGACCCCTTCACGGGGAACTACACGGACGCCGCCGGCCACCTCTACAGCAAGGACGACGGCAGCCTCCTCCAGGACGCCAAGGACGCTCCCAAGGGCAAGCCCGCCCAACCCACCACGGGCGCGGACAACCCACGGACCGAGACCCCGACCCACCAGGAACAGCGGGTCCCGGCCGGCGTCGGCGGACGGGGCTACGACTCCACCCGCGTCGGCTCGGAAGTCACCGACCCGGCCCGCGCCGCGGACGACCTCCCGGCCGGCCGTCCCGACACAACTCCGGGCGGCACCGAGGGCCACGTCCCCGGCGGCCACGCGGGCAACCACACGCCTACGAACAACCTGGACAACGAGGCAGGCGGAGCAAGCCGCAGTGGCGACACCACCCCCACGACCGGCGGTGGCCACACAGGCACCCCGTCCACGGGCGGTGGCGACACCACGCCGATCGGAGGCCACGGCTCCGAGGGCCCGACGGTCCCGCACCAGGGTGAGCACGGGGCCGGTTTGAGGCCTGCCGGGCACGACCCGCAGATACCTGAGGGATCGGGCAGGACACCCGACCACAACACCTCTGGCGCCGTTTCCAGCCCGGAAGAAGCTCTCTCTCCCACCACGCACGTGGGCGAGGACGGAACTGTTCCACCTCCAGGGCACGGTCAGAAGCTCTTGGAGCAGATCGACGTCGACGCGCCTCGTGTGACCAAGACGGACGGCGTCATCACCCACGTCGACAGGCGGCCGGTCGCCGAATACCTAGATGAGCTGGCCCAGAAACGCGGAGCCGAGTACCGAGATGCCCGGGATTCAGGTGCCTTCCCCAGGAAGCAGACCGGGGCTTGTGTGGGATCCGTGATGGACCTCCAGACGGGCACAATCATCGAAGGCATCAACGGCAAGGCGGATGTCGTTATCAAGCTGGACGACCTGCATCCCACCCTGTGGGAGAGGCTGGAAACGATTGGGGCCCTCGCCGCACAAGGACGACCCACTGGGCCATGCCGAGGTTAAGGCGGCCAACGAGCTGCTCTGGATGCGTACGCGGCAGGGGCTGCCGGACGACGCCTCTGTTCTCGCCGAGATGCGTGCTTCGGTCGACTTCCCATACCTCAACAACACCTCGACGGGTCTTCCTGGCAGGCGAGCTCCATTCTGCGCGAACTGCAACCATATGCCGCAAGGACTGCCCACCAGCCACGGGAGGTTCACCGGCTTCCCCCCGAATGACGCGAACTGGATCCCCTGATGACTTCTGTACTGCGAATCGACGTTGGTGATCCGGACGTCGAAATGGATCATGTTCAGCGTTTGCTCTATCGGGGCGAGCCTTTCAGCGGAGAAGTAGCCGAGTACCAGAGCGGACACCTGATCAGCCTGGACGAGTACACCGACGGAATCCTGAACGGACAGTCCCATGAGTGGTACCAGGACGGGACGCTCCGTTCCGAGGGGATTGTCCGGGACGGCCGTGCTGTGGGCGAATTCAAGGAGTGGCACCCCAACGGGTCCTTGAAGTCCCGAAAGTTCTTCGACAGCGCCATCGCATCACTCCGCGAGGAGGAGACGTGGGACGAGCACGGCGTCCCGCTGTCCTCGTGGCGCCGCGACGACGGCTGAACGGAACACACTGGGGCGTCGACCGGAGCCCTACATCGATCGCGGCTCTCTTCAAAGAGCCGCGATCGAAGGGAATCGAGCTGAAGTGACCAACCGGACGTCATCCCCCATGCTGAATCGTCTTCGCCGCGGCGGAATGGCTGGGGGACTGGGACTACGCGTTCGGCCGTGTCAAGTCATGTCATGTCACGCTGCATTCTGCTGCGTGACATGTGCGCCGAGCGGCCGTACAGGCCCCTGGGACTGCATCCTTCAAGCTGGGACGGGTAGGGCCTGTAGGCGCTCGTGGAAACTCCAGAACCACCGGTTACCGATCTGTGCGGACCAGGCGGATCGGCGAACTCCTTGAGACAATGAAGGTGCCTGCCCGCGGGCAGGTCGTCGCCCTGGCGACTGCATTGCAGGAGTCGGGGCTGCGGAACTTGAACTACGGCGACCGGGATTCTCTCGGTCTGTTCCAGCAGCGTCCCAGCAAGGGCTGGGGCACCGCGGCACAGGTCCGGGATCCGGTTCACGCCTCGACGAAGTTCTATGACCGGTTGCGGAATCTCGGGCTGGCAGTCGATGACCATCGCCCAGGCGGTCCAGGCGAGCGAGCTCCCGGACGCCTACGCCAAGTGGGAACCGCTAGCCACCACCCTTCTGGGGACTGGTCACGTACGACAGCTGCCAGGGTCACCCCTACGCCGGCCTTGACCTGGCGCCCGCCGAACGCAAGATGGGGGTCCTCCCACGCGACTCGGCCGAGTGCGCCCAAATCTCTCCAGGTGCCCGCCTGTGACACCACGTGATCATTACGCTCCTTTCTTGCAATCCCCGTCCGCCACATCACTACCGCCCAACCCTGCGGCCGCATCGACGCTGCAGAGCGCTTCGATAGCACGCATCGGCGCGCCATCATCAACGACGCAACTCAGAGCCCTCCCCCAAGTTGCCGCGTATCCGATCATCAACCTGAGCCCACATTTGGCGCGGCCGGAATTCCGAGCTACAAGAGCACGCTCTGGCGGGAAGGCCCTCGATGACGCTCGGACGGATTGGCGCGGGATTTGGCGGCAGTAGAGACAAAGGCATTGGGGCTCCCGGTAAGCGATGGCTCGTACGGTACCGGGAGCCCGGTGGGCGTAGCGCTCGGCAGCATGAGAATCGTTCGACCGCAAAAAGACGCGGTAGATTTCGCCACCAAGATGGAGAGCGACGAGCGGGAGGTCAGCTACGTCGATCCTTCTGCCAGCAAGGTGTCGGTGCAGCGCTAGCGGCCGACTGGCTCGCTCTGAAGCCCATGGTGGCGGGCACGGAGGGGCCCTACGAGCGCATCATGCGTCTTCACGTCCTCCCGCAGCTGGGGATGAATACCATCTCCCAGGTCACTGCGGCCGACGTGGCGGAGCTGTACGCGCTCTGGCGGCGGCAGGGCGCGATGCCCAACACGATAGATTCCCGCCGCATTGCTCTGGCAGGGATGTTCTCTCACGCGGTTCACCACAAGAGGAGAGGATGCTTCCCAGCTTCGGCGACGAAAGGCTGCGCATTCAGAATTCAGGCCGGAGGCATGATCTACCCCGACCTTTTCCGTAAGTCCTGGGACCGGGCACGGAAACGCGTCCGGCTTCCCGACTACAGCCCGCACGACCTCCGGCGCACGTGGGCCACCGTGAGCCTGAGCAACGGTGTACCCATCCATGGGGTGTCGCGATGGATGGGCCACAGCTCTATCAAGATCACGGGGGACCGGTACGGCCACCTCACGCTCGACGGCAGTGACCGCTGCCGTCAGGTCATCGAGGCCACCTTCGGGGTGCACCTGCTCAGCGGATTCCCAGCTCCGCGAGTACCCGGTGCTGAGTTGGTGCCGGCTCAGTCGGGAAGTAGAGGTAACAGACCCCTCCCGAACCGCTCTTGACCTGGCCGTTTGCGTCGTGGCGCTTGGTGCGCAGCCAGATGTTTTCGAACTGTCGGCGCTGGTAGATGTGCCGGACCGCGGCGTCGTCCGGCGAGGCCGGGTCGTTGGCGATGACGTCGCCGTCCTTGGTGAAGCCGACGATGGTCATCAGGTGGCCGGCGGTGCCGTAGCCCGCGCCGTCGAGTTCGGTCTTCAGGAAGGACTGGGACGTGATGACCGGGATGCCTGCGTGAATGAGGCGTTCGGCGTCCGTGAGGGAGGAGAGGCGGGTGACGAGGCCCTGCAGGTCCCGGTAGGTGGCGGCGTAGGCGGCGTTGAAGGGCCAGTTGCCGCAGCCTTCGTACTGGTAGTCGAAGGCGTAGCGGGCTGCGTGGCAGACCTGGGGGTCGGCGTAGTCGGGGTTGACCCAGGACAGCTGCTGCCGGGTGGGCTTGCGGCCCCAGTATTCGACGATCATCTGGGAGGAGGTGGGACTGCACCAGGCCTCGCCCCCGTTGTCGTACTCCGGGTACTGGCCCTTGTGGATCTCCTGCGAGTAGCGCGGGACGATCAGCTCGCGGCCGACGAGGCCGGGCCTGGACGCCGGCACCTCGAAGCGGTCGGGAAGGTCCGAGCCCATGGCGCCCAGCCGCCAGACGGTGGGGGTGACGCTGCCACCGGGCGTGCGGTAGAGGGTGACGCGGAGCTCGTAGGAGGTCAGGCGGAGGCCGCTCGCCGGGGTGTCGATGGCGAAGGTGTCGGTCGAGATGCTGCTCTTGCCGTCCTTCTGATCGTCGACGGAGGTGCGCCGGATGTCGGCGTCGCTGTCGCCGGAGGTCCAGCGGCCCATGACGTACCACGGGGTGCGGCCGCCGTCGGTGTAGGTGCCGCGCAGCTCGACGGCGATCCATGTGCCGGGCGGGGTGTGCGCGTTCCAGGAGGCGACGACCTCGGTGGCCGGGACCCCGAGACGGTGGACCGGCGACGTCCAGGTGGCGTACTCCCAGGTGGCGGACCTGCCGGTGTGGGGATCCCGGTAGTCGAAGGTGCCGGCCGGGTGCGCCAGGCGGATGCCGGGCCGGGCGCCGTGCGCGACGGCGGTGCCCTTGCCGCGGCCCTTGGTCCAGTCGGCTGAGGTGGTCCAGGCGTGATAGTCCACGGGGCTCTTCGGTCGGCGGGCGGCGGCGTCCGGGGCCAGGGCCGGGGCGGGCGCCGGGGCGGCGGCACCCGCTGCGGGTCTGCGCGAGGCGTCGGCGGCCTGCGCCGAGGGGGTGGCGACACCGGCCGCGGCGGCGAGCGCGGCGGCCAGGACGGTGCGCCGGGGCGCGGAGCTGGTCATGGTGGAGGTCCCCCAGTCGGATGCGTACGAGTGGGTGCGGGAGGTCGGGCCGGGCCGCGGGCGGGCACGGGCGGATCAGCAGTGGCTCAACTATTCCCGTTCCCGGCCCGCTCCGGAAGGCGCTGCGACGCGCGTCGCCCGATGAATATTGGTGTGGACCACTGGCGTGCGGAGGGGCCGGAGCCCGCGCGTACGCTGGCGCAATGGACCGTGATCTGGCTTCGCTCGCCGCTCGGCTGCGCGCCGTGCCGCCATCCTGCGGGCCGGTGCGGCTGATCGCGGTGGACGGGCACGCGGGGTCGGGCAAGAGTACGTTCGCCGGACGGCTGGCCGATGCGCTGGGTGGTGCGCCGGTGGTGCACACCGACGATCTCGCCACCCACGAAGAGCTGTTCGCCTGGGGTGAGCGGTTCGGTGCCCAGATCCTGGGGCCGCTGTCCCGGGGCGAGACGGCGCGCTACGGCGTCTACGACTGGGTGCGCGGGGAGTTCGCCGAGGAGTGTGAGCTGGCACCCGCGCCCCTGGTGCTGGTCGAAGGCGTGGGCGCGGGCCGGCGGGCGCTGCGCCCGTATCTGGCGTCCCTGGTGTGGATGGAACTGGCGCGCGAGCACTCCTGGGAAAGGGGGCGGCTCCGGGACGGACCCGGGCTCTCCGCGTTCTGGAGTGGCTGGATTCCGGCGGAGCGCGCGCACTTCGCAGCGGACCCTTCGCGTCCGTATGCCGACTTCCTGGTGCACCAGAAGCAGATGGGGTACGAGGTGCTCATGGGGCCGCCCACGACGCCCTGACCGGCCCCATATCTCACGCTCTGTAGTGGACGGCGGTCAACGGGCCGAGCGACGCCGACAGGGTCCCGCCGACTGCCCCAACTCGGCTTGACCTGGGGGGCGTACAGGACTTACGTTCTCAATGTGCGGTTCTACGGACCGCCCGCAGGTGCGAAGCCCCCGGTTGTTCCCCCGTGATCGGGGGCTTCGTTCTGTGCGAAACCACCTCTTATCGCCGCTCGGCGCTGCCTCTCCCTCACCCTGGGTCACCGCACTCTTCGCGCCGCCGCGCCGCGCACCATCGTCCGCTCTTACCCCGTACCGCCCTCTACGACCTGCACCGATCCCGCAGGTACCATGCGAGTCTGTGCCACCGCAGGCCAGGACCGATGTGCGCGGGCGAAGGTCAACTCCCGCTCTCCGTACGCCGGTTCGTCCGGCTGCGGCCGGGCACGCGCCCGGCGGTACTGGGGGACGTTTTGTGTGGGGGGACGGGATGAATGTCGGCACTCAGGGTTCGCCCGCCCCGGCCGAGCTCGCCTGGCTGCGCGCGGTCGACGCGTACACCGTGGGCGCCTATCCGCAGGCGGAGGAGGAGTTCCGGGCAGCGGTACGACTCGATCCGTCGATGGCCGACGCCTGGCTGGGCCTGCACGCCCTGCGCGCCGACACCTCCATCGCGCTGCTGCGGATGCACCGGCACCGTGATCGCTTCGGTGAGATGCGCGCCCGCCACCGACGCACCCTCAACTCCTGGTACTGGCTGGGGTGGTGGGTGCAGCCGGTGCTGGAGACCGGCCGCGACCTGCTGCTCGCCCACGCCTCCCACTGGCTCGACGGCCGGCATGTCGCCGAGCTGGACCAGGCACTGGCCGGCTGCCCGCCGGTCGACACCGACCCCCAGGTGCGCTTTCTGCACGCCTGCCGCGCCTATCTCGTCAAGGACTGGGACCAGCTCGTACGGCACACCGAGCCGCTGGTCGGCGATCCGGTGCTGGGCATCGAGGCGGGGCTGTTCGGCGGGATGGCGCGGGTGCGGCTGGAGATGTACGGACAGGCCGAGCCACTGCTGTCGGCCGCGTTGATGCGCTGCCGCAGCGAGCAGCCGCAGCGCAAGGAGCTGCGCTACTGGCTCGCCCGCGCCCATGAGGGCACCGGCCGCAGCGCCGCGGCGCTGCCCCTCTACCGCGCGGTGCACCGCGTCGACCCGGCGTTCATGGACACCGCGGCGCGGCTCGCCGCCATTGCGGAGGGGGACGGCCTGGACGAGGGCGCCGACCTCGCGGCGGTCTCCGCGGCCGGCCTCGGCCAGGAGGTCGGCGGCGATCCGGCCCCGCTCGATCCGGTCGACGGCCGTGAGCTGCTGATGACCGGCGAGGCGGACGGGGCGGACGGGGAGGTGGGCGGCGTACCGGCCGGGAGCGATGCCGCGGCCCGGGTCAAGGCGGCGGCGCCGGTGCCGCGCGGCGCCGAGCGGCTGCCCGCGGGGCCGGCCGATCCGGTGCTGCTGGAGAAGGCCCTGGCGGAGCTGGAGCGGATGGTCGGCATGGAGCCGGTCAAGCGGCAGGTGCGCGCACTGTCGGCCCAGCTGCGTATGGCCCGGCTGCGTGCGAGCCAGGGGCTGCCGGTGCAGCCGCCGAAACGACACTTCGTCTTCTCCGGCCCCTCCGGCACCGGCAAGACGACCGTGGCGCGGATACTCGGGCGGGTCTTCTACGCCCTGGGACTGCTGGGCGGCGACCATCTCGTGGAGGCCCAACGGTCCGATCTCGTGGGCGAGTTCCTCGGCCAGACCGCCGTCAAGGCCAATGAGCTGATCGACTCGGCGCTGGGCGGGGTGCTGTTCGTCGACGAGGCGTACAGCCTGTCCAACTCCGGCTACAGCAAGGGCGATGCCTACGGCGACGAGGCGCTGCAGGTGCTGCTCAAGCGCGCCGAGGACAACCGTGACCGGCTCGTGGTCATCCTGGCCGGCTACCCGGAGGGCATGGACCGGCTGCTGGCCGCCAACCCCGGCCTGTCCTCCCGGTTCACCAGCCGCGTGGACTTCCCCAGTTACCGGCCGCTGGAGCTGACCGCGATCGGCGAGGTGCTGGCCGCCGAGAACGGCGACCGCTGGGACGAGGAGTCCCGCGACGAACTGTGCAGCATCAGCGGCCATGTCGTCGACCAGGGCTGGATCGACGAACTGGGCAACGGCCGTTTTCTGCGCACCCTCTACGAGAAGAGCTGCGCCTACCGCGACCTGCGGCTCTCCACCTGGCGCGGCACCCCCACCCGCGACGACCTCGCCACCCTCCGGCTCCCCGACCTGATGCAGGCCTACGGCGAAGTCCTCTCCGGCCGCGGCCCGGACATCCAGGGGCCGCCGCCGAAGGGGCTGGATCTCTAGGGGGGTGTCCCTCTGGAGACAGGGGGTGTCCCCTGGGGGACGTCCTGGGACTCGGCCGGGCAATCAGGTGACCGCCCGAGGTGCAGAGGACCAGCCCCCGGGGCCTCCATACCGGCCTCCATGCGGGCTTCCATGTCCTCCGGGGAAGCGGCTTCCCCGAGGATCCGCGGTGCGGGCCCCGGGACCAAGCCCGGACTTCCGCCCCGGCCCCCGGCCACGGCCCGTCCCGCGCAGAGGGGGAAGGCACCGCTCGGGGCCCTCCCCCGCCCGGCTCAGCGCGCCATGGCCCGGCCCTCGGCCGCCGGCAGCGGTGCCTCCTCACGAGGCTCGCTGACCCGGTCGCCCGCGGCCCGGTCGCCCGCGGCACGGTGGGCACGGGCGGCGGGGGCCCGGTGGTGGGCCGGGTCGCGGACCTCGCCGACCAGCATCTCCAGGACGTCCTCCAGCGCGACCAGGCCGAGCACCCGGCCGGTCGCATCGGCGACCGCCGCCAGGTGGGAGGCGGCCCGGCGCATCGCCGTGAGGGCGTCGTCCAGGGGCAGCTCGGCGCGTAGCGTGGTCATCGGATGCCAGATGCGCTGGGGCACCGCGCGGTCGCGTTCCTCCAGGTCCAGGACGTCCTTGACGTGCAGGTAGCCCATGTACGCGCCGCCGGGCGCACACACCGGGAAGCGGGAGTAGCCGGTGCGTACGGTCAGCTCCTCCACCTGGCGGGGCGTCACGGTCGGTTCGACGGTGACCAGTGCCGCCCGGTCGAGGAGGACGTCCGTGACGGGCCGGCTGCCCAGTTCCAGCACGTCGGAGAGCTGTTCCTGCTCGGCCGGGTCGAGCAGGCCCGCCTGGCCCGAGTCCTCGACGAGATGGGTCAGCTGCTCACTGGTGAAGACCGCCTCCACCTCGTCCTTCGGCTCCACGCGGAAGAGCCGCAGCACCCCGTGGGCGCAGGCACCGAGCAGCGCGGTGACCGGGCGGCACAGCCGCGCAAAGGCGACCAGGCCCGGGCTGAACCACAGGGCGGTCTTCTCGGGTGCCGCCATCGCCAGGTTCTTGGGGACCATCTCGCCGATGACGAGGTGGAGGAAGACCACCAGGGCCAGGGCGATGACATAGCCCAGCGGGTGGACCAGCGCCGCGGGGAGACGGACGGCCGCGAAGACCGGCTCCAGGAGGTGGGCGACGGTGGGCTCGGCGACCGCGCCGAGCGTCAGGGAGCAGACGGTGATGCCGAACTGGGCGGCGGCCATCATCTGCGGGAGGTTCTCCAGGCCGTGCAGCACCTGCCGGGCCCGGGAGGAGCCTTCGGTCGCCAGCGGTTCGATCTGGCTGCGGCGTACCGATACCAGGGCGAACTCGGCGCCGACGAAGAAGCCGTTGGCGAGGACGAGCAGGACCGCGAAGAGCAGCTGGACCAGTGTCATCGGGCCACCTCCGCGACCGCCACGACGGGCTCACGAGGTGCCTCGGGTGCGGCCGGCAGCGTGACCGTGGCGGTCCGTACGATCCTTATCCGCTCGGCGCGGTGGTGCGACACCAGCCGTACCCGCAGCCGCCAGCCGTCGAGTTCCGCGATGTCGCCGGGGGCCGGGATCCGGCCGAGTATGTGTGCCACCAGTCCTGCCACCGTCTCGTACGGCCCTTCCGGGGCCTCCAGGCCGATCCGCCGCAGGGTGTCCACCCGGCAGCCGCCGTCGGCGTCCCAGGCGGGGCGGCCCTCTTCCGGCGGGGCCTGGCCCAGTTCGGGCAGATCCACGCCGTCGTGCTCGTCGCGGACCTCGCCGACGAGCTCCTCGATGATGTCCTCCAGGGTGACCACACCGGCCGTACCGCCGTACTCGTCGACCACCACCGCTATCGGCGCTTCGCTGCGCAGCCGCTCCAGCAGCGGCTGCACCGGCAGGGTCTCGGGCACCAGCAGCGGCGGGACCGCGATCCGGCTCGCCGGGATGCGCAGCCGTTCGTGCGCCGGGACGGCCAGCGCGTCCTTGAGGTGCACCATGCCGACGACCTCGTCGATACGGGTGTGGTAGACGGGGAAACGGGAGAGTCCGGTGGCACGGGTCAGGTTCACCACGTCCTCAGCTGTCGCGGACGCCTGCAGGGCGCTCACCCGTACCCGCGGCGTCATGACGTTCTCCGCGGTCAGCTCGCCCAGCGAGAGGGTGCGGACGAACAGGTCCGCGGTGTCCTGCTCCAGGGCGCCCGCGCGGGCGGAGTGGCGGGCGAGCGAGACCAGTTCGCCGGGCGTACGGGCGGAGGCCAGCTCATCGGTCGGCTCCACGCCCAGGGCGCGCACCAGGCGGTTGGCGACGGTGTTCAGCAGAGTGATCACCGGGCGGAAGAAGCGGGAGAAGGCGCGCTGGGGACCGGCGACCACACGGGCGACGGGCAGCGGCTTGGAGACCGCCCAGTTCTTCGGCACCAGCTCGCCGACGACCATCTGGACCGCGGAGGCCAGCAGCATGCCGATGACGACGGCCGTGCCGGACACCGCGCCCGCGGGCAGGCCGGTGGCGGCCAGCGGGCCGGACAGCAGCTCGGCCAGCGCGGGCTCGGCGAGCATACCGACCACCAAGGAAGTGATCGTGATGCCCAGTTGGGTACCGGACAGTTGGAAGGAGAGTTCCCGCAGGGCGGAGACGACGGTGTGGGCGCGGCGGTCGCCGTCGGCCACGGCCCGTTCGGCGTCCGCCTTCTCGACGGTGACGAGTCCGAACTCGGCAGCGACGAAGAAACCGTTGGCCAGGATCAGGACGAGAGCCGCGGCGAGCAGCAGCAAAGGGTCGGTCATGCCGCCGCCTCCGTGGTATGCGGGGGTCGGGGAGGGGCGGCGCAGGTACTACAGGACGATCCGTCCATTGCCGGAGGGAGTCACTCCTCGGATCGGGGTTGGCCCCCTGAGGGGCAGGGCGCGGGGTGCGCCCCGGAGAACAGAGTAAACAGCGGGACCCTGATTAGGGCAGGCTCAACCGGCCGTGTGGTCGATGGCACCGTGCTTCTCGGTGAGGTCGCGCAGCGCGCGGGCATCCCGGATGGCCTGGTCCCTGGCGATACCGGGCTGGATGCCCATGGCGGGCAGGCTGGTGCCGTCGGCGAGGTCGAGGTGGACCCAGGGGTCGCCTTCGCGGAGGTTGACGCGCAGGACCTGGGCCCAGGCCAGTTCGCGCTTGGTGGTGAGGTTCACCACCGTGACGCCCTCCTGCCGCGCCACCACCTTGGGGCGGCTGAGCAGCAGGAGGACGGCGAGCACCAGCAGCCCGGTGACGACGAAGCTGAGCCGCTCGCCGCCGGTCAGCTTCGGCAGCAGCAGCGCGATCACGGTGAGGGCGGCGAGCTGGGCGATGCCGACGGAGTACAGGACGACCCGGGTACGGGTCGGCCGGAACGTCACCGGGAGGCTGGGCAGGGGCGCGGACACGTCGTCGGGTCTTCCGTCGTGGATGCAGCGGTGCGTACGGGGGGCAGGAGGCGCGGGGGCCGGAGCCGGAGCCGGGCTCGGGTCAGAGCCGGCAGGCGTGGATACCGGTGGTCAGGATCGCGCGGGCGCCGAGGTCGTAGAGCTCGTCCATGATGCGCTGGGCGTCCTGGGACGGGACCATCGAGCGGACCGCGACCCAGCCCTCGTGGTGCAGCGGGGAGACGGTCGGCGACTCCAGGCCCGGGGTGAGGCCGACGGCCTTCTCGACGTGCTCGACCCGGATGTCGTAGTCCATCATCACGTACCGGCGGGCCACCAGCACGCCCTGCATCCGGCGCAGGAACTGGCGCACCTTCGGGTCGTCGTCCGGCGCGCCGGTGCCGCGGATGACCACGGCCTCGGACTTCAGGATCGGCTCGCCGATGATCTCCAGCCCGGCGTTGCGCAGGGTGGTGCCGGTCTCCACGACGTCCGCGATGATCTCGGCGACGCCGAGCTGGATGGCGGTTTCCACGGCGCCGTCGAGGTGGACGACGGAGGCGTCCACGCCGTTGTCGGCGAGGTGCTGCCGGACCAGGCCGGAGAACGAGGTGGCGATCGTCATACCGCCGAACTCGGTGACGTCCTTGGCGGTACCCGGACGGGTGGCGTAGCGGAACGTCGAGCCGGCGAAGCCGAGCTGGAGGATCTCCTCGGCCGGCGAGCCGGAGTCCAGCAGCAGGTCACGGCCGGTGATGCCGATGTCGAGCTTGCCGGAGCCGACGTAGACCGCGATGTCCCGCGGCCGCAGGAAGAAGAACTCGACCTCGTTCTCGACGTCGACCAGGACCAGTTCCCTGCGGTCCTTGCGCTGGCGGTATCCGGCCTCATGGAGCATCGCCGACGCAGGCTCGGACAGTGAACCCTTGTTGGGGACAGCGATGCGCAGCATGAGAGCGAATTCCTTTGCACTGAGGGGTGTTGCGGTGGGTGCGGGGGGGGGGTGGATCAGAGGTGGGCGTAGACGTCGTCGAGGGAGATGCCCTTGGCGACCATCATGACCTGGAGGTGGTAGAGGAGCTGGGAGATCTCCTCGGCGGCGGCCTCGTCGGTCTCGTACTCGGCGGCCATCCACACCTCGGCGGCCTCCTCGACGACCTTCTTGCCGATCGTATGGACACCGGCCTGTACCAGCTCGGCGGTACGGGAGGTGGCGGGGTCGCCCGTGGCGGCCTTCTGCTGGAGCTCGGAGAAGAGCTCCTCGAACGTCTTCTTGGACATGATGGTGACCACCCTACGCGGTGATGTCACTCCGGCGCGCAGCGCCTCGGCTGAAGGATGGCGGTGGGCGACGGGCGGGCGATCAGCGCCAGGGCTCGGACACGGTCCGCAGCGTCGCGGCGGTCGCGACCGCGGCGGTGACCGCTTCGTGGCCCTTGTCCTCGGTGGATCCTTCAAGGCCGGCGCGGTCGAGCGCCTGCTGCTCGGTGTCGCAGGTCAGCACGCCGAAGCCGACCGGTACACCGGTGTCCACCGACACCTGGGTCAGGCCCTGGGTGACGCCCTGGCAGACGTAGTCGAAGTGCGGGGTGCCGCCCTTGATGACCACGCCGAGGGCGACCACCGCGTCATAGCCGCGGCCGGCCAGCACCTTGGCGACGACCGGCAGCTCGAAGGCGCCGGGCACCCGCAGCAGGGTGGGCTCGTCGATGCCGAGTTCGGTCAGGGCGCGCAGCGCGCCGTCCACGAGGCCGTTCATGACCTGTTCGTGCCATTGCGCCGCGATGACGGCCACCCGCAGGTCGCCACAGTTCTTCACGGTCAGTTCGGGTGCGCCCTTGCCGCTCACGGTTCTCCTCTTACGGGTGATGGTGCCGGTGTTGGTCTTACGGGTGGTGGTGCTGGTCTCACGGGTGGTGGCGTGGTGCCGGGTGGCGGCGTGATGCCGGGTGGTGGCGTGGTGCCGGGTGGTGGCGTGGTGCCGGGTGGTGGCGTGGTGCCGGGTGGTGGCGTGGTGCCGGGTGGCGGCGTGATGCCGGGTGGTGGCGTGGTGCCGGGTGGCTACTGGTTGTCGCAGGTGGTGGCGGCGGGGGGTGCGGCGTCGGCCGCTCCGGCCGTCCCCGTGGTGGCTCCGGGGTCCAGCCAGGGCAGGTCGTGCCCCATCCGGTCCCGCTTGGTCCGCAGATACCGCAGGTTGTGCTCACCGGCCTTGACGGGCATCGGCTCCCGGCCGGTGACCTGCAGGCCGTAGCGCACGAGGGCGGCGGTCTTCTCGGGGTTGTTGGTCATCAGGCGCAGCGAGCGCACCCCGAGGTCCTGGAGCATCTGCGCGCCCGCGGCGTAGTCGCGGGAATCGGCGGGCAGGCCCAGTTCGAGGTTGGCGTCGAGGGTGTCGCGGCCGCGCTCCTGGAGTTCGTAGGCGCGCAGCTTGGACAGCAGTCCGATACCGCGCCCCTCGTGGCCGCGGAGGTAGATCACCACGCCCCGGCCGGCTTCGCTGATCCGCTGCAGCGAGGCCGCCAGCTGGGGGCCGCAGTCGCAGCGCAGCGAGTGGAAGATGTCCCCGGTCAGGCACTCGGAGTGCACCCTGACCAGGACGTCCTCGCCCTCGCCGAGCTCGCCCGCGACCAGCGCGATGTGCTCGACGCCGTCGACGGTGGAGCGGTAGCCGTAGGCCGTGAACTCGCCGTGGGCGGTGGGCAGCCGGGTCTCGGCCTCGCGGCGGACGGTGGGCTCGGACGACTGCCGGTAGGCGATCAGGTCCTCGATGGAGATGATCGACAGGCCGTGCTTCCGGGCGAACGGCACCAGTTCCGGCAGCCGGAGCATCGTGCCGTCCTCGCCCGCGATCTCCACGATGGCGGCGGCCGGGCGCAGTCCGGCCAGCCGGGCGAGGTCGACACCGGCCTCGGTGTGGCCGTTGCGGACCAGCACCCCGCCGGGCCGGGCGCGCAGCGGGAAGATATGGCCGGGCCGGACGAAGTCGCCGGCGACCGATTCGCCGGAGGCGAGCAGCCGCAGGGTGGCGGCGCGGTCGGCGGCGGAGATGCCGGTGGTCACGCCGTGCGCGGCGGTGGCGTCGACGGAGACGGTGAAGGCCGTCCGCATCGACTCGGTGTTGTGCTCGACCATCTGCGGGAGTTCCAGCCGGTCCAGCTCCGGGCCCTCCATGGGGGCGCAGATCAGTCCGCGGCACTCGCTCATCATGAAGGCGACGATCTCGGGGGTGGCCTTCTCCGCGGCGAGCACGAGGTCGCCCTCGTTCTCGCGGTCCTCGTCGTCCACGACGACCACGGGGCGGCCGGCGGCGATATCGGCGATGGCCTGCTCGACGGGGTCGAGCGCCAGGGAAGCCTCTTCGCCGGCGTTCTCGGTGTCATACCAGCTCTTGAGGGCGGTCATGCCGCTGCTCCTTCCAGGACGGTGCGGCCGGCGGCGCGCGAGCGCAGCCACCAGTCGCGCATGCCCCACCCGACGAGGGCGAGATAGACGACGTAGACGAGGCCGGAGAAGGCGAGGCCGCTGCTGAAGGCGAGCGGGACGCCGACGATGTCGACCAGCAGCCAGGCGCACCAGAACTCGACCAGTCCGCGGGCCTGGGCGACCATCGCGGCGAGCGTGCCGACGAAGATGTAGGCATCCGGCCAGGGGTTCCAGGACAGCTGCGGGACCAGGGTGAACAGGGTGCCGACGGCCGCCGTGCCCACGGCGGTGCCGCCCAGCAGCAGGCCGCGCTCACGCCAGCCGGCGAAGCGGACCGCGATGGAGCCGTCCTGCGCCTGCTGCCGGCCGCGCTGCCACTGCCGCCAGCCCCACAACGCCACGCCGATGACCAGGAGTTGCTTGCCGATGCCGCCGCTGAGGTGGGCGGAGGCATAGGCGGCGACGAGGATCACGCCGGACAGGAACTGGGCGGGCCAGGTCCAGATGGAGCGCCGCCAGCCGAGCACCAGGGCGGCCAGCCCGATGGTGTTGCCGATCATGTCCGACCAGATGACGTGCTGTCCGAAGGCGGTGAAGGCCACGCCGTTCAGCGAGTCGAGGGCGCTCACCGGTCCATCTCCTTGAGCTCGTCGAGATCCTTGAGGTCGCCGGTGCCCCGGCCGAGCAGCCGCTCGACGTACTTGGCAAGGACGTCGACCTCGAGGTTGACCGGATCGCCGGCCTTCTTGATGCCCAGGGTGGTCAGGGCGAGGGTGGTGGGGATGAGGCTGATGGTGAAGAAGTCGTCCCCGACCTCGACCACCGTCAGGCTGACGCCGTCGACGGTGATGGAGCCCTTCTCGACGACATAGCGGGACAGCGCGGCCGGCAGCGCGATCTTGACGATCTCCCAGTGCTCACCGGGGATGCGCTCGACGAGGGTGCCGGTGCCGTCGACATGCCCCTGGACGAGGTGGCCGCCCAGCCGCCCGCCGAGCGCCATCGGGCGCTCCAGGTTGACCCGCGAGCCGGCGCTCAGCGCGCCGAGGCTGGAGCGGTTCAGGGTCTCGGCCATCACATCGGCGGTGAACTCACCGTCGGCGGTGTCCACGACGGTCAGACAGACGCCGTTGACGGCGATCGAGTCGCCGTGCTTGGCATCTTCGGTGACGACGGGGCCGCGCAGCCGGAAGCGGGAGGAGTCACCGAGGTCTTCCACGGCGGCGACCTCACCCAGTTCTTCGACGATTCCGGTGAACACTTCAGTTCTCCTCGGGGAGGGCGTGGCGGATGGGGGTGGCGGTGATACGCAGGTCGGGTCCGAGCCGTTCGGTGTCGGTCACGTCGAGCCGCAACGCCTGGGCGATCGTGGTGATTCCGGCGTCGCCGACGGCGGCCGGTCCGGCGCCGAGCAGTACCGGCGCGAGATAGCCGACGACCTTGTCGACGGCCCGGGCGGCAAGGAAGGCCCCGGCGAGCGTGGGGCCGCCTTCGAGCAGGACGGAGCGCACCCCGCGCTCGTACAGGGCCTGGAGCAGTGCGGGGAGGGACAGCCCGCGTCCCCCTGCGGCGCGCGGCAGCCGGAGGAGCGGGGCGAGGCCTTCGAGGTGGCCGGCGTCGGCGTCCTCGGCGACCGCGATGAGGGTGGGGGCCGTGCCGTCCAGGACGCGGGCGCCGGCCTTGACAGCAGTGGCGCCGGAGTCGACGACGACCCGCAGCGGCTGGCTGATCTCGTCGCCGGCGAGCCCGCTGATCCGGGCGCCGAGCTGCGGGTCGTCGGCGCGGGCGGTACCGGAGCCGACGATGACGGCGTCCGCGGCGGCCCGCAGCCGGTGCACATCGGCGCGCGACTCGGGCGAGGAGATCCAGCGGCTGGTGCCGTCGGCGGCGGCGATCCGGCCGTCGAGGGTGGCGGCGTACTTCCACAGGACGAACGGGCGGCGGCGCAGGACCGAGGTCAGCCAGGCCTCGTTGCCGGCGGCGGCCTCGTCGGCGAGCAGCCCGCCCTCGACGTCGATCCCGGCGCCGGCCAGGGTGCAGGCGCCGCCGGTGGCCGTCGGGTCGGGGTCGGAGACGGCGTAGACGACGCGGGCGATCCCGGCGTCGATCAGGGCCTGGGCGCAGGGACCGGTGCGGCCGGTGTGGTTGCAGGGTTCGAGGGTGACCAGTGCGGTGCCGCCCCGGGCCCGCTCGCCCGCATCGCGCAGGGCATGGATCTCGGCGTGCGGCCCGCCGGCCCGCTGGTGCCAGCCCTCGCCCACCGTGCGGCCCGCGGCGTCCAGGACGACACAGCCGACCACGGGGTTGGGGCTGGTGTGCCCGAGACCGCGCGCGGCGAGCTCGATGGCTCGGCGCATCGCCGCGGTCTCGACGGGGGCTGCGGTGGCCACCGGGTCCTCCTGCCTCTCAGGGCACGGACTCCGGGGCTGTCTGGACGACAGAAAGCGGAACAACTCCACGGGAACACCACAGCCGGAAAGGAGAACCCGTCCGGGAAAAAGATCCGGACGCGCCGCCGACGGCGGTGTACCGAAGCTGGCCCGCCGCGCACTGCCTCCCATCCGGACTTTCACCGTCGGTGCAGGAATTTCACCTGCTCAACCGGCCGCTGGCTGCGGACGGGTCGCGGACTGTTACCGCCGGTTCGGAATTACACCGACCCCGGAGTGCGCTGCTGCTTCTTATGTCAGTACAGCTTCAGTCTGCCACGCCCGGTAGTCGCCCATGCGGGCGAAGCGCTGTGGGCTGCCTCACAGCACCCGGCGCGTCGCCTGTCACGGACGGCGCAGGTGATTCGTCATAACGGAGAAGTACGCCTCCCTCAAGGACTGATCCGTGATGGCGACAATTCTGGTGACCGGCGGCACGGGCACACTCGGGCGCCCCCTGGTCGGCCGACTGCTCGACGACGGCCATGACGTCCGGTCGCTGAGCCGTCGGCCGCACACCGGCACGGCACGCCCGCGCCCGCGTTCGTACGCGGTCGACCTGCGGGACGGCACGGGCCTGCCCGAGGCCGTGACGGACGTGCACGCGATCGTGCACTGCGCCTCGACACCGGCCGGCGGGGACACGGAGGCGGCCGGGCGGCTCGTCGAGGCGGCGAAGGCGGCGGGCGTGGCGCACCTGGTGTTCATCTCGATCGTCGGCGTGGACCGGGTCCCGATCGGCTACTACCGCACCAAGCTCGCCGTGGAACGCCTGATCGAGGACTCCGGTATCGGCTGGACGGTGCTGCGGACGACGCAGTTCCACAACCTCGTGCTCGACGTGGTCAAGGCGGGCGCCCGGTCGCCGGTGCTCCCGGTGCCTACGGGCGTACGGGTGCAGCCGGTCGAGGTACAGGAAGTCGCCGCCCGGCTGGCCGAGTTGGTGGTCGGCGAGCCGGCCGGGCGGGTCACCGACATGGGTGGTCCCGAGGTGCTGGACGTCCGGGAGCTCGTACGGGTCACGCTGGAAGCGGGTGGGCGGCGCCGGCTGCTGATGCCGCTGTGGCTGCCGGGCGCGTCCGCCGCGGCACTGCGCCGCGGCGGCAACCTCACCCCGGAGCACGCCGATGGGTTGCGGACCTACGCCGAATTCCTCGCGGAGCGTGCGGGGGCCGGAGCCCGTCGATGACGTGCCGCCACATCGGTTGGCGCGGGGAGGCAGTCGCCCCCGCCGGCTCACCCCGCGGACGTGAACAGCTCGTTCTGCGCGGCATCGCGCGCGGCGAGGACGGCGCCGCGCAGCACCGCCCGCCCCTCGACCGTCCCCGCGCGGACGTCGGTGCGCAGCGGGGAGAGCCGGGCCAGCTGCCCGGCGACCCGCCCGGCGAGCACCTCGCCGCCGCCACGGCCGACCTCCCCGCCGAGCACGACACACCCGGGGTCGAGCACGGCGCACACCGCCGCCACGCCGAGGGCGATCCGCGCGGCCAGTGCGTCCAGGAAGGCCGCACCGGCGTCGCCGGCGGACACGGCGGCCCGTACGACGGCTTCGGCGGGCGGGGCGTCGGTGTCGCCATCGGTGTCGGTGTCGGTGCCGGTGTCGGTGTCGGACGACGGCGTATGCGCCGTGTTGGGCCTGATGCCGGTCGCCGCGGAGAGGCCGTGTTCCGCGGCGAGGGCGCAGATCGCGGCGGAGCCCGCCAGGGAGTGGAAGCCGCCGTCGCAGCCGCTCGCCGAGGGCAGCGCGGCGGTGCCGGGCACCGGCAGATAGCCGATCTCGCCGGTGCCGCCCGAGGCGCCGCGTCGCAGCGTGCCGTCCAGGACGACCGCGGCGCCGGTGCCATGGCCGAGCCAGAGCAGGACGAAGGTGTCGTGGTCGCGGGCCGCACCGTCATGCTGCTCGGCGAGGGCGGCGAGGTTGACCTCGTTCTCCAGCAGGACGGATACGGCACGCCGCGCGCGCAGGGCACCGACCAGGGCGACCTGCCAGGACGGGATCCGGCCGGTGCCGCCGAGCCGCCCGGTGGCGGGGTCGACCAGGCCGGGGGCGCCGATGGCAATGGTGTGGGGGTGGGGTGCGCCCGCCGCGGCAAGCGCCTTGTCCACGGCGGCGAGGGCGGTGGCGACGGCCCCCTCGGGCGTGTCGTCGGCACCGATGGGCACGGTGCGCTCGTCGCGTACCTCGCCGAGGAGGTCCGCGACCGCGACGGTGACGCCGTGCGCCCGTAGATCGAGGCCGACGAGATGCGCCCGGTCGGCGACGATTCCGTAGAGCCGGGCATTGGGGCCGCGCCGCTGTGCGCCGCTTTCGCCGACCACGGCGATCAGCCCGGCCTCCTGGAGGCGTTCGACGAGATCCGCCACGGTCGGCCGGGAGAGGCCGGTCAGCGCGGTGAGCTGACCTGCCGTCAGCGCCCCTTCGCACTGCAGGAGTTGCAGAACCAGCCGGTCGTTGATCAGCCGTGCGGTGGCCGGGGAGGCGGTGCGTCCGGCCGCTGCCGCGCGCGGTGCTTGCATGGCGTGAAGCTTCCCTCCGGTCGGGCCAACACCGTTATTATCAGGCAGGGTTCCTGATAATTTACGCGCCATGGCTGGCAACGGTGTCCCTCACGACGTCACCCCGCTCCCCCCTGACGAGCTGCGCCGCGCACGCCGCTCCGTCGCCCTGGTGTTCCTCGTTCATGGCTCGGTCACCGGTAACTTCGCGACCCGTATCCCCTGGATCCAGGACCACACCGGCATGTCGCCGGGCCAGCTCGGCCTGGCGCTCGCCTTCCCCGCGATCGGCGCGTCCCTGGCGATGCCGCTGGCCGGCCGGATCAGCCACCGCTTCGGCGCCCGCACCGCGCTGCGCGGTCTGCTCGCCCTGTGGACCCTGTCGCTGCTCCTGCCCGCCCTCTCCCCCGGCCTGTACACCCTGTGCCCGGCGCTGCTGCTCTACGGCGCGGCCTCCGGGACGTCGGACGTCGCGATGAATGCGCTGGGTGTGGAGACCGAGAACCGGCTCGGCAAACCGATCATGTCGGGGCTGCACGGCATGTGGAGTGCGGGCGCCTTGCTCGGCTCGGCGGCCGGCACCGTGGCCGCACACGCCGGGTGGGACGCCCGGCTCCATCTGACCGGTGCGGCACTCGTCCTGACCC
This sequence comes from Streptomyces sp. NPDC015125, assembly GCF_043080045.1. Taxonomy (NCBI): domain Bacteria; kingdom Bacillati; phylum Actinomycetota; class Actinomycetes; order Kitasatosporales; family Streptomycetaceae; genus Streptomyces; species Streptomyces sp. NPDC015125. Next base: position 159,362 of record NZ_JBIBVF010000011.1, read on the forward strand.
TGCTCGGTGCGCTCGCCTGCCAGGGCGTACTGGATCTGCGCAGCGCCCCCGAGGAGCATCCACCGCCGCGCTTCGCGCTGCCGCCGAAGTCGGCACTGCTCATCGGGGCCATCGGCTTCTGCGCGGTCTTCGCGGAGGGCGCCGGCCTGGACTGGTCGGCGGTCTACCTCCGCGACGAACTGGGCACCGATGCGGGCCTGGCGGCCGCGTCGACCACTGCCTTCGCCTGCACCATGGCCGCCGCCCGGCTGGCCGGGGACAAGGTGGTGGCCCGCTTCGGCCCGGTGCACACGGTGCGGGCCGGCGGGGTGCTGGCGGCGGCCGGTGGCCTGCTGATCGTCGCGGCCCGGCATCCGGCCATGGCCATGGCCGGATTCGGCCTGATGGGCCTCGGGATCGCGGTCGTGGTCCCGCTGGCCTTCGCGGCCGCCGGGCGCAGCGGTCCCGCGCCCAGCCAGGCGATCGCGGGTGTCGCCACGATCACCTACACCTCCGGGCTGATCGCCCCGTCCGCGATCGGCGGTATCGCCCAGGCGACCTCACTGACCCTGTCGTTCATGCTGGTGACGGCGCTGGCGTGCGGGCTGGTGATGGGCGCGCGGGTCCTGCGGGTACCGAGCCGTACGGCGTCCGGCAGCGCCCCCGCGATGACCGGCGACCTGGAACGGTCGTGACCCCGGCCGCTCCACATCACCGACGGCGGCGGTCGTGGCCCCGGCCGCTCCGCATCGCCGACGGGTCAGGCCGCGTCCGCCTCGGTGCCCGCGTCCGGCTCCTCCGGCCGGAGCAGCTGCGCCGCGACGTTCCGGGCGCGGTCGGACCAGGGGGTGGGGCGCAGCGTCTGCGCATCGACGCGGACCAGCACCCGGTGGCCCTGGGCGTAGGTCTCGCTGCCGTCGGCCGAACAGAGCCGGAAGCCGTAGGTGAGGCCGGTGCGGCCGAGGCGGGCGACCCAGAGGTGTGCCGCATAGCGGCCGGGACGGGTGACCGGACGCTCATAGGAGACGCGCATCTCCTTGATGACGTTGCACATATCGCCCGCTGCGGCCCAGTCGCCGTCGAAGCCGAAGCCATGGCCGTGCCAGTACTCGGCCCAGGCGCGCTCGGCCAGCAGCGGGTAGCGGGAGTTGTGGAGCATGCCGAGCGCGTCGAGGTCGTCGAAGTGGACGGTGACGGGGACCAGTTCGCCGTACGGAACGGTGGTGGTCTGCAGGGTTTCGACGCTCACGGGTGGTGCTCCTGGGGTCTGGGCGCGCCGGCCGGCGCTGTTGATGCGGATGGTTCTGGCGGTACGGGTGGCATTCATGTGATGAGCCGCAGCCATCGTAAGCGGCTGCTTAGAATGCTCGGTCCGCCGGGATACCGGGCGTGGTGACCACGGGCCGGACCGTGGAGCCGTGGCCCTGAGCGAGTGCCGGAGGACAGGGCGACCACGAACCGGGCGACCACGAACCGGGACGACTGTCCCCCCGGCATCGCGCAGCGGTCTTCAGCCTGATCCCCGGGCACGGTGCCGCTCCCAGCCCCTCCAGTAGCCGGCGTCACCACGCGAGGGACGCCCCGGTGGCCGGAGTCGGGTCCGGGGCGGCGGTGCGGATCCGTGGCCGGGATGCAGGGGCGCCGGGTGACGACGAGGGCAACGGCGGGGTGCTTCGGGTCCGTGGCCCCCCGGAACACCGTGTGTTCCCTGGCGAGTTCCGACGGCACACCGCAGGCCGGGATGGGCCCGGACCCGCTGTGGAGCTACTGCCGCCGGCCTTCTCCGGGCCGCGGCGCAACATCACAATGGGCCCCATGAGCTCAAACGATGTGCCCCGCGCAGAGGGCGACCCCCTCCCCGCGAAGCCCGTCCTTCCCGATCTGGCCGCGGCTCACGAACGCGGGCCGGCCGCTGCGGTCGAGGTGAGGTGGCAGCAGCTGATCCTGAGGTGGCAGTGGGTGCATGAGCGCCACGAGACCTGCTATCCGGCTCGGCCGTACCCGGGAGTCGTCCCGCTCCTCAAGGCGGCTCTCGCGGAGCCGAGACTGCGGCAGCTCTTTCCCTTCACCAGCCACCACACCTTGTGCTTCAGCAGCTGCACACGGCACCCGTACGTCCTGCAAGTGCCGTCCGTCGACCCATTGTTCGACGGACGGTTCCGCGTCCGCCGGCCTCGCAGCTCTTACGTGATCGGCTACCGCGAAACGGCCGAGGAGGCCATCGCCCTGGTCACCGCTCATCTCCCGGCCACGCTCGAACCCGCCGTCGCCCAAGCCGACGGCGTCGGGCGATGAACGCCGGCACGTCATGGCACCTGCTGGCCGGGGTCACGACTGCGGGCAAGCCGCAGCCACGGGCAGGGGGCGGCGGCGCTTCAGCCTCTTGACCGAAGGCTGCCACGGCAGCAACGACAGCCACGGCTGCCGCCTCGTACAAAGGGCAGCGGACCGGGCGCCGGCGTCATTGTTACGGTCGCGGGATGGAGAGCTGGGGCGAGGGCACCGTACGCGCTCGGATACGGGAGATGGCAGCACGGGACGGGGAGCGGGCGCGCTTCGGGGCGGATACGCACCGGTACGCGCTGACGCCCGCGCTGCCGGAGGCGGAGATCAGGGCGTTCGAGAAGGCCCACGGGGTCGATCTGCCGACGGAGTACCGGTCTTTCGTCGCGGTGGTGGGCAACGGTCCCGCCGGTCCCGGCCACGGGTTGATGCCGTTGACCACGCCCCGGCCGGAGGCCGGCGAGGAGTGGGCCGTGGACGACGAGTGGGAAGAGGACCGGCTGCCGGGCCGACTCTCCGCTCCGTTCCCCCTCGCCGAACCCCTGCCCGGCCGGATCGGCGCATCGACCGCTGAACTGACCCGGGGCACGCTGATGCTGGCCGAAGAGGGCTGCGGCCGCTACATCCGGCTGATCCTGACCGGCCCGCGCGCGGGCGAGATCTGGCGGATCGACCCGGACTGGGGCGGCTTCGTCCCGGTGAGCCCTGGCTTTCGCACCTGGTACACCGAGTGGCTGCAGCGTCCGTGAACACGCCTCACGCGTGGGCACGGGGTGTGCCGTTGTCGGCGGGCCGGGTAATCGATCAGCAGAGGTGTGGGAGCCGGCCCGGCCGTGCCTGACGTGTTGCAGGCATCAGCCCTCCCCGTCCGTGGGCTCCGTGTACTCGCTGGTCCCGGCGTCGAGGAGAGGCGTGCGTGGCCGGCCTGCCGCCCTGGAGAGCCAGCGCAGGGAATGGTAGCCGGTGAGCACGGTGAGCGTCCCCAATGCGATGCCGCTCAGTTCGAAGTGCTCGGTGAACTTCAACGAGACACCTCCAATGGCAATGATGATCCCGGTCGCTGCCGGAATGAGGTTCAGGGGAACCGAGAAATCCACCTTGTTCCGCACCCAGATCTGGGCTCCCAGCAGGCCGATCATGCCGTACAGGATGACGGTGATGCCGCCCAGCACCCCGCCGGGAATCGCCGCCACCACCGCGCCGAACTTCGGGCACAGGCCGAAGAGCAAGGCGAAGCCGGCCGCCGCCCAGTAAGCCGCGGTGGAGTAGACCCTGGTGGCCGCCATCACGCCGATGTTCTCGGCGTAGGTCGTGGTGGCGGGGCCACCCACCGCAGTCGACAGGACCGTTGCCGTGCCATCGGCGATGATGGCCACGCCCATCTTGTCCTCCAAGGCATCACCGGTCATGGCACCGACCGCCTTGATGTGTCCGGCATTCTCCGCGATCAGCGCGACGAGGACCGGCAGCGCGACGAGGACCGCGGAGGCGGAGAAGTTCGGTGCGTGGAACGTGGGAAGGCCGATCCAGTCAGCCTTTTCCACTCCGGAAAAGTCGATGCGCCAGTGATCCGTGAGCTTGCCCGCGCCATTGACCGAATGAATCTTTCCTGCGGTGCGGTCAAGAATCCAGGACAGCGCATAGCCGAAGACCAGGCCCAAGAAGATGGCGATCCGCGACCAGAAGCCTCGAAGCGCGACGAGAGCGAGTCCGGTGAACAGCATCGTCGCCAGAGCCGTCCACTGGTCCTGCGGCCAGTACGTGGACGCCGTAACGGGGGCGAGGTTGAAGCCGATCAGCATCACGACCGCGCCGGTCACCACCGGCGGCAGCACGGCGTGGATCACCCGCGCCCCGACGGCATGGATGACGAAGCCGCAGCCGGCCAAACAGGCACCCACCACGAGCATCGCACCCGTCAGCGTGCCGGCGTCGCCCCCCTGACCCGCGATCACGGCAGACACGCCCACGAAAGAAAGCGAGGAGCCCAGGTAACTGGGGATGCGTCCGCGGGTCATCACCAAGAACAGCGCGGTGGCCACACCCGACGCCATCAGGGCAAGACTGGGGTCCAGCCCCATGAGCACGGGGGCAACGAAACACGCCCCGATCATCGATACGACATGCTGGGCGCCGAGCGCGATCGTGCGCCCCCAGGTCAGGCGCTCCCCGGGCCTGACCACCTCGCCGGGCTTCAGATGTCGCCCGTCTCCATGCACTGTCCACCCGAAGCCGGCCATGATCACTCTCCACTCCGCAACGCCCTGCACGTCACAGAGCCGAGGTGATTCATAGTCGAACGACTGCGTCTGGACAAACTGACGCCGCCGTGCCGCCATGCCGCCGTGCCACAACGAGGCGCACCGTTCGTTACCTCGTTCCGGTCAACGAGCGGGAGCAAACCTCCCTATCCGTAATCGGAGTGTCACGCTGAGTGGATGACGACGACTCAGCGCTATGACATCCGTGGCAGGCCGGACCCGACCGCAGGGGCCACCGCCCGGCCGCCCGCCGCCCCGGGATCCACGTCCGCGACCGACCTGGCGGAAGTACTGGCCCGGATGCGGGCGCTGGCCGCGGCGCTGCCCGCCGAGGACGGGGTGGCCGTCTTCAACGGGGTCTATCTGGCGGTCACCGAAGCCGTGGCACGGCACATCGGGGACGGTGCGTTCCAGGACCCGGCGGCCGCGGGCGAGCTGGACGTCCGTTTCGCGCGGCGGTACTTCGACGCGGTGGATGCCACGGCCGCCGGGCTGCGGCCACCGGCCTGCTGGCGTCCGCTCTTCCAGCTCCGCCGCCACCCGGGAGTGCATCCGCTGCAGTTCGCGATGGCCGGGATCAATGCCCACATCGGCCACGATCTGGCGCTGGCGGTGCTGGACACCTGCCGGGCGCTGGAGTGCGAACCGGCCGCGCTGGAAAGCGACTTCGACCGGGTCGGCGGGGTGCTGACGGGCCTGGAGGAGCAGATCCGTGAGCGGCTGATGCCCGGCCCCGATGTGCTGGACGTGGCCGATCCGCTGACGCATCTGATCGGGTCGTGGAGCCTGGACAAGGCCAGGGACGGCGCCTGGGTGGCGGCCAGGGCACTGTGGAGCGTACGCCGGCTGCCGGAGGTGGCCGAGGAGCTCACCGAGGGGCTGGACGCCGGGGTGGGCCTGGTCGGGCGGATGCTGCTGACTCCGCTGCCCGGCTGATCCGCCCCTGGGCTGCCTTGGCCGCCCTTAGCCGTCCTCCCGGCCGGGAAGCGGCGCCCCCTGGAGAAACGCCCGGTAAGCGTCAGCGGCGTCCTCCTCCACGGTCGGCCCTTCGGGTCCGTACCGAGTGTCGCTCCGGTCGCGCTTGGGTCCGGAGATCCAGAAATCCTCATCGGTTTCGACGTCGTAGAAATTTGCGTCGCGCAAGCCGAGACCCGTAGCACGCCGCAGGGTCCGGCCTTGGAAGTAGGCCGTTTTCCAGGTTTGGGAGAAGTCCACCCACCCGATCCACGAGGGTCCGCGGTCGATGTCATGGCCCGTTTTGAGCTGCACGAACATGATTCTGCGAGGCATGGCCCCAGCTTGGCCGATCGCGCTGCTCCGGCACACCGATTTTGTGGACCGATCCGATGATCCACGAGAAACGGCCCGGCGGACCGGCGGACCGGCGGACGGGAGAGTGCGGACGGGAGGACGGGAGGACGGGAGGACGGGAGGACGGGAGGACGGGAGGACGGCGGTTCGTGGAAGGCCCGTCGCTCTACGGTTCCCCGGCAAGGGCCGCGCCGGGTCCGCCGGGTCCGCCGGGCGCGCCGGGTCCCGTCCCCCGCCCGTACCTAGTCCTCGGGCAGTTCGACCGGAGCGATCTCGTCGTACACGTCGCCCGGGCCCGGGTTCGTGGCATCGGTCGCTCCGCCGAAGTGGTGCATCACGCCCCACACCGCGTTCAGCGCGGTCTGCACGGCGCCCTCGGCCCAGCCCGCGGTCCAGGAGATGTCGTCGCCCGCGAGGAACAGGCCCCGCTTGTCCTCGGGGAGCCGGTCCTGCATGAAGTGGGTGAACAGGCGGCGCTGGTAGCGATAGTGGCCGGGCAGGTTCGCCTTGAAAGCGCCCATGAAGTAGGGCTCGTTCTCCCAGGAGACAGTGACCGGGTTGCCGATGATGTGCTTGCGGATGTCGACCTTCGGATAGATCTCCGACAGCGACTTCAGCATGACCTCCATCCGCTCGTTCGCCCCCAGCGGCAGCCACTTGAGGCTGTCGTCACACCAGGTGTAGGAGAGGCAGATGACGGCGGGCTCGTCCGGTCCGTTGTCGAGCAGATAGGTACCGCGGGTCATCCGGTCCGTCAGCGTCATCGACATGACGTCACGTCCCGTGTCCTCGTCCTTGTCGAGCCAGAACGGCCGGTCGACGGGCACGAAGAGCTTGCTGGACTCCATGTAGTGGGTACGCTCCATCGCCGTCCAGTGGTCGATGGGGAACAGCGAATCGTCGCACGCGATCTTGCTCAGCAGCATCCAGGACTGCGCGGTGAAGACGGCTGCCTCGTACGTGCGGATGTCGCCGTCGGCGTCGGTCACCGTGATGTGGTTGCCGGCGGTGCGGTTCAGGCGGGTCACCGCGGGCCGCGGCGTCCCGTCGTGCAGCGACGACAGCGAGGTACCCGGCGCCCAGTGCACGATCTTCGCCGGCTCCCGCTCCCACAGACGCAGCGGCAGCTGCTGGCTGCCGCCGACGATGCCGCGGTGGTGGTCGTCGGCCTCGGTGTAGACGACCCGCAGGATCTCCAGGATGGAGTTGGGGAAGTCGGTGTCCCAGCCGCCGGTGCCGAAGCCGACCTGGCCGAAGATCTCGCGGTGGCGGAAGGACTTGAAGGCCGTCGAGTCGCAGAGGTAGCCGTAGAAGGTCTGGTTGTCGAGCTTCTCGACGAGCCGGGACCAGATCTCGCGGATGCGCGGGACGTCGCGCTCACGGATCGCCTGGTTCATGTCGGAGAAGTCCGCGCCCTCTTCCAGGCAGGCGTTCCAGGCGTCCATGACCTGGTGGTAGACCTCGGGGAGGTCGTCGACCGTACGCGCGTAGTGGGACTCGCCCTTGAGGTCGACGACGGTCGAGGGGGTGTCCGGCGCCAGCGGGTTGGGGAACGGCTTGGTCGCGAGGCCCACCAGGTCGATGTAGTGCTGGAGCGCCGTCGAGGACGGCGGGAAGCGCATCGCGCCCATCTCGGCGGTCAGGCCCGCGGCGTCGGGCGGGGTGCCCTCGAAGCCGATGGTGCGCAGCCGGCCGCCTATCTGATCCGCCTCGTAGAGGACGGGCTTGAGGCCCATCTTCATCAGCTCGTAGGCGGTGATGATGCCGGAGAGGCCACCGCCGATGACCGCGACCTCCTTGCCGTGCTCGATCGCGGGGACCTGGCCGAGGCCCGCCGGGTGAGCGAGGAAGTCGTCGTAGGCGTACGGGAAGTCCGGGCCGAACATGGTGATCGGCGGCTGGGCATCCGCGTGGTGGGCGGCGGTGGGCACCGTGGACGTCATGGGGGCGGACTCCTTGCAGACAGGGCACAGCAGGCAGGGCAGCGCGGGCCGGGTGGTTTGGCCTGCGGCGGTTCAGGGGGGGTCGGCCTGCGGCGGAACAGAGGGGGGCGGGCGGGGTCGGATCAGGGGGTCGGGCGAGGGCGGTTCAGATCAGCGGGCCGTACAGCTCCGGCCGGCGGTCGTGCAGATAGGGGTTGTCCGCCCGGGATTCCTTCAGGAAGGCGGGGTCGACCTCGGCCCGTACCAGCTGCTCGGTGCGGCCGGCGCGGGTACGGACGACACCGTCCGGGCCGGCCAGGCAGCTGAGGCCGACGAACTCGAACTCGCCCTCCGCACCGACCCGGTTGACGTACGCGAGGTACATCTGGTTCTCGAAGGCGCGGACCGGGATGACGGACTCGGCGACGAACTGGAAGGGGTGCATCTGCGCGGTGGGTACCAGCAGCAGATCGGTGCCGGCCAGCGCATGGGCCCGGACGTTCTCCGGGAACTCCACGTCGTAGCAGATCAGCAGGCCGATCCGGAGGCCGGCCAGCTCGGCCTGGACGACCGCCCGCTCCCCCGGGGTGAACCATTCGTGCTCGAAGCAGCCGAAGAGATGCGTCTTGCGGTAGTTCGCGAGGCGCTCGCCGTCCGGCCCGATGAGCTGCGCCGAGTTGTACACCGCGGCACTGTCGGGCTCGTCCTGCGCGGCGCGCTCGGGGTAGCCGTAGAGCACCGCGATGCCGTGCTCGGCGGCGATCTTCCCGATGGCCTGGGCGCTGTCGCCGTCGGCGGTCTCGGCGAGGCGGTGGACCTCGGCGCCGATGGCATAGCCGGTGAGGAACAGTTCGGGGCAGGCGAGCAGTCCGGCGCCGGTCGCCGCTGCCGCGCGGGCCGCGTCGTCGAGGACCCGCAGATTGTGCGCGACATCGCCCGGCCGGCCCGAACTCTGGAGCAGGGCGGTGTGCAGCGACGTCATGGGACCCCTCGGCGAGGACGTTACGGGTGGACGCATTGACGGTACGGGCCGCCGACGATCGGGGACAAGGAGTCACCGTTGCGCGCCGAGGGACGATTCATTGCGCGTTCAAGGGACTGTGCGGTGATTCATTGCGCGTCACGCCGCAGGGGCAGCGGACCCGTGCACACCCCGGCTCCCGGTGCACGCCGGGCCGCGACCCCCGGTACACGCCGGCCCACGGCTCCCGGTACACGCCAGGCGACGACTCCCGGTGCACACGGCGCCCCGGCTCCCCGTGCACGCCGGGCCCCTCAGCGTGCGGACGAGCGGCCCCCCCGGGGCCCGCCCGGGGCCCGCCCGGGACCCGCCCGGGACCCGCCCGGGACCCGCCCGGGACCCGCCCGGGGCCCGCCCGGGCTGACCGGCAGCACCGCGGCAGCCATCGCGTTCAGCCCTCAGCGGGCGGCAGGTCCCGCAGGAGCTCCCGTACCGTCTTCCGCACCATCCCGCGCAGCCAGCGGTGCCCCGCGTCGGCTTCGTGGCGCGGGTGCCACGCCATCTCCATGGTGATCTGCGGCAGTGCGAACGGGATCGGCAGGGTGCGCAGCCCCAGCCCGCGGACCGTCCAGCCGCCGGTCCGGGCATTGACCAGGCCGACCGCATCGGTGTCCCGGACCATCATCAGCGAGGCGGCGAAGGTCGGGACGGTGGCGATCACCGTGCGCCGCAGCCCGCGTTCGGCGAGCGCCGTATCGAGGGGGCCGGTCAGCCGCCCGCGCCGGGAGAAGTTCAGATGCGGGGCGTCGGCGAACCTCCGCGCGGTGAGTTTCCCGGTGGTCAGCGGGTGCCCCTCGCGCACCACCGCAACCATGTGGTCGACGAACAGCTCCGTCCTGCGGATCTCCGGCTCGTGGCTGTCGATCACCCCGAGCTCCAGGTCCGCCGCACCGTCCCGCAGCAGCGGCACATCGATATGGCTCTCGCCGAGGAAACGCAGCACGACCTGCGGGGCTTCCTCGGCGATGCGGGCGACCAGCCGCGGGCCGAGCGCGGTGACCACGAGGTCATTGGCGTAGAGGGTGAACACCCGGGCCAGTTCGGCCGGGTCGGCCGGCGAGGACGGGGCCAGCACGCCGTGCGCCGCCTCCACCAGCCGGCGCACCTCGGCCCTGATCTCCAGGGCGCGCGGGGTGGGCACCATCTGGCGGCCGGCGCGGACCAGGACGGGGTCGCCGATGGTGCGGCGGATGCGGCCGAGTGCGCGGCTCATGGCCGGTCCGGAGAGTCCGAGCCGGTCGGCGGCCGCGGTCACGCTCTGTTCTTCGAGCAGGGCGTCCAGCGACGTCAGCAGGTTGAGGTCGATGTTTGCGCCTCGTGCAATCATTCAGTGCACACCTTGCATTTGAGGTTAACTCAGCAGGACTCTAGCGTCCCGGCCATGACCTCGACCGTGTCCCCTCCGGACTCCTCTGCGGGCTCCCCTCCGGACTCCTCTCCGAACTCCCCTCCCACGCCTGTCGGCACCCCCGCCCGGCGGCGTTCGGTGACGGCCGCGATGTGTGCCTGTGTGCTGGTCGCGCAGTCGCTGGTGGCCGCGATAAATCTCGCGATACCCAAGATCGCCGCAAGCGGGCTGCACCCCTCCCCCGCCCAGCTGCTGTGGATCGTCGACACCTATGTGCTGGTCTTCGCGGGGCTGCTGATCCCGGCCGGTGCGCTCGGCGACCGGGTGGGCCGCAAGGGCGTGCTGCTCACGGGTCTCGGGGTGTTCGCCGCGGGTGCGCTGCTGAGCGCGTCGGCGGCCGGTCTGCCGGTGCTGCTGGCGGGCCGGGCCCTGTCGGGCGCGGGGGCCGCGCTCCTGGTGCCGGCGACCATGTCCGTACTGCTGCACTCCTCCCCGCCCGACCGCAAGGCCGGGGCGGTGGCCGCCTGGAGCACGGCGGTCGGCATCGGCGGGATGGCGGGCAACGCGGGCGGCGCGCTGATCCTGCAATACCTGCCCTGGCAGGGGCTGTTCTGGGGGTATGTGCCCCTCGCCCTGGCCCTGCTGAGCTGGGTCGCGGCGGCCGCGCCCCGGATTCCCCGGCAGACCGCGGCACTCGATCTGCCCGGCTCGGCGCTGCTGGTCCTGGGAGCGGCGGCGCTGCTCTTCGGCATCATCGAAGGCCCGGGCCTGGGCTGGACCTCCGTCCCGGTGACCGGCGCCTTCGTCATGGCGGTGGTGGTGTGCGCGGTGTTCGTACGGCACGGTCTGCGGGCCGCGCACCCGGTGCTGGATCCGCGGCTGTTCCGGCTGCCGCGGCTGCGCGCCGGCAGCATCGGCATCGCCGTCACCTTCTTCGGGATGTTCGCGCTCTTCTACGTCAATGCGCAGTTCCTGCAGTACGTGAAGGGGTACTCACCCCTGCAGACGGGCTGCGCGATCGTGCCGCTGGCCGTCGGGATGATGGCGGTGACGAAGTACGGCATGCGCGGGGCGCAGCGGGCCGGGGAGGCCAGGACGGTGGGCGTCGGACTGGCGCTGATCGCGGCCGGTCTGCTGCTGCTCTCCACGGCGGACGCCCACACTCCGTACGCCTGCTACCTGGTGTTTCTCCTGGTGATGTCGGCCGGGGCGGGGCTGGCGATGCCGACGCTGTCGCATGCGATCGTGGCGTCCGTACCGGCCCGGAGTTCCGGGATGGGGTCCGGACTGCAGGGCGCCGCACGGGAGTTGGGTGCGGCGCTGGGGATCGCCGTGGTGGGCACCGTACTGTCCGTGCGCTTCGCCTCGGGTACCGGGGACGGCGCTGCTGCGGCCACCGCGTTCACCGCTGCCATGGCGCTGGGATACCGGATCGCGGCGGGCGTGGTGCTGGTGGTGGGCCTCGCCGTGGTGCGCGGCCTGCGCACCGGTGCACGAGCCGAGCCGGGCCGGATCCCGGCCTGAAAGGCAGGTGGCCCTCACCCGGGTAACGGGACAGTCCTACGGACGGGCGCAGGAAGGGAATGCGGCGCCCGTCCAGCGGGCGCACGCACCAGGCACCGCGAGGCCCGCCCTACGGGCGAACGACGGGACTGTGCCGACGCCCCCTAGCCCGGCGCCCCCGAGCTGTAGCGTCGCAGCAGCGGCGAGAGCACCAGGACGGATTTCGTCCGCTCCACGAACGGTTCACCCGCGATGCGCTCCAGCACCCGCTCGAAGTGCCGCATGTCGGAGGCGAAGACCTGGACGACGGCGTCCGCCTCACCGGTGACGGTGGAGGCGGACGCCACTTCCGGGTAGCGCGACAGGCCGCGGTGGATCGACTCGGGCGAGGTGTTGCGGCGGCAGTAGATCTCGATGAACCCCTCGGTCTCCCAGCCGAGCGCGGCCGGATCGACCCGTACGGTGAAGCCGGTGATCGCGCCGTCGGCCCGCAGCCGGTCCACCCGGCGCTTGACGGCCGGCGCGGACAGCCCGACCTCCTGGCCGATATCGGCGTAGCTGCGGCGGGCGTCCTCGGCGAGGGCGTGGACGATGCGTTCGTCGAGATCGTTCAGTCGCACTGCGGGTGGATCACTTCTCTGCGGTGGCCAATCGGGAGCGGCGCAAGCCGTAACCGAAGTAGACCACAAGGCCCACGGCCATCCAGACACCGAAGACCACCCAGGTCACGGCGCCGAGGCTGGCCATCATGCCGAGGCACAGCAGAAAGCCGATCGTGGGGAAGAGCGGCGAGAGCGGGGTCCGGAAGCTGCGCGGCATCTCGGGGCGGGTGCGGCGCAGCACGATCACCGCGACATTGACCAGCGCGAAGGCGAACAGCGTGCCGATGCTGGTGGCGTCGGCCAGCTGGCCCAGCGGCACCGCGGCGGCGAGGATCCCGCAGAACAGCGAGACGATCACGGTGTTGGCACGGGGCGCACCGCTCTTCGGGTGCACCTTGGCGAACACCTTCGGCACCAGCCCGTCCCGGGACATCGCGAAGAGGATGCGGGTCTGGCCGTAGAGCACGGTCAGCACGACGCTGGCGATGGCGATGACCGCGCCGAAGGCGAGCAGTACCGCCCAGAAGCTCTGGCCGGTGACGTCCTTCATGATCCCGGCGAGCGCGGCCTCCGAGCCCTCGAACTTCTGCCAGGGCATGGCGCCGACGGCGATGGCCGCGACCAGGCAGTACAGCGCGGTGACGATCACCAGCGAGAGCATGATCGCGCGCGGCATGTCGCGCTGCGGGTTCTTGGCCTCCTCACCGGCGGTGGAGGCGGCATCGAAGCCGATGTACGAGAAGAACAGGGTGGCGCCGGCCGCGCTGACACCCGCCATGCCCATCGGCATGAAGTTCGCGTAGTTGCCCGACTTCACGCCCTGCACGGCGACGCCGCAGAACAGCAGCAGGGCAACGATCTTGACGATGACCATGATCGTGTTGGCGCGGGCACTCTCCTTGGCCCCGCCCAGCAGGAACACCATCGCCAGCAGCACGACCAGCAGGGCCGGCAGGTTGAAGACGCCGCCGTCACCGGGCGGCTGGGACAGCGCGTCCGGGATGGTGAACCCCAGCGTGCCGTCGAGCAGCTCGTTCAGATACTGGCCCCAGCCCACGGCGACGGCCGCGACCGAGACGCCGTACTCCAGGATCAGGCACCAGCCGCAGACCCAGGCGACCAGCTCACCGAGGGTGGCGTAGGCGTAGGAGTACGACGATCCGGAGACCGGGATGGTGCCGGCCAGCTCCGCGTAGGACAGCGCGGAGAACAGGGCGGTGATACCGGCGATGACGAAGGAGAGGATGACCGCGGGCCCGGCGTCCGGGACGGCCGTGCCGAGGACCACGAAAATGCCGGTGCCGAGCGTGGCGCCGATGCTGATCATCGTCAGCTGCCACATACCCATCGAGCGGCGGAGCGTTCCCCCCTCGCCCTTGCCGCCCTCGGCGACCAGCCGCTCGACGGGCTTGCGCCGCATCAACCGGGTGCCGAGGCCTCCGGAGGCATGCGGTGGGGGCCCTGCGGGCGGGGCTGCGCCGTGCTCCAACACTGGGGTGGCTCCTTTATCGCTGCCGATCAGATGACGGTACGGAGGACGGCGACCGGCAGCGGTCGGTACACGGGCATGCCGAAGCAACCCGCAGCAGGAGACCGCCGAGCAGACGGACTCCGTCACTCCACGTACAGCGCATGACCTTACGGCCCGCCGCTGACCTGCCGTAATGCAGGTTCCTTGCGCAACAGCGACTGATCGTTGCGCACCGGCGCGCCGGGCAGCCGTTCGTTGCGCGCCGGGGTTCGATCGTACGGGCTCCGACGGGGTGCGACGGAACGGGGGCCCGGGTTCCGGATAGCCGAACGGCCCCGCACCGAGTCGGATACTGCTGGTCCGAGTCGGTGCGGGGCCGGTGAGCGGCGGTGCCGGGACGGGGGTACGTCCCGTGGCGGGTCAGTTCCAGCTGTCGTGCAGCGGCTTGCCCTCGGCGTAGCCGGCGGCGCTCTGCACCCCGACCACGGCCTTGTCGGCGAACTCCGCGAGGGAGGCGGCGCCCGCGTAGGTGCAGGAGCTGCGGACGCCCGCGATGATCGAGTCGATCAGGTCCTCGACGCCGGGGCGCGCCTGGTCGACGAACATCCGCGAGGTGGAGATGCCCTCCTCGAAGAGTCCCTTGCGGGCCCGGTCGTAGGCCGACTCATCGCTCGTACGGTTGCGCACGGCACGCGCGGAGGCCATCCCGAAGCTCTCCTTGTACGGCCGTCCGTCGGCGGTGTGCTGGAGGTCGCCGGGCGATTCGAGGGTGCCGGCGAACCAGGAACCGACCATGACGTTGGAGGCGCCCGCGGCCAGCGCCATCGCGACATCGCGGGGGTGGCGCACCCCGCCGTCGGCCCAGACGTGCTTGCCGAACTTCTTCGCCTCGGCGGCGCACTCCAGGACCGCGGAGAACTGCGGCCGGCCGACGCCGGTCATCATCCGGGTGGTGCACATCGCGCCCGGTCCGACACCGACCTTGATGATGTCCGCGCCGGCCTCGATCAGATCGCGGACGCCCTCGGCGGCGACGATGTTGCCCGCCACGATCGGGACCTGCGGGTCCAGCCCGCGGACGGCCCGGACCGCGGTGATCATCGACTCCTGGTGGCCGTGCGCGGTGTCCACGACGAGGGTGTCCACACCGGCGTCCAGCAGCGCCTTGGCCCGGCCGGCCACATCGCCGTTGATGCCGACGGCGGCCGCGATCCGCAGCTTGCCGTCGGCGTCCGTGGCGGGGGTGTACAGGGTGGCGCGGAGCGCGCCCTTGCGGGTGAGGATGCCGATCAGCATGCCGTCCGCGTCGACCGCGGGCGCGAGCTTGCGGTTGGCGGCGTCCAGGCGGTTGAAGGCCTCCCGCGGGTCGATGTCGGCGTCCAGGACGAGCAGGTCCTTGGACATGACCTCGGCCACCTGGGTGAAGCGGTCCACCCCGGCCAGGTCGTGCTCGGTGACGACGCCGACCGGGCGGCCGCCCTCGACGACGATGCCCGCGCCGTGCGCCCGCTTGGGCAGCAGCGCCAGGGCGTCGGCGACGGTCGCGACCGGGGACAGCACGATCGGGGTGTCCAGGACCAGATGGCGGCGCTTGATCCAGGTCACCACGTCGGTGACGACATCGAGCGGGATGTCCTGCGGAATGACGACCAGACCACCACGGCGGGCCACGGTCTCGGCCATCCGGCGCCCGGCGATCGCCGTCATGTTGGCGACCACGAGAGGGATGGTGGTACCCGTCCCGTCATGGGAGGACAGGTCCACTGCCTGACGGGAGCCCACGGCGGAGCGGCCGGGCACCATGAACACATCGTCGTAGGTCAGGTCGTAGGGCACCGAAGAACTCTCTTCGAGCGCGCCGTTCTTCGGATTCAGGAATCGCATATGGCCAGGATACGGGCCCTGACCAGGGCTCATGTGATAATCCGAGCCTTCTCCCGGCCGTGTGTGCGATCCGCCAAAGGCGCCGTGAGCGGCGGGGAGAGCCACGCCGGAACCAGGGTGCTCCGCCACCCGGCGGGCCGCACCGCATCGCCGCCGGTCAGACCTGGTACGGCCGCGCTACACGCCCTGCCGGTCCCGACCCCTGGCCATGATCACGACCAGACCGGTGTCCGTGTCACGCCAGTAGCCCACCGCATCCGCCAGTACGCCCTCGGCGATGCTCCACTCGTCCGGCGCCGCGGCCGCATAGCCCTGCCAGCCCGTCACGACGAGCAGCCGGCCGCGGTCGGCGGGGCACCAGGACAGATCGGTGAGGCAGTCGGCGAGCGCGTCCCAGTTGCGGCCGAACCAGTCCGGCAGCCGTAGTGCGCGGGCGCACCGGTCCATGAAGGCGGCCTTGTCCGCGACCCCCTCCAGATCCAGGGAGGTGCCGGTCCAGCCGGCGTCCCGCGCCGCGGCCAGCGCCTCGGCCACCGAGCGCTCCGCGGGCCAGGGCAGCACCCCGGGGGGCGTACGTCCGTCGAGCACCGCGGCGAGCGGCCGGGGCACGGAACCCGTCATCGAAGCACCGCCTTGAAGGTCCGGTAGTGGTCGTCGGTGTAGTACGTCTCATGGCTGTGTCCGGTGACGAGCCGGCGGGCTCCGCGGTCCGGCGAGCCGGGCGTGGGCACCGTGTACTCGTGGTAGTAGCCGCGCGGCTGACGGGGCAGCAGCCGCTCACGGTTGCCGAAGACGGTGCCGTCCTGCGGATACGGGAAGGGTCCGCCGGCCTCGATGAGCCGGAGGGTGTCCCGCGCCTGGGCGGGCAGCGCGCCGACCGGCACGACCGGCATGCCCGGCGGCCGGTCCGGAGTGCCGGAGCGGCCCGGCGCATCGGCGGCGGCCGTTGCGGTGGACCGCGGCGATCCGGACGAACTCTCGCCCGCGCCACCGTCCGTGACACACCCGGTCAGCACGAGGAGCAGCCCGGCGAGCAGCGTGCCGAGGACAGCGGCGGCACGGCGCCGGACGGAGCGGATCACCATGCGCCGATGCTGTCACAGGGCTGCGCAGGCTGCTCGTCGATGACGGCGCCAGGGGGGGCACGGGCCAGGCGGTGGGGCGGTCACGCACGGGCGGGCCGTCGCACGCGGGTGGGCGTCTCGCACGTGCGGGCGGGCGGGCACAGGCGGGCGGGCGCGCACGGGCGGGCGATCACGCGCAGGGGGCGGCGGCGAGCCGGTGGGGCGACGAGCCTGCCGGGTGGTCACGCAGGGCCGCCGCCACCGCGTCCCGCCCGGCGCAGGTCACGCCCCGTCAGGATCCGCCCGGTCCAGTGCGGGGCGCGGCCCGGGGCCGGTCTCCAGCAGCAGATGGTCGGCCGCGGCGGTGTCCGTGACCAGGCTCGTCACCAGCCCGGAGCGCAGCACCGCGCCGATCGCGTCGGCCTTGCGCCGGCCGCCGGCAATGGCGACGACCTCGGGGATACGGCGGAGCCGGTCCGCCTCGACGGTGATGCAGCGCTCACCGAGGTCCCGGCCGATCCGGCGTCCTTCGGCGTCGAAGAGGTGCGCCGACATCTCGGCGGCCGCACCCAGCGAGGCATAGTGCTCCCGCTCCTGCTCCGACAGCATGTCGTAGACGGTCGAGACGCCCGGCTCCCAGGAACCGATGGAGACACAGGCGACGGTGACCTTGTCGAAGTACTCGAACGCGCGGGCGATCCCGGTCTGGCGGCGCAGCGCCTCGGCGGTCGCCGAGTCGGGCAGCAGCATCGGCGCATAGATCGGATGCGCCTCGCCGCCGGCGACATCGGCCGCCCGGCGCACCGCTTCGACCGAGCCACGGTCGGCGGTACCGGCGTCGTACACACCGGTCAACTGCACCACGGTGCACGGCGGGAGGCGGTGCAGCGCGGCCGCCATATGAATGGTCGACCGGCCCCACGCCAGCCCCAGCACATCGCCCTCGGTGACCAGCTCACCGAGGAGATCGGCCGCGACCTCGCCGAGGTTCTCCGGGTCCGCGGCGTCGTCGGGCGGCGTCTGGCCGCCGAAGGCGGGGGGAGCGTCCGCGGGCGACTCGACGACCACCGCGTGCCGCAGGCCGTAGCGGGCCCGCAGGGCGTCGGAGCGTTCGGCGTCCAGCTCGGAGGGCACCCGGATCTCGATCCGTACGAGATCACGTTCCAGGGCGGTCTCCAGCACCCGCGCGACCTTGAACCGGCTGACGCCGAACTCCTCCGCGATCTGGATCTTCGACTTGCCCTCAAGATAGAAACGGCGGGCCATGGCCGCGGCCTGCACCAGCTCGGCAGGGCCCATTCCGGACTGTGGGCGGCTGGCTACCACGAAATTCTCCCCTTTTGCGCATCTGATCGAGTCTTTGCTCATCCTTTCAGAAACCCGGCGGCAACGGGGACCATGACCGTCCCGACCCTCGTGAACGCTCGGTTGCGCCACGCACAACGGGCGGCACGGCCCCCGCCACGGGCGGATTCCCGTGGCGTGAATCAGCCGGGCCGCCGGCTCCCGCCCCTCGCACTCAGTGCGCGCAGCCCCAGCCCGCCGCCGCGGTCGCCGTCTCGGCCTGCTCGCGCAGATCCCGGACCGCCTTGGCCGGGTCGTCCGCGCCGTACACCGCGGAGCCCGCCACGAACACATCGGCGCCCGCTTCGGCGCACCGCTCGATGGTGGCCGCCGAGACCCCGCCGTCCACCTGCAGCGCCAGCTGCAGACCGTGCCGGGAGATCAGCTCACGGGTGCGGCGGATCTTCGGCAGCATGATGTCCAGGAACGCCTGGCCGCCGAAGCCGGGCTCCACGGTCATGATCAGCAGCATGTCGAGCTCGGGAAGCAGGTCCTCGTACGGCTCGATCGGCGTGGCCGGCTTCAGCGCCATCGACGCCCGCGCGCCCTTGGCCCGGATCTCCCGCGCCAGCCGCACCGGCGCGGCCGCCGCCTCCACGTGGAAGGTCACGGACCCGGCCCCGGCCTCGATGTACTGCGGTGCCCAGCGGTCCGGGTCCTCGATCATCAGATGCAGGTCGAGGGGGGTGTCCGTCGCCTTGCTCAGTGACTCGACCACCGGCACACCGAGGGTGAGATTCGGGACGAAGTGGTTGTCCATGACATCGACGTGCAGCCAGTCGGCGCCCTTGACGGCCTGCGCCTCCTCGGCGAGGCGGGCGAAGTCTGCGGACAGGATGCTGGGGTTGATCAAGGCCATGCCCCCAGTATGGCGTGCGGGCCGGGAACGGGCGGAGGCGGGAGGGACGGGGCCCGGCGGGCCTGGGACACCCGACGCCCTCGCCCCCGGAGCGCGGCGTCGAGAGCGCGGCGTCAAGAGCGCGGCGTCGAGAGCGCGGATGAGCTCTCTCACGCGTGCCGGTGTTCCGCCTGCTCGGTCAGTTCGCGGACGGCGCGCGCACCGGTTCTCCGCCGTGGCGGCCGCTACCGCCGGGCGCCGGGCTCGCGGCCCCGGCTTCCTCCGTCTCCGCTGCGGCGGACTGCCGGCGCAGGGTTGCGGTGGCGATGTCCAGGAAGTCCCGTACGGGGCCCGCGCAGTTGTTCTCCGGTACCGCCAGGCAGGTTTCGACGGGCGGGGCATCGGTGACGGGCAGGTGGACGAGGTCAGGGCGGGGGTACGAGCCGGCGACGCTGAGGGGGACGAGCGCGAGGCCCTGCCCGGAGGCGATGAGCTCGAACTTCTCCTCCAGTGAGGACGTCCGCCGCGCCTTGACGTCGAGGATCGGCTCACCGTCGAGATCGGCCGACGTGAGGGTGTGACGGCCGGCCAGCGGATGCGTCACCGGCAGGCACGCGACCTTGGCCTCATGGCCGATGGGGACGGTGCGCAGCCCCGCATCGTCGAAGGGGCGCCGGAGGTATCCGACGTGCGCGCGGCCGTCGCGAAGCGGTGCGTCCTGCTCCCACCAGCGCAGCGGAAACACATCGATCTCGACCCTCGGGTGGCTCGCCGTGAACGCCAGGATCGCCTCGGACACCCGCAGGCCGGGCGAGAAGGCGACGACGAGCCGCTGCTCTCCCCGCTCGGCTTCGTGCACGCGCCGCAGCGCCGCTTCCACCACGGTGGTGATCCTGCCCGCTTCGTCGTACAACTGTCGTCCCGCCGGGGTCAGTTCGACGCTGCGCGTGGTCCGCGTGAACAGCAGGCAGCCCAACTCCTGCTCGAACGCGCGGATCTGCCGGCTGAGGACCGGCTGCGCGATGAACAACGACTGTGCCGCCCGGCCGAATTGCCGGTGCTCGGCCACCGCGACGAAATAGCGGAGCTTGCGCAGATCCAAATCCATGCCCGAAAGGTATCAACGTGGCGGAAAGGGTATTGGACGCCCTGCGGAACCCCTCGGAGACTTGCCTCGTGATCGTCCTCACCCCTTCGGCGGCGGGCGCCCACGCGGACCTCCGCCCCACGACATGGCGCACCCCGTGTCCGAGGCACTGAACCGCCACGTGGGCCACGCACGGCCGCCGTTGGACGGCCACGCCGCCACGTTCACCGGCTGCGTCAACGAGGCTTCGCAGCGGCTCCGACCCACAAGTCCCGACCCACCAGAGGAATCACATGACCGACACCCGCAAGACCGCCCTCGTCATCGGGGCCTCGCGGACCCTGGGCCTCGGGCTCACCGCCGAGTACCTGCGCCGCGGCTGGGACGTCATCGGCACGGTCCGCGGCAGCCGGCGCACCGGCCTCCACGACCTGGCCGAAGCGTCCGGCGGGCGGCTGACCATCGAATCGCTGGAGATGACCGAGCCGGAGCAGATCTCGGCACTGCGCGACCGACTGGCCCGGCGCACCCTCGACCTGCTCTTCGTCAACGCCGCCATCACGCGCGGCGACATCCCGATCGGCGAGGTCCCGACGGACATGTTCACCGAGGTCATGGTCACCAACGCACTCAGCCCGATGCGGGTCGTGGAATCCCTCCGCCCGCTGGTCACGCCCACCGGGACCATCGGCGTGATGTCCTCCGACCAGGGGAGCATTGCCCGGAACACCGAGGGCGGCCAGGACCTGTACCGGGCCAGCAAGTCCGCGCTGAACCAGCTGATGCGCAGCTACGCCGCCCGCCATGCCGAGGACACGCACCGGCTGCTCCTCATCAACCCGGGCTGGGTGCGCACCGAACTCGGTGGCCCTGACGCCGATCTCAGCGTGGAGGAGAGCATTCCCGGGGTGGTGGAGACGATCGAGCGCCACCGGGCGGAGCCCGGTCTGCACTTCGTCGACTACCAGGGGCAGGTCGTGCCCTGGTAGACGCCGCGACCGGGCCCCGCCGGGGCGGTGTTCCCGCTGAAGCGTGGTAGGCCCGCATTCGGGATGTTCCGGTGCGTCGCCGGTCCCGGAGGGCGGCGGCTCCGGTAGCGGCGGAGCCGACCCCCTGCCACAGGAGCGCGGCCCTCAACGAGTACGCCGGAATGCCGGAATGCCGGACATACCGTGTCCCCGGCCCACGGGCCAATGCAGACGCCTGGCAGGACGTTGTGGGACGCTCCCCCGATGCGCCCAGAGCGCCGCACCGTCAAGCGCCGGTCTCCGCCACACCGTTGGACCGTGGGGCGTGCCCTGCAGCACCAATCCGCCGTCAGGCGCCCCGCGTGACCATCGGCCACTTGCCCCGCCCACCGATCTGACTTACCTTCCAGTCGATCATGATCGAACGGGGGTTCTGATGGGTGTGGTTCTGCCTGGGTGGGCGGATGAGCTGCTTGACCTGATCGGCGTGTCGTGGCCGAACGTGGACGAGGACGACTACCGCGACATGGCCGACGCCATGCGGGAGTTCGCCGACGACATTGCCGAAGGCGCCGACGAGGCGCACACCGCCATCCAGGGTCTGGTCGGCTCGGCCGGCGGTTCCGTCGCCGTGGAGGCACTGAACACACACTGGGGCAAGGTCAACGGCAAACATCTGACGGGCCTTGCCGAGTGTGGCCGCAAGGCGGGCACCGCGATGGACGGTGTCGCGACCCTCATCGAGGGCGCGAAAATCGGCGCGCTGGTCCAGCTGGGCATCCTCGCTGCGGAGGTGATCGCCGCCCAGGCCGCGGCCCCCTTCACCCTTGGTTTGTCGGAATTGGGGGCGATGGGTGCGACGCAGGCCACCCGGATGATCCTCAAACGGCTCTTCAAAGAGGTCTGCCAACAGGTCGCCGAGCAGGTCGTCAGCATCGCGCTCACCCCGGTTGAGGAAGCGCTCGGGGCAATGGCCGGGGACCTCGTGGTCCAGCTCGGCGCCAATGCCCTCGGCGTCCAGGACGGTGTCAACCTCGGCCGGACCGCCAAGGCCGGCGGGGACGGCCTCCGGCAGGGCGCACAGAACGCCAAGGGTACGGCCAAGGAAACCGCCGCGAACCCGACGATGGGGCTCCTCAGCGCAGGCGGAAGCGGCGGTGGAGGGGGCAGGTCCGGGGGTGGAGCCGGCAGCGGGTTCAGCTTCGACGAAGGCGAACACAACAACGTCGTGACCGGTCTGCAGAGCGCGAGCGGCACGTTCCGCACCAAAGCCGGCGGCAAGATCGGCCGGGCCAGGAGCCACCACGGCCGTACCCGCGGCAAGGACGCCATCGCGAATGCGGCGAATGTGGTGTTGGACAAGGTGGTCGACGGCATCGAGGACGGCGTCAAGAAGACCGCCAAGCACCTCGACGAGAACATGACTCGCGGCGTCAAGCAGATGATCAAGAACCACCGCGACAACGACGAAAAAATCGCCGAGCACCTCAAAGGCATCGGCAAGAAGAACAAGCACGACCCGAAGTCACCCGACAACCATTCCGTCTCGCCCGCGCACTCCACGGGCAAGGGACGCGGAAAGAACCACAAGACCCGCGCCCAACTGGGCAAGGAACACCCCAACAACAGCACTCGCACCGACAAGGCTGTCAAGGACTGTGGTGACCCGGTGGACGTCGCCACCGGCCGGGTCTTCCTCCCTCAGACCGACATCGCCCTGCCCGGCGCTCTCCCTCTCACGTTCACGCGGAGATTCGAGTCGTCATACCGCGCGGGCCGCCGTATGGGGCCGTCCTGGTCATCCACGGCCGACCAGCGCCTGGAGATCGACGACCAGGGCATCATCTTCGTCACCGAGAACGGCCTGCTGCTCTCCTACGAGACTCCCGAGCCCGACCAACGTGTCCTGCCTGCCCACGGTCCGCGCTGGCCTCTGACACGGACCCCCCGGGGTGACTGGGCCGTCCACGACCCCGACACCGGGCAGACCCGCTACTTCACTGAAGCGAGCCACTCCCCCGGCACCGCCCTGCTGGACGAATTGTCGGACCGCAACGGCAACCGGATCGCCTTCGATTACGACGACGAAACCGGTGCCCCGCTCGCCATCCGCCACTCCGCCGGCTACCACCTCAAAATCACCACCGACGGCGACGGGTACATCACCGCGCTGCACCTCGCCGACGCCGCTGCCGACGGCACCGACGTGCTGGTCACTTCCTACGGCCACGACGAGCACGGCAACCTCACCACCCTCACGAGCTCCTCCGGCATCCCGACCCGGTTCGAGTACGACACCGACCACCGTCTCGTCGCCTGGACCGACACCAACGACAGCCGTTACGAGTACACCTACGACCACCACAGCCGCTGCGTCGCTGAAGGCGGGGCCGAAGGCCACCTGCGCTACCGCTTCGACTTCGGCCAACCGGAGCCCGGAACCGGCAACCGTGTCACCACCGCCACGAACTCTCTCGGGCATGCCACCCGCTACCTCATCAACGACCGGCTCCAGGTCATCGCCGAGACCGACCCGCTCGGCCACACCACCCGCACCCAATACGACGCGTACGACCGTCCTCTGGCCCTCACCGACCCGCTCGGCCACACCACCCGGTACACATACGACGAGCACGGCCACCTGACCACCATCAACCGCCCGGACGGTCGTCAGGCCATCGCCGAGTACAACAGCCTCGGTCGACTGGTTGCCGTGACCGGCGCGGACGGGTCCACTTGGCGGGACGAATACGACAGCCGTGGCAATCGCACGGCGAACATCGATCCGAGCGGCGCCACCACCCGCTTCAGCTACGACGCACAAGGCCATCCGACTTCTGTCACCGATGCCCTGGGCAACACCACCTCCGTCATATGTGACCCGGCAGGACTTCCTCTCCGCATCATCAATCCGCTGGGGGCAGAGACCCGCTACCGCCGCGATGCCTTCGGTCGCGTCATCTCCGTCACCGATCCGCTGGGCGCATCAAGCCGTCTGGCCTGGACGGTGGAAGGACGGCTGGCCGGCCATATCGGCTCCGATGGTTCGGAGCAGTCCTGGACATACGACGGCGAGGGCAACTGCATCGCCCACACCAACGCAGCAGGCGGGGTCACCACCTTCGAGTACACCCACTTCGACCAGCTCAAGGCACGAACCAGCCAGGACGGGGCTCGCTACGAGTTCACCCACGACACGGAGCTGCAGCTCACTTCCGTCACCAACCAGCAAGGCCTGACGTGGACTTATGAATACGATCCGGCCGGCCACCTGATATCCGAGACCGACTTCGACAACCGCACCCTCAGCTACACCCACACCCCGGTCGGCCGACTTGCCACTCGCACCAACGCCCTCGGCCAAACCGTCACCTACGCCCACGACTCCCTCGGAAGGATCGTGGAGAAGAACGCGGACGGGCGGGTTACTTCATACCAGCACGATCCTGCGGGGCACCTGCTGCAGGCATCGGCTCCGGACGTTGAGCTGAAATACCGGCGCGATTCTCTGGGCCGGGTGGTAGCCGAGACCGTGAACGACCGCACCACGACCTTCGCCTATGACGCCCTGGGACGCCGCACCCATCGCACAACCCCCGCAGGCGCAACGAGCAACTGGGAATACGACGCAGCAAGCCGCCGTACCGCCCTGACCGCCTCCGGTCGCACCCTCGGATTCGCATACGACCCCACGGGCCAAGAACTGACCCGTCATTTCGGCGCAGATCTGGCCCTCACCCACAGCTGGGATGCAAGCGGCCTACTCACCGACCAGTCTCTCACCGCACCGTCAGGCACCATTCAGCGGCGTTCCTACTCCTACCACCCGGACGGCAATCTCGCCGGAATCGACGATCAGCTGAATGGTCCCCGCACCTTCGACCTCGACAGCGCGGGCAGAGTAACTGCCGTTCATGCCCGAGGCTGGTCCGAACGGTATGCCTACGACGAGTCCGGCAATCAGACCGAAGCCGACTGGTCCGACCGGTACCCCTCCCCCGAATCCCGCGGCCCCCGCACGTATACGGGAACTCGCATCACGCGAGCCGGCGGCATTCGCTACGAACACGACGCGCAGGGCCGTGTCGTCTTGCGTCAGAAGACCAGGCTGTCCCGCAAACCCGAAACGTGGCGGTACGAGTGGGATGCCGAAGACCGGCTCGTCCGGGTCAGCACGCCCGGCGGCGGCACCTGGCGCTACATCTATGACCCCTTCGGCCGCCGGGTTGCCAAGCAACGCCTTGCCCCGGATGGCCGGCAGGTGCTGGAACAGACCAACTTCACCTGGGACGGCAACACCCTCGCCGAGCAGACCACCGCCTCACCCGATGGCACACACCTGATCACCCTCACCTGGGAACACAAGGGTCTGCACCCCATCGCCCAGACCGAACGCAAAAATCTGGCCGAAGCCCCGCAGCAGGAAATAGACCAACGCTTCTTTGCCATCGTCACAGACCTGATCGGCACCCCTGCCGAACTCGTGGACGAAGACGGCAACATCGCCTGGCGCGCCCGTAGCACCCTGTGGGGCTGCACCACCTGGAAGACCCATGCCACCGCCTACACGCCCCTCCGTTTCCCCGGCCAGTATTTCGACCCGGAGACCGGACTCCACTACAACAATCAGCGCTACTACGACCCCGACACCGCCCGCTACATCACACCGGACCCACTCGGCCTTCTTCCCGCACCCAATCCGACGGCCTACGTCCACAACCCGACCACGTGGATTGACCCGCTGGGCCTGTCGGCCTGCCCCCACCGAAAGAAGGGTGGCAGGCACAGTGTGGTTCTCGGCGTCAACGGAGACGATTTCGGGTCCGACGTTCTGGCGAAACACCTTCGTGAGAACGGCGACCCTGACGCCCACAACTACAATGGCCGAGCTTACGCGGATGACGTGAACGGAACCCCTGTTTGGATGTCCCATGTCATGGCCGCGGTGGGCGATCCGGACACCACTCTTTCCATAACGCTGGATGGCATGCCCAATCGCAATGGCGATAACGGAAATTGGAACACTCCCGAATCCATCCATGAAGCATTCCTGGTAGCCGTTGAGCACGGTCGGCAGTTTGGTGTGGGACCCGGCCAGGAGCGACCTGGCCCCGGCCACGGAACGGCCTGGGAGATGAGCGTGGTGGCCAGGAATGTCCTGGCGTTCAACGAAGACCTGGGGGGCCGCTCATGGGACTCCATACACTGGTATTCGGGCAATGAGAGGGTAACCGTTCCCGAACCAGACATTCCACTCCCTCCCAGGGAAGACCAGGCGGCCGGAAGACGCCGCCGCTGATTCTGCTGATCAGGCACAGTGGACCCCACAACGCACCGCGAAACCAGATAAGGTACACACGTGACTCACGGTAATATCGAACCCCAGGCATCGAATGTCGTGGCGGCCAAATGGCAAAAGGCGCGAGAAACCAGCGATGAGTTGATCGACCCCGTAATGGTCGAAGGCGCCTATGCGAATGCCCACCTCCGAGCCCTCTTTCCTCTCATCAGCCACGGGTCGCTGCACTTCAGCCGCTGCACCAAATTCCCCTGGACAAACGACGTACCGTCCATCTACCCGGCCTCCGGTGGAGGGTTTCGCGTGATCCGGATGAACGAACCCGTAGGGTCGAGCCGCCAGATCGTCGGAGAGGTGGACTCGGCCGAAGAGGCTGCCGCTTTGGTCGTCGCTCACTTCCCGCCCGGCTGCGGTCCGGCGATCGACGGAACCGCCGACGATCTCGACCGCCCCTGATCGCGCGTCGACCATCCAGCGCGCCCCAGGCACTGAACGGCGGCGCAGACCTCACCTCAGGTGGTCTGCGCCGCCATTCGCAGCGGGACACCACCGCTGGAGCTGCGCAGCGCAGCGTGGCTCCCATCGCAGCGGTTCCCTGACACTACGAAGGCAGACGTCTCCTCATGCCGTCCGCCGCAGCAGCGCCAGATACATCGCGTCCGTGCCGTGCAGATGCGGCCACAGCTGGACGTCCGGACCGTCGCCGAGCGCCGGTACGCCGGTCATCAGCGGGCGGGCGTCGATCCACTCCACCTGCACCGGCTCGCCGCCCCGCCCCTTGAGGACGTCGTCCACCACGGCCCGGGTCTCGGCCGGATGCGGCGAGCAGGTCGCATAGCCGACGACGCCGCCGACCCGTACGGCCGCGAGCGCCTGCCGGAGCAGCTCGCGCTGCAGCGGGGCGAACCCGTCCAGGTCCTCGGGGCGGCGCCGCCAGCGCGCCTCCGGCCGCCGGCGCAGCGCACCCAGACCGGTGCACGGCACGTCCACCAGCACCCGGTCGAAGGCACCGGGCCGCCAGGCCGGGCGGGTGCCGTCGGCGGTGATGACCGCGTACGGACCGGGGTTGCCGTCGAGCGCCCGCGCCACCAGACGTGCCCGGTGCGGCTGCTTCTCCGAGGCCAGCAGGGCGGCACCGCGCTCGGCCGCGAGCGCCGCCAGCAGCGCCGCCTTGCCGCCGGGGCCCGCGCAGCCGTCGAGCCAGGCGCGGTCGGGGCCCTCGACCGGCGCGTTCGCCAGCGCGAGGGCGACGAGCTGGCTGCCCTCGTCCTGCACCCCGGCGCGCCCTTCGCGGACCGGGTCCAGGGCGCCCGGCTCACCGCCCTCCGCGAGCCGCACCGCATACGGGGACCAGCGTCCGGGGAGCGCGCGCTCCTCGCCGGCCGCCGACAGGAGCTCCTCGGTGGTGGAGCGGCCGGGCCGGGCCACCAACGTCACCTCGGGGCGTTCGTTGTCCGCCTCCAGGAGGTCCTCGATACCGGCCCGGCCCCCTCCGAGCGCGTCCCACAGCGCCGAGACGATCCAGCGGGGGTGCGCATGCACGATGCCGAGGTGGTCCTCGGGGTCCTCGTCGTACTCCGGAGCGACCCGCTCCAGCCAGTCGTCCAGGTCATGGGCGGCGACCTTGCGCAGCACCGCGTTGACGAACTTCGCCCGTCCGTCGCCCAGCACCACCCGCGCCAGCTCGACGCTGGCGCTCACCGCGGCATGCGTCGGAATGCGGGTGCCGAGCAACTGGTGCGCCCCGAGGGTCAGCACGTCCAGGACCGGCGGGTCCACCTCCCGCAGCGGCCGGTCCACACAGCTCGCGATGATCGCGTCATACGTCCCCTGCCACCGCAGCGAGCCGTAGACCAGCTCCGTCGCCAGCGCCGCGTCCCGGGCGTCGAAGTCGCCGCCCTCGCGTGCCTTGCGCAACAACGGCGGCAACACGAGATTCGCGTAGGCGTCCCGCTCGTCGACGGCCCGCAACGCCTCGAACGCGAGGACCCTGACCGGGTCCTTCTGCGGGCGGCGATGGGGCTTGCTGGGGCGACGGCGCGGCTGCTGGCTCACAGAAAAGGTGCTCCGGATACGAGATGAGGGGTCCGTCCCAGCCTACGCGGCCCGCGCCTGCGGAGCGCGCGCGGAGGCCGGAGCCGGGCCGCAGACGCCCTCCGGCGGCTGCCGGCCCCATGACAGCGGACGGCGGGGGCTCAGTCCCCCAGCCGCTCCCCGCTCTCGATCCGCACCCCCCGCGCCCAATCGGCGGCCTTCATCGGCTTCTTGCCCTGCGGCTGGACCCAGCCGAGTTCGACGGGGTGGCTGCCGGTACCGGCGTACACCGCCTTCTTTGTCACGGCGAGTTCGCCGGGCGCAAGGGCGGGCTCGGTGTGGCCCGCGGCGGGAGTGGCCGACATCAGCTTGAGGCGCTCGCCGCGGAAGACCGTCCAGGCCCCCGGCGCGGGCGCACAGCCGCGGATCACCCGGTCGACCCGCAGCGCGGGCGCCGCCCAGTCCACCTTGGCGTCCTCGACCTCGATCTTCGGCGCGAGCGTGACCCCCTCGGCGGGCTGCGGCACCGCCTGCAGCGTGCCCTCCTCGATGCCGTCCATCGTCGCCACGAGCAGCCCGGAACCGGCGAAGGCCAGCCGGGTGAGCAGATCGCCGCTGGTATCGGTGGGCCGGACCTCCTCGGTCAGCACCCCGAAGACCGGGCCGGAGTCCAGTCCGGTCTCGATCTGGAACGTCGAGGCGCCGGTCACCTCGTCCCCGGCCAGCACCGCATGCTGCACGGGCGCCGCGCCCCGCCACGCGGGCAGCAGCGAGAAGTGCAGATTGACCCACCCCTTGGCGGGAATGTCGAGCGCTACCTTCGGCAGCAGCGCCCCGTAGGCGACCACCGGGCAGCAGTCCGGCGCGATCTCCCGCAGCCGGGCCAGGAAGTCCTCGTCGCGCGGCTTGACGGGCTTGAGCACCTCGATGCCCGCCTCCTCCGCACGCTCCGCCACGGGGCTGGCGACCAGCTTCCGGCCGCGTCCGGCGGGCGCGTCGGGCCGGGTGACGACGGCCACGACCTCGTGCCGGTCCGAGGCGATCAGGGCATCGAGGGCGGGTACGGCGACCTCGGGGGTGCCGGCGAAGACAAGCCTCATGGGTGGCGATCTACCTCTCACACGCAGCGGAACGACACACCAGTCTATGGGTCCCGTCCCAGGCAATGGGCGGTGGATCAGGGGGCGTACGACATTTCCCGCGCCTTGTACGGAAGCTCGTGCGCCCCCATACCGTGACCAGAGCCGCTGCTGCCGCGTTGGTCAAACAGCATTGACCCGGACCGGGCCGCTTTGGCGGCCCGCTCGCTTTCATCCTTCCTTTTCCACGCCGGTTCGAGAGGCTTGCTCATGGCCGACCACGCAACCCACGACGCCCAGGCGCGCGCCAGCCTGCATCTCCTGGTGCGGGACATCGAACGGGTGCGCCGGCAGGTGGACGCACTGCGCACGCTGACCGCTCAGCTCGGCAACGTCTACCGGCCCCGGCGCACCGGCCCCTCCGCAGGCTTTGTCGTCTACGGACGCGCGCCCGCCCCGACGGTGCGTCTCGCCCAGGAGCTGCGGGACAGCGTCGAAACCCTGGTCACGGCAGCGGTCGACTTCGACCGTTCGCTGGGATTCTCCTGGGACGCGGTGGGCTCGGCACTCGGCGTCACCAAACAGGCGGTGCACCGCCGTTACGGTGCCCGCCGGGCCGCCGCCCAGCCCTCCTCGGAGAGCAACGGCGGTGACCCGACGGTGCGTTCACCCGACTCCGCCACCGCGAGCCGTGCGGTGACCATGGCCGCGGGCCTGCCCGGCTCCCCGTCCGTCCCGGCCGCCCGCGCCATGCCCGCCCAGCCCTCCGCGGTCTCCCGCGAGGAGCCGGCCCGCCCGGGCGCCTTCCCCGGCCCCCGCAACGGCTGAACCACCCCGGCACCGAGCGCCCTTGGCTCCCCCGCCGCTCGCCAACGCCCCGGGACCACCCGCCGACATCGGTCCCGGGGCGGCGCCATGTCCGGGGCCACCCGGGCGCCTCACCCCAGATCGGGCGGATCGATCCGTACCCGTACCGCCTCGCCCTCCCGCTTGACCAGCCGGGCCGCACGGGCCGCCTTGAGCGCCGCGGCGAGGGCGGCGCCCTGGCCGGGGCGGACGCGGACCAGCGC
Organism: Streptomyces sp. NPDC015125; assembly: GCF_043080045.1. Lineage (NCBI taxonomy): Bacteria > Bacillati > Actinomycetota > Actinomycetes > Kitasatosporales > Streptomycetaceae > Streptomyces > Streptomyces sp. NPDC015125. The sequence goes on from NZ_JBIBVF010000011.1 coordinate 189,730, forward strand.
GCGTTCCCACTGCTCGCCCGGCGGAGGGTCGCCGGGGCGACGCGGGCGCGCGGGGTCCGGTACCGGCAGCGGAACGGGCCCCAACACCTCGGCGCCCACGGGGAGTTCGGTATCCCTCAGCAACTCGGCGACGTCCTCCCCGCGGCCGGCGACGGAAGCCATCCGCGACACCGGGGGGAAGCCGAGCTCGGCCCGTTCGGCCAGCTCGCGGACCGCATGGCCGACCGGGTCCCAGCGCACCAGCGCCTGCACCGGCCGCAGCGTCGGCTCCGCGATCACCGCGACGGTGCCGCCCTCCGCCTGGCCGCGGACCAGCGCGGCGGCGCCCAGCCAGCGGCGCAGCGCCTCCTCCCCCGCCCGCAGGTCCGGTCGCCCCAGCAGCGCCCAGCCGTCCAGCAGCAGCGCCGCCGCATATCCGCCGTCCTCGGCCACCGGCTCCGCGCCCGGTGTGCTCACCACGAGCGCGGGAGCCCCCGGCACCGTTGCCAGGACATGATCACGCCCGGAGGTGCGCACCGGGACCGACGGGAACACCCGACCCAGTTCCTCCGCCGTCCGCCGCGCCCCCACGATCTGGGCCCGCAGCCGCGCCCCGCCGCACTCGGCGCAGTGCCAGTCCGGCTCGGGCCGGCCGCACCACGCACAGGCCAGCTCACCCGCGTCCTGCGATTCCAGCGGGCCCGCACAGGCCCGGCAGCGCGCAGGGGTACGGCAGCGTTCGCAGGCCAGGCGGGGCGCATACCCCCGGCGCGGGACCTGGACGAGCACCGGTCCGCGCTGCAGGCCCTCGCGCACCACCTGCCAGGCCATCGTCGGCAGCCGGGCGGCGCGCGCCGCGGCGTCCCGCGCCTCGTCACCGTCGCTGACCGTACGCACCAGGGGCGCAGCGGTCCGCACCTGCTCGCGCTCGGCGGTCAGCGGGCGTGCCCAGCCGGTCTCGACGAGCTGGGCCGCCTCGACCGTGCAGCTCAGCCCGCCCAGCAGAAATCCGGCGCGCTCATTGACCGACCGCTGGATCAGGACCTCACGGGCGTGTGGCCGGGGTGCATGCGGATCGCTGTGGCTGGCGTCCCCGTCGTCCCACAGGGCGACCAGGCCCAGGCCGGCGACCGGCGCGAACATCGCCGCGCGCGTCCCGACCACGGCGCGCACCGCGCCACGGCTGACCGCCAGCCAGCGGCGGTAGCGCTCCTCGGGCCCGGCGTCGGCGGTCAGCAGCACATGCCGGCCCTCCCCGATCAGCTCGCCGAGGGCCGCGTCCACCCGCGCCGCGGCGCGCCCGTCCGGCACCACCACCAGCGCGCCACGCCCGCCGGCCAGCGCCGCGGCCACCGCCCGCGCCAGCTCCTGCGGCCAGGTCGCCCCCGGCAGCGCCGTCCACACCGCCCGCGGCGCATCCCCCCGCGTCAGCGCCGCCAGGAAGCCGGGGCCCGCTCCGTAGCGCGCCCAACTTCCGGGCTCCGGCGCGGCGTTGGGCGGCAGTGGCGCCGGCGACGGCTTGGCCTCCGCCCGTGCCCGGCGCGGCGGGACGGCCAGCTGCACCACATCGGCGAGCGTCCCGGCATAACGGTCCGCCACCGCCCGGCACAGCCCCAGCAGCTCGGGCGTCAGCACCCGCTCGGACGACAGCACCTGCGCGATCGGGGCGAGCACCCCGCGGTAGTCGCTCTCCGCGGCCCGCTCCACGATGAAACCGCTGACCAGCTTGCCGCCCTCACGACGGCCGCCCTTCTCACCCGCGCCGAAGCGCACCCGCACCCGCACCCCGGGCTGGGCTTCGGCGTCCATCGCCGCGGGCACCGCGTAATCGAAATAGCGGTCGAGGTGCACCAGCCCCTTGTCGACCAGCACCCGCGCCACCGGCAGCCCGGCGGCCAGCTCGGCCCCCCGCCACGTCCGCGGCTTCGCCCGCTCCGCCTTGGTCTCCCGCACGGCCTCCCGGATGAGGGCCAACTGCTCGCCCGCACCCGATGCCCCCGCCTCCGGTCGCCCGTTCTCCCTGCTCACAGCATCAGTCTTAGCAGATGGCACGGACAGTGAGCGGCGGCCTGTGGACAGCCGACGGCCCCGGACCGCTCGGGCGGTCCGGGGCCGTGGGTCACTACACGGGCGGTACGAAAACCGAGGAGCCTTAGAGGCCCGCAGCCTTCTTCAGCGCCTCCACCCGGTCCGTGCGCTCCCAGGTGAAGTCCTCCAGCTCACGGCCGAAGTGGCCGTAGGCGGCGGTCTGGGCGTAGATCGGACGGAGCAGATCGAGGTCGCGGATGATGGCGGCCGGGCGGAGGTCGAAGACCTCGCCGATGGCCTGCTCGATCTTGTCGGTGTCGACGGTGGCGGTGCCGAAGGTCTCGACGAAGAGTCCGACCGGCTCGGCCTTGCCGATGGCGTAGGCGACCTGGACCTCGCAGCGGGCCGCGAGGCCGGCGGCGACGACGTTCTTGGCCACCCAGCGCATCGCGTAGGCGGCGGAACGGTCGACCTTGGACGGGTCCTTGCCGGAGAAGGCACCGCCACCGTGGCGGGCCATGCCGCCGTAGGTGTCGATGATGATCTTGCGGCCGGTGAGGCCGGCGTCACCCATGGGGCCGCCGATCTCGAAGCGGCCGGTCGGGTTGACCAGCAGCCGGTAGCCGTCGGTGTCCAGCTTGATGCCGTCCTCGACGAGCTGGGCCAGGACGTGCTCGACGACGAACTCGCGGATGTCGGGAGCGAGCAGCGAGTCGAGGTCGATGTCGCTGGCGTGCTGCGAGGACACCACGACGGTGTCGAGGCGGACGGCCTTGTGGCCGTCGTACTCGATGGTGACCTGGGTCTTGCCGTCGGGGCGGAGGTAGGGGATGGTGCCGTTCTTGCGGACCTCGGACAGGCGCTTGGACAGGCGGTGCGCGAGGTTGATCGGGAGCGGCATCAGCTCCGGGGTCTCGTCGCAGGCGTAGCCGAACATCAGGCCCTGGTCGCCGGCGCCCTGCTTGTCCAGCTCGTCGTCGTCGCCCTCGACGCGGTTCTCGTACGCGGTGTCGACACCCTGGGCGATGTCCGGGGACTGCGCGCCGATGGACACCGAGACGCCGCAGGAAGCGCCGTCGAAGCCCTTCTTGGACGAGTCGTAACCGATGTCCAGGATCTTGTTGCGGACGAGGTTGGGGATGTCGGCGTACGCCTTCGTCGTCACCTCGCCGGCCACATGCACCAGGCCGGTGGTGATCAACGTCTCCACGGCGACCCGAGAGGTCGGGTCTTCCTTGAGGAGAGCGTCGAGGATGGTGTCGCTGATCTGGTCAGCGATCTTGTCGGGGTGGCCCTCGGTGACGGACTCCGAGGTGAACAGGCGGCGGGACACATCGCTCCCTGGGGTTGCAGCGGCTGCTGGCTGATCATTGGCGGAAGGGCCGAGAGCTGCGCTCGGCCCGATCCACTCGCCAGTTTATCGGTCGTGTGCGGTGTTCGGGCACGCGGTCTCGATTTATGGACCCCCCGTGACCTGGGACACCACGGCCCTCGGTAGGACGATCACCTCGAGTATGGGCCGGGTCAAGGGGACAAGCCGGAGTTTAGGCGGCCGGTGGAGTGACTCCCGGGTCCGTACGGGCGCGTCAGGGACGGGTCTCGGCCAGGCGGGGCGCGACCAGGTCCCAGACCGTGTCGGCCAGGTCTTCCTTGGGGCCGTACGGGACCGGGGTCTCGGTTCCGTCGGCCGCCAGGATCACCGCCTCGTTCCCGTCCGAGCCGAAGGCCTTGCGCTCCCCGACCTCATTGACGACCAGCAGGTCACAGCCCTTGCGGGCGAGCTTGGCACGGCCGTTGGCGAGCACCTCGTCGGTCTCCGCGGCAAAGCCGACCACGAGCTGACCAGGGCGGGCCCGCTCGGCGGAGAGCTCGGCGAGGATGTCCGGATTTCGGACCAGAGTGACCGGTTCCGGCTCCTGTCCTTCGACCTTCTTGATCTTGCCGCTGGTGTAGACGGCGGGCCGGAAATCGGCGACGGCGGCGGCCATGATCACCGCGTCGGCGTCCGCGGCCGCCTTCAGCACCGCCTCGTGGAGCTGACGGGCGGTCCCGATGTGGATCACCTCCACCCCCGCCGGATCGGGCAGCTCGGTGTTGCCGGCGACCAGCGTGACGTGGGCCCCGCGGGCCGCCGCGGTCCGGGCGAGCGCGTAGCCCTGCTTGCCGGAGGAGCGGTTGCCCAGGTAGCGGACGGGATCCAGCGGCTCGCGGGTGCCGCCCGCACTGACCACGACGCGGCGGCCGGCGAGATCCTGCTCCGTCGCCCGGTCGCCGCGGGCCAGCACCCGGCGGCAGAATGCGAAGATCTCGGCCGGGTCGGGGAAGCGGCCCTTGCCGGTGTCGACGCCGGTCAGCCGGCCGACCGCCGGGTCGATGACGAGGGCGCCGCGGCGGCGCAGCGTGGCGACGTTCTCCTGGGTGGCGGGGTTCTCCCACATCTCGGTGTGCATCGCCGGGGCGAAGACCACCGGGCAGCGCGCGGTGAGCAGGGTGTTGGTCAGCAGGTCGTCGGCGAGGCCGTGGGCGGCCTTGGCGAGCAGGTCGGCGGTGGCGGGGGCCACCACGACGAGGTCGGCGGCCTGGCCGATCCGGACGTGCGGGACCTCGTGGACGGATTCCCAGACCTCGGTGCCGGCCGGGTTGCCGGACAGCGCCGACCAGGTGGCCTCCCCGACGAAATGCAGCGCCGAGGCGGTCGGCACGACCCGTACGTCGTGTCCGGACTCGGTCAGCCGCCGCAGCAGCTCACACGCCTTGTACGCGGCGATCCCGCCGCTCACCCCCAGGACGACCCTGGGCCGCTCCCGCTCACGCCTGTCCATCGCTTCGCCGCTCCCCGGGCCTAGGTCCGTACGTATGCCCCTATGACACACCAAGGGCCCGGCGGTTGCTCCGCCGGGCCCTTGGTGAATCGTTCTGCTGCTTACTGCGCCGGGCCCTCGATGGCCTCGGAGGTCAGCAGGCCCGCGTTGATCTCGCGGAGCGCGATCGACAGGGGCTTCTCGTGGACGTGGGTGTCCACGAGCGGGCCGACGTACTCGAGCAGGCCCTCGCCGAGCTGCGAGTAGTACGCGTTGATCTGACGCGCGCGCTTGGCGGCGTAGATCACCAGGCTGTACTTCGAATCGGTGGCCTCGAGAAGCTCATCAATGGGCGGGTTGATGATGCCCTCGGGTGCGGTGATGGAAGAGGACACTCTCTGCCTTCCGAAGGGGGATGAAGCGGGGGTGACGCAAAGTCTTCGACGGTCCGGGGAGCTGCGCGGTCAGCCGCTGGTGTTCTCGTCTCCGGACCTGTCCAGCATCAAGGCTAGCAGCTCACGGCTGACGTCCTCGACGGAGGTGTTGACAAGCGTCGTATCGAACTCCTTCTCCGCTGCCAGTTCGATCCTGGCGGCGGCCAGCCGGCGCTCGATGACCTCCGGCGCCTCGGTGCCCCGGCCGGTGAGCCGGCGGACCAGCTCGTCCCAGCTCGGCGGGGCCAGGAAGAGCAGATGCGCTTCCGCCATGGACTCGCGGACCTGGCGGGCGCCCTGCAGGTCGATCTCCAGCAGGACCGGCTCCCCGGACTCCAGGCGGTCCAGCACCGCCTGGCGGGGAGTGCCGTACCGGTTGCCCGCGAATTCGGCCCATTCGAGCAGCTCGCCGTTGGCGATCAGCTTGTCGAATTCCCCGTCGTCGACGAAGAAGTAATGGACACCGTGCCGCTCCCCGGGACGCGGCTTGCGGGTGGTGGCCGAAACCGAGAGCCAGACCTCGGGGTGGACCTTGCGCATATGCGCGACGACCGTGCTCTTGCCGACCCCGGAGGGGCCGGAGAGCACGGTCAGTCGCGGTTGTCTGGCCGGGGGCGCGGGGGTCGTCCCCCCGGAGACTGCAGAACTCATGCAGCGATTATTCCAGCTTCCCGGTGATGCCGGAAAATTCAGGAAGCAGTGCTGCCGAACTCGCGCTCCAGCGACGCGATCTGGTTGGAGCCAAGGCCCCGGACACGGCGGCTCTCGGAGATCCCGAGCCGTTCCATGATCTGCTTGGCGCGGACCTTGCCGACGCCCGGCAGGGACTCAAGGAGCGCGGAGACCTTCATCTTGCCGATGACGTCGTTCTCCTGGCCCTGCTTGATGACCTCATGGAGGGAAGCACCGGAGTGCTTGAGCCGATTCTTGACCTCGGCGCGCTCCCGGCGAGCCGCGGCGGCCTTCTCGAGCGCGGCTGCGCGCTGTTCAGGGGTAAGGGGCGGAAGAGCCACGCCTACGTCACCTCGGATGTCGAACTGTCGGATACGGACCGGTGTGGAACCTAGTCGCCCCGCACCTGCGGAGCAACGAGCAACGCGCTTACGTGCAGTGCTCTCGTCGGAGACTAGCGCCAGAGGGCGCCGGAGTCAGCGAGAACAAGCGAAAAGTCCTGGTCAGACTCTGCTGACCAGGACAATTCGGGACCAAAGTCCCCGTCGGAAGGGTCTCAATCGAGCGCGGTGCGCACTTCGCCGGCGAATCGGTCCGCCGCGGCGCGCAGTGCCGAGGTGTCCGGACCGTGCCGCAACACCCCTCGGCTGACGCTCGGCACCACGTTGCGCACGGCGGCACCGAAGACCTTCGGGAGGTCGGCGGGGGTGGCGCCCTGGGCACCGATGCCGGGGGCGAGCAGCGGGCCGTTGATCGCCAGATCGAACGAGGAGAGATCGCCGAGCGTGGCGCCGACGACCGCGCCGAAGGAGCCCAGCGGCTCGGCCCCGGCGTTCTCGGCGGCGAGGTGGCCGAGCATGGTGGCGGCGAGCGTGCGGCCGTCCTCGCGCACCGCCCGCTGGACCTCGGCGCCCTCCGGGTTGGAGGTGAGGGCGAGGACGAAGAGCCCGGCGCCGTTCTCGCGCGCCAGGTCGACGGCCGGCTTCAGCGAGCCGTAGCCGAGGTACGGGGAGACGGTCAGCGCATCGGAGAACAGCGGCGAGTCCTTGCGCAGGTAGGTCTCGGCGTAGGCGGCCATGGTCGAGCCGATGTCGCCGCGCTTGGCGTCCATCAGGACCAGGGCACCGCGCTCGCGCGCCTCCTCGACGGCGGTCTCCAGGACCGCCAGGCCGCGCGAGCCGAAGCGCTCGAAGAACGCGGATTGTGGCTTGAAGACGGCCACCGACTCGCCGAGGGCCTCCACGACGGTCCGGGTGAACCGCGCCAGGCCCGCGACATCGTCGTTCAGGCCCCAGTCGGCCAGCAGCGAGGCGTGCGGGTCGATGCCGACGCAGAGCGGACCGCGCTCGTCCATGGCGCGGCGCAGGCGGGAACCGAAAGGCTCGGTCATGCGGACACCTTCTTGTGCTCGGCGCCGACGGCGTCGGCAAGAGTGGCGTACGGGCTGTTGCGCAGACGGGCGGCGAGGCCCTTGTGGATCGCGCGGCACCAGAACGGGCCCTGGTAGATGAAGGCGCTGTAGCCCTGGACGAGGGTGGCGCCGGCCAGGATGCGCTGCCAGGCGTCCTCGGCGTTCTCGATGCCGCCCACCCCGATCAGGGTGATCTTGTCGCCGACGCGGGCGTAGAGGCGGCGCAGCACCTCCAGGGAACGCTCCTTGACGGGCGCACCGGAGAGTCCGCCGGTCTCGGCGGTCAGCTTCGGGTCGGAGGTCAGGCCGAGGCCCTCGCGGGCGATGGTGGTGTTGGTGGCGATGATCCCGTCCAGACCCAGCTCGACGGCCAGGTCGGCGACCGCGTCCACATCCGCGTCGGCCAGGTCGGGGGCGATCTTGACCAGCAGCGGGACCCGGCGGTCGGTGACCGTGCGGTCGGCGGCCTCGCGGACGGCCGTCAGCAGCGGGCGGAGGTGGTCGACGGCCTGGAGGTTGCGCAGCCCCGGGGTGTTCGGGGAGGAGACATTGACGACCAGGTAGTCGGCGTGCCGGGCGAGCCGCTCGGTGGAGATGACGTAATCGGCGGTGGCCCCGTCCTCCGGTACGACCTTGGTCTTGCCGATGTTGACGCCGACGGTGGCCGGGAAGACCGGGTTGCGGGCGGCCAGACGGGCCGCCACGGACGCGGAGCCGTCGTTGTTGAACCCCATCCGGTTGATCAGCGCGCGGTCCGCCACGAGCCGGAACAGGCGCTTCTTGGGGTTGCCGGGCTGCGGCTGGGCGGTGACCGTGCCGATCTCGACATGGTCGAAGCCGAGCATGGTCATCCCGTCGATCGCGACGGCGTTCTTGTCGAAGCCGGCGGCCAGGCCGAAGGGGCCGTGCATCCGGCGGCCCAGGGCCTCGGTGCGCAGCTCCTTGTAGCGGGGCGCGAGGGCGGCCGCGACGAAGGTGCGCAGCACGGGGAGGCGCACGGCCAGCTGGATCCAGCGGAAGGCCAGGTGGTGGGCCTGCTCGGGGTCCATGCGCTTGAAGATCAGGTGGAAGAAGAGGCGGTACATCGTGCGGTGGGCCTTCCGGGGCGAGAAGTGAGGGGCTCATGAAGAGGGGGACACCGCGTCGGTGTCCCCCTCCTGGCCGCTACTCCTCGCGGGCCGCGGTGAGATGTTCGGCGTGTTCCTGGAGGGAACGCACGCCCACGTCACCGCGGGACATGGCCTCGATGCCCTGGACGGCGGCGGCCAGTGCCTGGACCGTGGTCAGGCAGGGGACGCCGCGGGCGACGGAGGCGGTACGGATGTCGTAGCCGTCCAGCCGGCCGCCGGTGCCGTAGGGGGTGTTGACGATCAGGTCGACCTGGCCGTCGTGGATGAGCTGGACGATGGTCTTCTCCCCGTCCGGGCCCTCGCCCTCGGACTGCTTGCGCACCACCGTGGCGTTGATGCCGTTGCGGCGCAGCACCTCGGCGGTGCCGGAGGTGGCGAGCAGTTCGAAGCCGTGCGCGACCAGTTCGCGGGCCGGGAAGATCATCGAGCGCTTGTCGCGGTTGGCGACGGAGACGAACGCGCGGCCCTTGGTGGGCAGCGCCCCGTAGGCGCCGGACTGCGACTTGGCGTAGGCGGTGCCGAAGACCGAGTCGATGCCCATGACCTCGCCCGTGGAGCGCATCTCCGGGCCCAGGATGGTGTCCACCCCGCGGCCGTGGATGTCACGGAACCGCGACCAGGGCATCACGGCTTCCTTGACGGAGATCGGCGCGTCCAGCGGCAGGGTGCCGCCGTCGCCCGTCTTGGGCAGCATGCCCTCGGCGCGCAGCTCGGCGATGGTGGCGCCCAGCGAGATCCGGGCGGCGGCCTTGGCCAGCGGCACCGCGGTGGCCTTCGAGGTGAAGGGGACCGTACGGGAGGCGCGCGGGTTCGCCTCCAGGACGTAGAGGATGTCGCCGGCCATCGCGAACTGGATGTTGATCAGTCCGCGGACGCCGACGCCCTTGGCGATGGCCTCCGTCGAGGTGCGCAGCCGCTTGATGTCGTAGCCGCCGAGCGTGATCGGGGGCAGCGCGCAGGCGGAGTCGCCGGAGTGGATGCCGGCTTCCTCGATGTGCTCCATGACGCCGCCGAGGTAGAGCTCCTGGCCGTCGTAGAGCGCGTCGACGTCGATCTCGATGGCGTCGTCGAGGAAGCGGTCGATGAGGACCGGGTGGCGGTCGATCAGGCCGGCGTGGCGGGTGAGGTACTCGCCGAGCGACGGCTCGTCGTAGACGATCTCCATACCGCGGCCGCCGAGCACATAGGACGGGCGGACCATGACCGGGTAGCCGATCTCCGCGGCGATCCGCTTGGCCTCGTCGAAGGAGAAGGCGGTGCCGTACTTGGGGGCCGGCAGTCCGGCCTCGGTGAGCACCCGGCCGAAGGCGCCGCGCTCCTCGGCGAGGTCGATCGCCTCGGGCGAGGTGCCGACGATCGGCACGCCGTTGTCCTTGAGCGCCTGCGCCAGGCCGAGCGGGGTCTGGCCGCCGAGCTGCACGATGACGCCGGCGACCGGTCCTGCCTGGGTCTCGGCGTGCACGATCTCCAGCACGTCTTCCAGCGTCAGCGGCTCGAAGTACAGGCGGTCGGAGGTGTCGTAGTCCGTCGAGACGGTCTCCGGGTTGCAGTTGACCATCACGGTCTCGTAGCCGGCGTCGCTGAGCGCGAACGAGGCGTGGACGCAGGAGTAGTCGAACTCGATGCCCTGGCCAATGCGGTTGGGGCCGGAGCCGAGGATGATCACGGCCGGCTTCTCGCGGGGCGCGACCTCGGTCTCCTCGTCGTAGGAGGAGTAGAAGTACGGGGTCTTCGCGGCGAATTCGGCGGCGCAGGTGTCGACCGTCTTGTAGACCGGGCGGACCCCGAGGGCGTGCCGCACCTCGCGCACGACGTCCTCGCGCAGCCCGCGGATCGCGGCGATCTGGGCGTCGGAGAAGCCGTAGCGCTTTGCGTCCGCAAGGATCTCCGGGTGGAGCTTCTCGGCGGCCGCGATCTCGTCCGCGATCTCCTTGACGAGGAAGAGCTGGTCGACGAACCAGGGGTCGATCTTCGTGGCGTCGAAGACCTCCCCGGGCGTGGCGCCGGCCCGGATCGCCGCCATGACGGTGTTGATCCGGCCGTCGGTGGGGACCTTGGACTTCTCCAGCAGCGCGGCCTTCTCGCCCGGCTCGGTCAGGAAGTCGAACTGGCTGCCCTTCTTCTCCAGGGAGCGCAGGGCCTTGTTGAGCGCCTCGGGGAAGTTGCGGCCGATGGCCATGGCCTCGCCGACCGACTTCATGGTCGTGGTGAGCGTGGCGTCGGCGGCGGGGAACTTCTCGAAGGCGAACCGCGGCACCTTGACGACGACATAGTCGAGGGTCGGCTCGAAGGAGGCCGGGGTCTTCTCGGTGATGTCGTTGGGGATCTCGTCGAGGGTGTAGCCGACGGCGAGCCGGGCGGCGATCTTCGCGATCGGGAAGCCGGTGGCCTTGGAGGCCAGCGCCGAGGAGCGCGAGACGCGCGGGTTCATCTCGATGACGATGACCCGGCCGTCCTCGGGGTTGACCGCGAACTGGATGTTGCAGCCGCCGGTGTCGACGCCGACCTCGCGGATGACGGCGATGCCGATGTCCCGCAGGGTCTGGTACTCGCGGTCGGTGAGCGTCATCGCCGGGGCGACGGTGATCGAGTCACCGGTGTGCACACCCATCGGGTCGAAGTTCTCGATGGAGCAGACGACCACGACGTTGTCGTTCTTGTCGCGCATCAGCTCCAGCTCGTACTCCTTCCAGCCCAGGATGGACTCCTCCAGGAGCACCTCGGTGGTCGGCGAGAGCGTCAGGCCCTGGCCGGCGATCCGGCGCAGCTCCTCCTCGTCGTGCGCGAAGCCGGAGCCGGCGCCGCCCATGGTGAAGGAGGGGCGGACGACGACGGGGTAGCCGCCGAGCTCGTCGACGCCCGCGAGGACGTCGTCCATGGAGTGGCAGATGACCGAGCGGGCGGACTCGCCGTGGCCGATCTTGGCGCGGACGGCCTCGACGACCTCCTTGAACAGGTCGCGGTCCTCACCCTTGTTGATCGCCTCGACATTGGCGCCGATCAGCTCGACGCCGTACTTGTCGAGGGTGCCGGACGCGTGGAGGGAGATCGCGGTGTTCAGCGCCGTCTGGCCGCCCAGGGTGGGCAGCAGGGCGTCCGGGCGCTCCTTGGCGATGATCTTCTCGACGAAGTCCGGGGTGATCGGCTCGACGTAGGTAGCGTCGGCGATCTCCGGGTCGGTCATGATCGTCGCCGGGTTGGAATTCACCAGGATGACGCGCAGGCCCTCGGACTTGAGGACCCGGCACGCCTGGGTACCGGAGTAGTCGAACTCGGCGGCCTGGCCGATGACGATCGGGCCGGAGCCGATGACCAGGACGGACTGGATATCGGTGCGCTTAGGCACGCTGGCCCTCCATCAGGGAAACGAAGCGGTCGAAGAGGTACGCGGCGTCGTGCGGACCCGCGGCGGCTTCGGGGTGGTACTGGACACTGAAGGCCGGCTGGTCGAGGAGGTGCAGGCCCTCCACCACGTTGTCGTTGAGGCAGACGTGGGAGACCTCGGCGCGGCCGAAGGGGGTGTCGGAGACGGTGTCGAGCGGGGCGTCGACGGCGAATCCGTGGTTGTGCGCGGTGACCTCGACCTTGCCGGTCGTGCGGTCCTGCACCGGCTGGTTGATACCGCGGTGGCCGTACTTGAGCTTGTAGGTGCCAAAGCCCAGCGCGCGGCCCAGGATCTGGTTGCCGAAGCAGATGCCGAACAGCGGCGTCTTGCGCTCCAGCACTCCCCGCATCACGGAGACCGGGTGGTCGGCGGTGGCCGGGTCGCCGGGGCCGTTGGAGAAGAACACTCCGTCCGGGTTCACCGCGTAGATGTCCTCGACGGTGGCGGTGGCGGGCAGGACGTGCACCTCGATGCCGCGCTCGGCCATCCGGTGCGGGGTCATGCCCTTGATGCCCAGGTCGATCGCGGCGACGGTGAACTTCGCCGCACCGACCGGGACGGCTTCGCCGTCGGCACCGATCGCCGGGATGACGTAGGACTCCTTGGTGGCAACCTGCGTGGACAGGTCGGCGCCCTGCATCTCGGGGGCCTGGCGCACCTTGGCCAGCATCATGCCCGCGTCGGCCAGCGCCTCGCCGGAGAAGATGCCGACCCGCATGGCACCGCGCTCGCGCAGATGGCGGGTCAGGGCGCGGGTGTCGACACCGCTGATGCCGACGACGCCCTGGGCGACCAGCTCGTCGTCCAGGGAGCGCACCGAGCGCCAGTTGGACGGGACACGGGCGGGGTCGCGGACGACATAGCCGGCCACCCAGATCCGCTGCGACTCGGGGTCCTCGTCGTTCACACCGGTGTTGCCGATGTGCGGGGCGGTCATGACGACGACCTGGCGGTGGTACGAGGGGTCGGTCAGCGTCTCCTGGTAGCCGGTCATGCCGGTGGAGAACACCGCTTCGCCGAAGGCCTCCCCCACGGCCCCGTAGGCGCGGCCGCGGAAGCTGCGGCCGTCCTCCAGGACGAGTACGGCGGGGATCCCCCTTGTGCCGTGGGCGGTGCCCCTGGTGGAGGTCGTCATCGTGCGCCTTCCGTTTCGGTGTGCTCGGTGGTGCTGGTGGTGTGGTCGGTGGTGCTCAGCCGGTTGACGGCCTCGACCCAGGCCGGGTGCTCGTCCGCCCGGTCGGAGCGGAAGCCGGAGTCGAGCTGCCGGCCGCCGTGCTCCCAGGTGACGATCAGCAGGCCGCCCTCGGTCAGGACCTTGCCGGCGATGCCCTTGTCGAGGCGGGCGCCGCGCAGTGCGGCGGCCGGCACGAAGAAGTCCGCCGCGCCCGGCCGTACGACGTCCAGTCCCTGGCCGGTGAGGGTCAGCTCGGCGCGGCTACGGGTGCCCAGGCCGCGCGCCACGATCCGGTCGAGCCACTGCCCGGCGGTGGTGGAGCCGTGGTAGCGGCCCGACAGGGTCAGCAGCGGGGTGCCGGGGTCGTCGGGAGTGGACGGCAACTCGGGCAGATCGCCCTGGAGCGTGCCGCGCCACTTCCAGCCCTGGCGCATCAGCCAGTAGACGAAGACGACGAAGACCAGCAGTCCGACGACCCAGGCGATCCGACCGGCCCAGTCGGTGACCGGAGCGGAGTGCTGCGCCGCGGCCAAGGTGCTCAGTGGAGGTGTCACGCCAGCTTCCCGTCGACGACCGTTGCCCGGCCCCGCAGGAAGGTGTGGGTGACGCGTCCCGGCAGCTCACGGCCCTCGTAGGGGGTGTTGCGGCTGCGGGAGGCGAAGCCCGCGGGGTCCACCTCTCCACGGTAAGCGGAGTCGAGCAGCATGAGGTTGGCGGGCTCACCAGCCGAGACGGGACGGCCGTGGCCCTCCAGGCGGCCGATGTGCGCCGGGCGGAAGGACATCCGGTCGGCGACGCCGGCCCAGTCCAGCAGTCCGCTGTCGACCATCGTGTGCTGGACGACGGAGAGCGCAGTCTCCAGGCCGACCATGCCCATGGCCGCCGCGCCCCACTCGCAGTCCTTGTCCTCGTGCGGGTGCGGGGCGTGGTCGGTGGCGACACAGTCGATGGTGCCGTCGGCGAGCGCCTCGCGCAGCGCCAGGACGTCGGCCTCGGTGCGCAGCGGCGGGTTCACCTTGTAGACGGGGTTGTAGCTGCGGACCAGCTCGTCGGTGAGCAGCAGGTGGTGCGGGGTGACCTCGGCGGTGACGTTCCAGCCCTTGGACTTCGCCCAGCGGACGATCTCGACCGAGCCCGCCGTGGACAGGTGGCAGATGTGCACCCGGGAGCCGACGTGCGCGGCGAGCAGCACATCGCGGGCGATGATCGACTCCTCGGCGACCGCGGGCCAGCCGCCGAGGCCCAGCTCGGCGGAGACGATGCCCTCGTTCATCTGGGCGCCCTCGGTGAGCCGCGGCTCCTGGGCGTGCTGGGCGACGACACCGTCGAAGGCCTTCACGTACTCCAGGGCGCGCCGCATGATCACGGCGTCGTCCACGCACTTGCCGTCGTCGGAGAAGACCCGGACGCCGGCCGCGGAGTCGCGCATCGCGCCGAGCTCGGCGAGCTTCTTGCCCTCCAGGCCGACGGTGACCGCACCGACCGGCTGGACGTCGCAGTAGCCGGACTCCTTGCCCAGCCGCCAGACCTGCTCGACGACGCCGGCGGTGTCCGCGACGGGGAAGGTGTTGGCCATGGCGTGGACGGCGGTGAAGCCGCCGACGGCGGCCGCCTTGGTGCCGGTCAGCACGGTCTCGGAGTCCTCGCGGCCCGGCTCGCGCAGATGGGTGTGCAGGTCGACCAGGCCCGGCAGCAGGATCTTGCCGCCGGCCTCGACGACCTGCGCACCCTCGGCGCTCAGCCCGGTCCCGACCGCCGCGATGACCTCGCCGTCGATCAGCACGTCCTGCGGTTCGCCACCGAGGACCTTCGCGCCGCGAATCAGGGTCTTGCTCATGGTTACTTGCTCTCCTCGGTGCGAGTGCTGGTGCCGTTGCCGGCGGTCAGGGCGGGCTCGTTGCCGCCCAGAAGCAGATAGAGGACGGCCATCCGGATGCTCACGCCGTTGGTGACCTGTTCGACCGCGGTGCAGCGGGGCGAGTCGGCGACCTGGGCGGTGATCTCCATGCCGCGGTTCATCGGACCGGGGTGCATCACGATCGCGTGCTCGGGCATCCGGGCCATCCGGTCGCCGTCGAGACCGTAGCGCCGCGCGTACTCCCGCTCGGTCGGGAAGAACGCCGCGTTCATCCGCTCCCGCTGGACGCGCAGCATCATCACCGCGTCGGACTTGGCGAGCACGGCGTCGAGGTCGTAGGAGACCTCGCAGGGCCACTGCTCCACACCGATCGGTACCAGCGTCGGCGGCGCGACCAGGGTGACCTCGGCGCCGAGGGTGGTCAGCAGATGGACGTTGGAGCGGGCGACCCGGCTGTGCAGGATGTCGCCGACGACGGTGATGCGGCGGCCGGCGAGGTCCTGGCCCACGCCCGCGTCGGCGCCGACGAGCCGGCGGCGCATCGTGAAGGCGTCGAGCAGTGCCTGGGTGGGGTGTTCGTGGGTGCCGTCACCGGCGTTGACCACGGAGCCGCCGATCCAGCCGGAGGTCGCCAGGCGGTGCGGGGCGCCGGAGTCGTGGTGCCGGATGACGACGGCGTCCGCGCCCATCGCCTCCAGGGTCAGGGCGGTGTCCTTGAGGGACTCGCCCTTGGAGACCGACGAGCCCTTGGCGGAGAAGTTGATGACATCGGCGGAGAGGCGCTTCGCCGCGGCTTCGAAGGAAATTCGGGTGCGGGTCGAGTCCTCGAAGAAGAGGTTGACGACGGTGCGTCCGCGCAGGGTGGGGAGCTTCTTGATCGGCCGGTCGGCGACCCGGGCCATCTCCTCGGCGGTGTCGAGGATCAGGACGGCGTCGTCGCGCGTGAGATCGGCGGCCGAGATGAGGTGACGCTTCATCCGGTTTTCTCCGTGAGTGAAGGAGGTGTACGGGAATGTCCGTCGAGCAGGCATGCCTGCGGACCCGGGGTCACCGGGTCCGTGCGCGGTGCGCTATCGCTCGCCGGCCGGGGCGGGGTGCTTCACGCCGAGCAGCACGGCGTCCCGGCCGTCCTCCTCGGTGAGCTGGACCTTGACCGTCTCCCGCAGCGACGTGGGGAGGTTCTTGCCTACGTAGTCGGCACGGATCGGCAGTTCGCGGTGGCCGCGGTCGACGAGGACCGCCAGCTGTACGGCGCGCGGCCGGCCGATGTCGCCCAGCGCGTCCAGCGCGGCGCGGATGGTGCGTCCGGAGAAGAGCACGTCGTCCACGAGCAGGACGACGCGGCCCTCGATGCCGTCGGCGGGGATGTCCGTGCGGGCGAGCGTGCGGGCCGGGCCCAGGCGCAGGTCGTCGCGGTACATCGTGATGTCGAGCGAGCCGACCGGGACCGTGCGGCCGGTGATCTCTTCGAGCTTGGCGGCGAGCCGTCGGGCGAGGAATACGCCGCGGGTGGGGATCCCCAGGAGCACCACGTCGTCCGCGCCCTTGGCGCGCTCGACGATCTCGTGGGCGATGCGGGTGAGCATCCGCGCGATGTCCGGGCCTTCGAGCACCGGCCGTGCGGGGAGCTGAGCCGTCGTGTCGGAACTGCTTGAGTCCATATGAAACGGACCTCCTTCTCCGCCTCACGGGACGGACCTTAAAGGACGTCGAAATTACGCAGCCCAGGCTATCAGGACCCCTCGCAGGAGCGGTCCGCGCCCCTGACGGGTGAGGGTCTGCCCCGTTCCGCTTGACGAAGTCAGATTACGCTGCGTAACCTCACAGTGAGTTACCAGCCCGCGGCGGAGCCGCATGTCGATACAGCCGTCTGGGGAGTTTTATGTCCAGCGAATACGCCAAACAGCTCGGGGCCAAGCTCCGCGCCATCCGCACCCAGCAGGGCCTTTCTCTCCACGGCGTCGAGGAGAAGTCCCAGGGCCGCTGGAAGGCCGTGGTGGTGGGTTCCTACGAGCGCGGTGACCGTGCCGTGACCGTGCAGCGCCTTGCCGAGCTGGCGGACTTCTACGGCGTTCCGGTGCAGGAACTGCTGCCGGGCACGACACCGGGCGGAGCGGCCGAGCCGCCGCCGAAGCTGGTGCTCGACCTGGAGCGCCTGGCCCACGTCCCGCAGGAGAAGGCCGGCCCGCTGCAGCGGTACGCCGCCACCATCCAGAGCCAGCGCGGCGACTACAACGGCAAGGTCCTCTCGATCCGCCAGGACGACCTGCGCACCCTCGCGGTCATCTACGACCAGTCGCCCTCGGTGCTGACCGAGCAGCTGATCAGCTGGGGCGTGCTCGACGCGGAAGCGCGCCGTGCCGTGCAGCACGACGAACTCTGATCCACCGCATCACCTGCAGAAACGTGCCGCCGCTCCGGGATTCCGGGGCGGCGGTTTCTGTGTACCGGCGCACGGACGGCGCACACGGCGCGCGGACAGTGCGCCAGGAGAGCCCCCATACGGCGTTCTGCGGGCATGCGAAGGGCCCGGAGCATCACCCTTCGCTCCGGGCCCGTTCACACGCTCTGCCGACCGCCTACTGCGCCTCGCGCCGCAGGCTCGGCTTCAGCTCCTTGAACCGGCCGAGGAGGCCGTTGACGAAGGACGGGGAGTCGTCCGTGGAGAACTCCCTGGCGAGCTGCACGGCTTCGTCGATCGCCACCGCGTCCGGCGTGTCATCCACCCAGAGCAGCTCATAGGCACCGAGCCGCACGATGCTGCGGTCGGCCGCCGGCATCCGGTCCAGGTCCCAGTCGACCGCGTAGGTGGAGATCAGCTCGTCGATCCGGGCGACGTGGTCCGCGTACCCCTCGACCAACTGCAGGGTGTATTCGTTCACCGGCGGCTGCCGTGGGTCGGTCCGGGCGTGCCGCATCCAGTCCGCGAGCACGGACTGCACATCGGCACCGCGCTGGTCGGCCTCGAAGAGAATCTGGAAGGCGCGCTTACGGGCCTTGGTACGGGCAGCCACGGTTAGCTGTTCACCCGGCCGAGGTAGTCGCCGGTGCGGGTGTCGACCTTGATCTTCTCGCCCTCGGTGATGAAGAGCGGCACCTGGATCTCGTAGCCGGTCTCCAGGGTGGCGGGCTTGGAGCCGCCGGTGGAGCGGTCGCCCTGGACGCCGGGCTCGGTGTGCTGGATGACGAGCTCGACGGCGGCCGGCAGCTCCACGTAGAGCACCTCGCCCTCGTGCTGCGCCACGACGGCCTCGAAGCCCTCGAGGAGGAAGTTCGCGGCGTCGCCGACGGCCTTGCGGTCGACCATCAGCTGGTCGTAGGTGTCCATGTCCATGAAGACGAAGTACTCGCCGTCCATGTACGAGAACTGCATCCCGCGCTTGTCGACAGTGGCCGTCTCGACCTTCACGCCGGCGTTGAAGGTCTTGTCCACCACCTTGCCGGAGAGCACGTTCTTCAGCTTGGTGCGGACGAAGGCCGGGCCCTTACCGGGCTTGACGTGCTGGAACTCGACGACGGACCAGAGCTGGCCCCCTTCGAGCTTGAGCACCAGGCCGTTCTTGAGGTCGTTCGTGGAAGCCACGGTTGCGGAATCTCCTGGACTGCAGGTGGTGGGTACCTCGGAGCCGTACGCCGCAAGCCGTGGGGCTCACAGCGCGAGCAGCTCCTTGGTCGTGATCGTGAGTAGCTCGGGTCCGCCGTCCGCCTCGGGGCGGACGACGAGTGTGTCGTCGATCCGGACACCCCCACGGCCCGGGATGTGAACCCCCGGCTCGACGGTGACCGGCACGCAAGCGTCCAGTTTACCCATGGCGGCAGGGGACAATTGAGGGTCCTCGTCGATTTCGAGCCCCACACCGTGCCCGGTCCACGCTCCGAGCCTCTCACCGTACCCCGCCGCGTCCAGCACATGGCGGGTCACCCGGTCCACCTCGCGGCATTCCACACCCGGCGCAAGGGCCTCACGCCCGGCCCGCTGGGCTGCGAAAACGAGCTCGTACAGTTCGATCTGCCAGTCCGAGGGCGTGGTGCCGATGACGAAGGTCCGGCCGATCTCACAGCGGTAGCCGCGGTAATTGGCGCCCAGGCAGACACTGAGGAAGTCGCCCTCCTCGACCCGCCGGTCGGTGGGCAGATGCCCGGGGCGGCCGGCGTTCGGGCCGGTCGCGACGGACGTGGGGAAGGCCGGGCCGTCCGCACCGTGGTCCACCAGCCGGCGCTCCAGTTCCAGGGCCAGATGCCGCTCGGTGCGGCCGACCAGGATCGATTCGAGGAGCTCCCCCAGGGCCTGGTCGGCGATCTCCGCGGCGATCCGCAGACAGGCGATCTCGTCGTCGTCCTTCACCAGCCGCTGCGCCTCGACCGCGCAGGCCAGGTCGGTCAGCCGCAGCCGGGGGGCGACCTGGGAGAGCGCACGGTGCCGGGTGACGGTGAGGTGGTGCTCCTCGACGGCCAGGGTGTCCGCGCCGGCCGTCGCGGCGAGGTCGGCGCCGGCCACGACCGGGTCGCCGCCGCGGGTCGGCAGCACCGACACCCGTACGTCATCGGCCGGCCGGCCCTCGGCGGGATCACCGCTCAGCGGCCTGCCGCACAGCAGCACCTCGTCGGCCGGGCCCAGCAGCAGCGCGGCGCCGGGCGGCGCGCAGCCGGTGAGGTAGCGGACGTTCGCGGGGCGCGAGATCAGTGCGGCGGCACTTCCGGCCCCGGCTACGCGGTCGCGCAGCCGCGTGCGTCGGGCCGCGTACAACTCGGACATATCACGAGCGTACGGCGGCTCCCCCGGGGCGGCCGGTCGAGCGGGGCCGCCCGGGGGACCGGGTTGCTGCGGCCGCTACCGGTTCGCGGGCTACCAGCTCGGCGGGCTGGCGATGCTGCGGGCGACGACGTCGTCCAGCACCCGCACCGTCGTGGCGACGTCGTGCTGGGAGTTGTCGATGATCGGCAGGCCGGAGCCGTACCAGCCGGCCATCCGTCCGTGGATCCTCGCCACCTCTTCGTCGGACAGCCGTCGGTTGCCGCTGCGCCGGGCATTGCGCTCCAGGACGATCTCCAGGCCGGGCAGCAGCACGATCGGCAGCAGGCCGGGCCCCACATGGCGCTTCCAGCCGCCCAGTCCGATGACCGGCCGGTCGGGGAAGACGGCGTCGTCGAGGATGCAGGAGATGCCGTTGGCAAGGAAGTTGCGGGCCGCGAAGCCGCAGGTGCGGCGGGCGAGGCGGTACTGCGCCTCGGAGTGGTCGTTCCAGCCGGCCTGCGGGTCGGCGAAGCCGGACCGGACCCATTCGCGGACGTCGTCGAGGCTGATGTGCGCGGTCGGCACCCGCCGGGTGTCGGCCCAGTGGCGCGCCACGCTGGTCTTGCCGGCCCCGGCCGGGCCGATGAGCAGCACCGCGACGGCCGCATGCGCGGCGTCCGGCGCCGTGGTGTCGGTGGGCGGGCTGGGCAGCGGCACCGGGGCGCCCGGGGGCAGCTGGACATGGCCGGTGATGTCCGTGCTCTGCGGCATGGGCGGGGCCTGCTGGGGCGCGGGCCCGTGCCGGCCCTGACCGGGGGCGGGCTGCTGCACGGGCGGAGCCGGGGCGGCCGGGGCCGACGGCGAGGTGGGCGGGGTGTGCTGTCCCGGGTTGGGCGTCCAGTTCATGGCGGCGCCGGGTGATGCCTGCCCGTGGGGCGGTGGCAGCGGAGCCCCCACTGCGTAGTGCATCCGGTGGCTCTCCGTCTCGTGCGGTCGACTCGTGCGGTCGATGTGGTGCGGTGCTCCTCCGGCTCACGCCGGGCGGGGTGCCCCCAGGCGCCGGGGCTCGGCTGCCCGGTGCGACTGGCGGCAACCCGGCGGCCCGGAGGGGCCGTTGTGCCCCACGGCCGTCGGCGTGGGTGGGTACTGCTGCGAACGGTACCCTCCCGGACGCGGCAGGAGCGCCCGCTGCCCCCGGCGCTCGGTGCGGGAACGGCCGGGGGCGGGAAAACGTGCCCGAGGGGGCGTCAGCCGTTCAGTTCCTCGGCCAGCGCACGGAGCGCGAGCCGGTAGGAGCCGATGCCGAAGCCGGCGACCGTGCCACTGGCGACGGCCGCGATGACCGAAGTGTGGCGGAACTCCTCGCGCGCGTACGGATTCGAGATGTGCACCTCGATCAGCGGGGCGGTGCGCTGGGCGGCCGCGTCCCGCAGGGCGTACGAGTAGTGCGTGAAGGCACCCGGGTTGATGACGACCGGGATCGACCCGTCGGCGGCCTCGTGGAGCCAGCGGATCATCTCGCCCTCGTCGTTGGTCTCCCGGACCTCGGCCTCGAAGCCCAGCTCCTTGCCGAGCCGGGCGCACTCCTGGACCAGTCCGGCGTAGGAGGTGGCGCCGTAGACCTCGGGCTCACGGGAGCCCAGCCGGCCGAGATTGGGCCCGTTGAGGACGAGCACCCGCCGGGTGCCGCCGCTCATGCCGCGATCTCCGCATGGGCGGCCAGCAGCATGGCCGGGTCCGGGCCCTCCAGGACGGTCGGCTTGGCGAGGCCGTCCAGGACGATGAAGCGCAGCCGGTCGCCGCGGGACTTCTTGTCGACCTTCATCGTCTCCAGCAGCTTGGGCCACTGATCGCCGCGGTAGGTCAGCGGCAGCCCGACGGACTCCAGCACGGAGCGGTGCCGGTCGGCGGTGGCGTCGTCCAGGCGGCCGGCGATCCGGCCGAGCTCGGCGGCGAAGACCATGCCGACGGAGACGGCAGCGCCGTGCCGCCAGTTGTAGCGCTCGTTCTTCTCGATGGCGTGCGCGAGGGTGTGGCCGTAGTTGAGGATCTCGCGCAGCCCGGACTCCTTGAGGTCCGCGGAGACGACCTCGGCCTTGACGCGGATGGCCCGCTCGATCAGCTCGGCGGTGTGCGCGCCGTCCGGGCGCTTGGCGGCCTCCGGGTCCGACTCGATCAGTTCGAGGATCGCCGGGTCGGCGATGAAGCCGGCCTTGATGACCTCGGCCAGACCCGAGACGTAGTCGTTGACCGGCAGCGAGTCCAGCGCGGCCAGGTCGCAGAGCACTCCGGCCGGCGGGTGGAAGGCGCCGACGAGGTTCTTGCCCTCGGCGGTGTTGATACCGGTCTTGCCGCCGACCGCCGCGTCCACCATGCCCAGGACCGTCGTCGGCACCGCGATCCAGCGCACTCCGCGCAGCCAGGTCGCGGCGACGAAGCCGGCCAGGTCGGTGGTGGCGCCGCCGCCCACGCCGACGATCACATCGCTGCGGGTGAAGCCGGACTGGCCCAGCGCCTTCCAGCAGTACGCCGCGACCTCGGCGGTCTTGGACTCCTCGGCGTTCGGCAGCTGGATGGCAATCGCCTCGTAGCCCTGGGAGGCCAGGTCCTCGCGCAGGGCCTCACCGGTGGCGGCCAGCGCCTCGGGGTGCAGCACCGCAATCCGCTTCGCGCTCTCGCCGATCAGGCCCGCGAGTTCGCCGAGCAGCTGCCGCCCGACGAGCACCTCGTACGGGTCGGTGCCCGCCGTGCCGCCGACCTGGATACGGGTGGCCTGCTCCGTCATGCCTGTTCCTCCCTGTGGGCGGCCTGCGGGGTCTGCCCCGCGGCCTGCCGTAGCTCCAAAGCGTCCAGGATCGCCTCGGCGACCTGCGCGGGGGTGCGTTCCTCCGTGGCGATCACGGCACGCGCAACCTCGGTGTACAGCGGGCGGCGGCGTTCCATCAGCTCACGCCACTGCTTCCGCGGGTTGACGGCCAGCAGCGGGCGGGGCGCGTCGAGGCCCACCCGCTTGACGGCATCGGCGAGTTGGACGTCCAGGAAGACCACCGGCAGGCCGGCCAGCAGCTTGCGGGTGCCGTCGTCCAGGATCGCGCCGCCGCCGAGCGAGAGCACACCGGGGTGGCTCTCCAGCGCGTCGCGAACCGCCGTCCGCTCCAGTTCGCGGAAGTACGGCTCGCCCTCGTCGATGAAGATCTCGGCGATCGGCCGGCCGGCCGTGGCGACGATATCGGCGTCGGTGTCCCGGTAGCCGACGCCCAGCCGGTCGGCCAACAGCGCGCCCACCGTCGACTTGCCGGCCCCGGGCGGGCCGATCAGCACGACGACCGGCGACGTCATCGGATCGCCAGATTGTCGAGGAAGGTCTGCACATTGCGGCGGGTCTCCGGCACGCTGTCGCCACCGAACTTCTCCACCACCGCGTCCGCCAGGACCAGGGCCACCATCGCCTCGGCGACGATGCCCGCGGCCGGCACGGCGCAGACGTCCGAGCGCTGGTGGTGCGCCTTGGCCGCCTCACCGGTGCTCACATCGATGGTCGCCAGCGCCTTCGGCACCGTCGCGATCGGCTTCATCGCGGCCCGCACCCGCAGCAGCTCGCCGGTGGTCAGCCCGCCCTCGGTGCCGCCGGAGCGGCCCGAGCTGCGCTTGATCCCGTCGTCGGTCGAAAGGATCTCGTCATGGGCCTTCGAACCCGGCACCCGCGCCAGGTCGAAGCCGTCGCCGACCTCGACGCCCTTGATCGCCTGGATACCCATGAGGGCGGCGGCCAGCCGGGCGTCCAGCCTCCGGTCCCAGTGGACGTGCGAGCCGAGGCCCACCGGCACGCCGTAGGCCAGCACCTCGACCACACCGCCGAGGGTGTCGCCGTCCTTGTGGGCCTGGTCGATCTCGGCGACCATCGCCTTGCTCGCGTCCGCATCGAGGCAGCGCACCGGGTCGGCGTCCAGCTTCTCCACGTCGGAGGGCCTCGGGTAGACCCCGTACGGGGCCTTGGCCGCGGCCAGCTCGACGACGTGCGAAACGATCTCGATGCCGGCCGTCTCCTTGAGGAAGGAGCGGGCCACCGCGCCCAGGGCGACCCGGGCGGCGGTCTCGCGGGCGGAGGCGCGCTCCAGGATCGGGCGGGCCTCGTCGAAGCCGTACTTCTGCATCCCGGCGAGGTCGGCGTGGCCGGGGCGGGGACGGGTCAGCGGCGCGTTACGGGCCAGTGCGGCCAGCTCCTCCGGGTCCACCGGGTCGGCCGCCATCACCTGCTCCCACTTGGGCCACTCGGTGTTGCCGACCATCACGGCCACCGGCGAGCCCAGCGAAAGGCCGTGCCGCACCCCGCCCAGGAACGTGACCTCGTCCTGCTCGAACTTCATCCGGGCACCGCGGCCATAGCCGAGCCGGCGCCGGGCCAGGGCGTCCGCCACCAGCTCCGTGGTGATCGGGACTCCGGCCGGAAGGCCCTCCAGCGTCGCCACGAGTGCGGGGCCGTGCGACTCCCCCGCCGTCAGCCAGCGCAACCTGCTCAACGGTGCTCCTCATGTACTGCTCATCCGCGTACGGTCTTCCCCCCGATCCTCCCACGTCGCGGGCGACGGGCAGCGCCCAGTCCAGGGGGCGGACCGGGCGTGCGCGGACAGCGAGGACCGGACCGGGCCGGACCGGACGGGTCAGCGGGCGGCGAGCGCCGCCTCCCCGGCCTTGCGCATCGCGGCCAGGGGCGCCGGAGACCGCCCCGTCATCTGCTCCACCTGCAGTACGGCCTGGTGGACCAGCAGGTCGAGGCCGCCCACCACGGCACCGCCGCGAGCGGCCCAGGCGGTGGCAAGTGTCGTCGGCCAGGGCTCGTAGAGAACGTCGAAGAGCGTGCCGGCCCGGTCGGGGACGGCTGCGGCGAGCGCATCGGTGGTGCCCGCCGGGGTGGTGGCGATGGTCAGCGGCGCCTCGAAGGCCGCCGCGGCGTCCTCCCAGGCGGCAGTGCGGACCGTGACGCCCAGCCGCTCGCCCCAGCCGCGCATCTCGTCGGCGCGTGCCCGGCTGCGGACGTATGCGGTGACCTCACCGGTGCAGATACGGGAGAGCGCGGCGAGCGCCGAGGAGGCGGTGGCGCCGGCGCCCAGCACCGACGCCCGCTCGACCTGCCGCACCCCCCGCTCGCGCAGCGCGGCGAGCATGCCGGGAATATCGGTGTTGTCGCCGAGGCGGCGCCCGTCGGCAGCGAGGACGACGGTGTTCACCGCCTCGACCGAGGCCGCCGTGGGGCTGATCCCGTCGAGCAGCGGGATCACCGCCCGCTTGAGCGGCATGGTCAGCGACAGGCCCGCCCAGGTGGCGTCCAGGCGCTCCATGAAAGCGGGCAGCGCCGCTTCGTCGACCTCGTGGCGGTCGTAGGTCCAGTCGCTCAGTCCGAGTTCCCGGTAGGCGGCGCGGTGCAGCACCGGCGAGAGGGAATGCGCGATGGGGGATCCGAGGACCGCTGCTCGACGTGTGGTGCTCATTGCTGGGTTTTCTCGTGTTCCTTTTCGTAGATGCGCCGGTTTCGCTCGTGCTCTTCATTCGTCTCGGCGAACAACGTCTTTTCCGGGTTGATCGAGACGAAGTAGTACCAGTTGCCCTTGGCCGGGGCGATGGCCGACTTCAGCGCCACTTCACCCGGGTTGCCGATCGGGCCCGGCGGCAGTCCCTTGAACTTGTAGGTGTTGTAGGGATCGTTGAAATTGCGCAGGTTGTCGACGGAACCGGTGTCCAGTGTGCTCTGGGATTTCGCGTAGTTCACCGTCGAGTCGAAGTCCAGCAGGCCGTATGTCTCGGTGTTGTTCGGCTTGAGACGGTTGTAGACGACGCGCGCGACCTTGAGGAAGTCATGCTTGTACTTGCCTTCGGCCTGCGTGAGGCTGGCGACGGTCAGCAGCTGCATCGGCGAGTCGAGCTTGAGCTGGCGGGCCTTACCTTCCAGGTCGTACCTCGTGTAGACCTGGTTCGCCCTCGCCACCATCTGCTTGAGGACCGCGGCCGGCTTCACCTTGCCGCCCACGCTGTACGTGGACGGATAAAGGAACCCCTCCAGCGGGTCCTTTATCTTCGGCGAGTCGTCGGCCCACGACGGCAGCCCGAGGCTCTTGACGTCGCTCTTGGCGACGCCCTTGGTCGTGCCCGCCTTGAGGTGCAGCTTCTGGTCGATGAGTTTGTAGACGTCGCCGGCCCGCAGCCCTTCACGGATGGTGAGGCCGTTACGGCTCTTGGGATCCAGCATCAGTTCGATGGCCGCGGCGCCCGACATCTGCTTGCGCAGCGAGTACGTCCCCGGCTGCATGGAGTTCGCCTTCTGGTTCTCACCGGCCGCCTCGGTGAAGGCGCCGGCGCTCTTGATGACGCCCTCGCGCTGGAGAATCTGACCCATTTCCGAAAGCGTCGAACCGTCCGGAATATCGACCTGGATCTCGCCGGACCCTTCCCCCTCGTAGTCGGGGGCCGATCCGAAGTGGGCCATGAAGAAGTCATAGCCGAAGTAGCCGACCGCGCCCACGGCTCCGGCGAAGACCAGCGCGACGACCAGGCAGGCGGTGCCGCTGCGCCGTTTGTTCTTCTTGCCACGGCGCTCGCGGCCGGCCCGGCGGGTATCGCGCGGGTCGTCGTCGTGGTCGTCGTCCCCGCCGCCCGCGAAGAACGCATGCTCCGGCTCCGGCTCGCGGGGCTCCGGCTCGGCCCGCCAGTCGTCACCGGGGCCGTTGCCGTCGTCGTAGTGCGGCTCCGGCTGCTGCGGATACTGCGGGCTCTGCTGCTGCGGGTGCGGCGCCTGCTGGTACTGCTGTTGCTGCTGCATCTGCTGCTGTTGCGCCTGCTGCTGCAGATGCTGCGGCTGTGGCGGCGGATAGGCATCGGGGGTGGCGTAGTAGTCGGGGCTCGTCCCGCTGTACGGGTCGACCGGCGGCTGCTGCCCGTAGGGGTCGTACGGGTCGTACGGCAGCTGCCCGCCCTGCGTACCGTCCCAGCCGCCGTTGCCGCCGTTGTACTGCTGCTCGGCATACGGGTCGGCGTGCTGCCGGGGATACCGGGCGGCCTGCTGCCCGTCCCACTGGGGCTGCTGCGCCTGGCCTCCGGAGGTGCCCTGCTCACCGTAGAGCGGGTCCTCGGGATGCCACGGTTCGGAGCCGTAGCCCCGGCCATACTCGGTCATCGATCCCCTAGAGCCGAGAGGCGGTGCGCTCCGGACCGGCAGCGCGCTTGCTGAATCCGACCCGCCTCTACTTGCACGCGCGGCTGTTCGAACGCCGCACATCGCGCGGAACGTTACCGTACCGCGATCAGATGACCACTTCGACGCTCTCGCCCGGGGGTTCCCCGGAGACGCGTTCGGCCTCCAGCGCGCTCTGCAGGATCACCACCGCGGCCGCCTGGTCGATCACCGAGCGGCCCTTCTTGCTGCGCACACCCGAGGCCCGCAGTCCCTGGGTCGCAGTGACCGTCGACATACGCTCATCGACCAGCCGGACCCCTACGGGTGCGATGTTCCGGGCCATCTCCTGGGCGAAGACCCTGACCTTGGCCGCGGCGGGCCCCTCTCCCCCACTGAGGGAGCGGGGCAGGCCGACCACGACTTCGAGGGGCTCGTACTCCTCGACGATCGCCTTGAGCCGACGGTGCGCTGACGGGACGTCACGTCCCGGCACGGTCTCGACGGGGGTGGCGAGGACCCCGTCGGGGTCGCACGAGGCGACCCCGATACGGGCGTCCCCGACATCCACGGCGATGCGCCGTCCGCGTCGCATCTCCATCACGCGCGTCAGGCCGCCTCGGCGACGAGGCGCTCGACGGCCTCGATGGCCTCGGGCACCGCGGCGGCGTTCTGGCCGCCGCCCTGGGCGACGTCCGGCTTGCCGCCGCCACCGCCGCCGAGCGTCTTGGCGGCCGTACGGACCAGGTCACCGGCCTTGATGCCACGCTCGCGGGCGGCCTCGTTGGTGGCGATGACCGTCACCGGGCGGCCATTGGCCACTGTGAAGAGCGCCACAACGGCGGCCCGGCCGCCCTGGATCCGCCCGCGGACGTCGAGCACCAGCTTGCGCAGGTCGTCGGCGGAGGTGCCGTCCGGGACCTGACCGGCGGCCAACGCCACACCGCGGACGTCCTTGGCCCCCTCGGCCAGCCCGGCGGCGGCCTGCAGCACCTTCTCCGCGCGGAACTTCTCGATCTCCTTCTCGGCGTCCTTCAGCTTGGCCAGGACGCCGGAGATCTTCTCGGGCAGCTCCTCCGGCCGTCCCTTGACCAGCTCGGTGAGCTGGGAGACGACGGTGTGCTCGCGGGCGAGGAACTTGTAGGCGTCCACGCCGACCAGCGCCTCGACGCGGCGTACGCCGGAGCCGATGGAGGACTCGCCGAGCAGCTTCACCAGACCCAGCTGGGCGGTGTTGTGGACGTGGGTGCCGCCGCACAGCTCCTTGGAGAAGTCACCGATGGTGACCACCCGGACCCGGTCGCCGTACTTCTCGCCGAATTCGGCGATGGCGCCCTGCTTCTTGGCGTCGTCCATGCTCATGACCTCGGCATGGACGTCGAGCTCCCGGGCGAGCACGTCGTTGATCTTCTGCTCGACGTCGGTGAGGACCGTGCCGGGCACGGCGGCCGGCGAGCCGAAGTCGAAGCGGAAGCGGCCCGGGGAGTTCTCCGAACCGGCCTGGGCCGCCGTCGGGCCGAGGGCGTCGCGCAGCGCCTGGTGGGTGAGGTGGGTGGCGCTGTGGGCGCGGGCGATGGCACGCCGGCGGGTGACGTCGATGGCGGCGTACCCGGCGGAGCCGAGCACCACCTCGCCGACCTGGACGACGCCCTTGTGGACCGTGACACCGGGCACCGGCTGCTGGACGTCGCGGACCTCGACGACGGCGCCGGATTCCAGCTTGATCCGTCCGGTGTCGGCGAGCTGGCCGCCGCCCTCGGCGTAGAAGGGGGTGCGGTCCAGGACGACCTCGACGTCGTCGCCCTCATGGGCGGCGGGCGCCGGGACGCCGTTGACCAGCAGGCCGACGACGGTGGACTCGCCCTCGGTGGCGCTGTAGCCGGTGAATTCCGTGGCGCCGGACTTGTCGGCGACCTCGCGGTAGGCCGACAGGTCGGCGTGGCCGCTCTTCTTGGCCTGGGCATCGGCCTTGGCGCGGTCCCGCTGTTCCTTCATCAGGCGGCGGAAGCCGTCCTCGTCCACCGAAAGGCCCTGTTCGGCGGCCATTTCGAGGGTGAGGTCGATCGGGAAGCCCCAGGTGTCGTGGAGCAGGAAGGCCTTGTCGCCGGGCAGGACCGTGGAACCGGTGGCCTTGGTGTCCGTGACGGCGGTGTCGAGGATGTTGGTGCCGGCCTTCAGGGTCTTGACGAAGGCGGCCTCCTCGGCGAGGGCGACCGTCTCGATGCGGCGGCGGTCCTCCAGCAGCTCCGGGTACTGCTGGCCCATGGTCTTGACGACCACGTCCAGCAGCTCGCCGATGACCAGCCCGCCGGCCCCGAGCAGGCGCATGTTGCGGATGGCGCGGCGCATGATGCGGCGCAGGACATAGCCGCGGCCCTCGTTGCCGGGGGTGACGCCGTCGCCGATGAGCATCGTGGACGTACGGATGTGGTCGGCGACGACGCGCAGCGAGACATCGGTGGCGTCCGAGGCGCCGTAGTGCACGCCGGAGAGCTCGGTGGCCTTGTCGATGACGACCCGGAGGGTGTCCGTCTCGTACATGTTCGGGACGTCCTGCAGGATCATCGCCAGGCGTTCGAGGCCGAGGCCGGTGTCGATGTTCTTGCTGGGCAGCTCGCCGAGGATCTCGAAGTCCTCCTTGCCGGTGCCCGCACCCCGCTCGTACTGCATGAAGACCAGGTTCCAGATCTCCACATACCGCTCGTCGTTGACGGCCGGGCCGCCCTCGACGCCGAAGGCCGGGCCGCGGTCGTAGTTGATCTCGGAGCACGGGCCACAGGGGCCCGGCACGCCCATGGACCAGTAGTTCTCCTTCTTGCCCAGCCGCTGGATGCGCTCCTTGGGCACGCCGATGACGTCGTGCCAGATGCGCTCGGCCTCGTCGTCCTCCAGGTAGACGGTGATCCAGAGCTTCTCCGGGTCGAGGCCGTAGCCACCGTCGGCCTGGGAGCCGGTCAGCAGCTCCCAGGCGTACTTGATGGCGCCTTCCTTGAAGTAGTCGCCGAAGGAGAAGTTGCCGCACATCTGGAAGAACGTGCCGTGCCGGGTGGTCTTGCCGACCTCTTCGATGTCCGGCGTACGGACGCACTTCTGCACGCTGGTGGCGCGCGGGGCGGGCGGCTTGACCTCGCCGAGGAAGTACGGCTTGAAGGGGACCATGCCCGCGTTGACGAGCAGCAGCGTCGGGTCGTCCGCGATGAGCGACGCCGACGGCACGACGGTGTGCCCGCGCTCCTCGAAGAAGCGCAGCCAGCGGCGGCGGATTTCAGCCGACTCCATCAGTGGTCCTCTTTTCCAGTCGGTCCGGTCAGACCGGTGTGTCCGGTTGTTCTCGTGGTGCGGTACTGCGGTTCGAGCACCGCACGGCGCGGCGGGGGCAGCTCGCGCACCTCGCCCGTCTCACCGAGGCCCAGGGCCTCGTGCAGCTGCTCTTCACGGTCCGCCATTCCGGCCCGTACGTCCAATGCAAATTGGCGCAGCCGGTGTCCGGTCTCGACGGCCTTGTCCGCGGCCTGTGCGGCGAGGCTGTCGGGCTGCAGCTTGCGCAGCTTGCGGTGGACCTTGTTGGTGGCCCAGACCCCGGCGGCGGCGCCGGTGGTGAACCAGAATGCGCGGCGGAACATCGCTGTGATCAGTCCTTGGAGCGACGGTTGCGGCGCCCGCCACGGCGGGCGCCGGGCAGGGTACGGCCGAGGAGGACGGTGCGCTCGACGCGCCCGGCGGCAGGGGCTTCCTCGCCCTTCTTGCCGATCGCGCGGCGCACGCCGTAGCCGAACGCCGCCACCTTGACCAGCGGGCCGCCGAAGGCGGAGGAGACGGTCGAGGAGAGCGCCGAGGCATTGGCGGTGACCTCCTGGACGTCGGCGGCAATGGCATCGACGCGGGCCAGCTGGGTGTGCGCGGAGCGGACGGTCACGGAGGCGTCGGCCAGGAGCGGGACGGCCTGCTCGGACACTTCGGCCACCATCTTGGTGGTCGCCTTGAGCGTCTGCGCGAGCCTCACCAGCACGAGGGCGAGGAACGACACAAGGATCGCCCAGAAGACGGCCACGAGGATCCCGGCCACCTCTCCACCGGACACGTTGGCACCACACTCCGACTGATTTGGTCTGGGCTCGTTCCCGCTCAGCTGTCCGCTCGAACGGCAACCTTGACCTTATCGCGCCGTGACTGTCCGTCCGCACCCCGTTCCCCCTCGGACGCGGAGCGCGGGCCCGGGATTCCCGAGGCGTGATTGTACGGTCCGCATCCCGCCGAGTACGCTCCGTGTGCCATGCGACGCCTCACGCGCCCCGGCCCTGCTCCCCGTCCCTCCCCCGCGCGCCTGCGGGAGGCTGACCGGCCGGGGAATCTGCCCGCGGAGCTGGGCGGCTTCATCGGCCGCCACGACGAACTGGCCACGCTGGCACGGCAGCTGGAATCCGCCCGGCTGGTCACCCTCACCGGCCTCGGCGGCGTCGGCAAGTCCCGGCTTGCCCGTCAGACGGCAGGGATCTTGCAGGATCGCTTCTGCGATGGGGTGTGGCTGGTCGAACTGGCCTCCCTGCGCGAGCCGCACCTCCTGGAGCACACCGTCGCCGAGGCGCTGGGAGCCACCGGCCACAGCGGCCGCCCGGTGCGCTCCGCGCTGTGCGACCTCCTCGCCGACCGGGACCTGCTGCTCGTCCTGGACGGCTACGAGCACCTGGTCGACGCCTGTGCCGAACTGACCGGGCAGCTGCTGCGCCGTGCCCCCGGGCTGCAGGTGCTGGCCGCGGGCCGGCGGCCGCTCGGGCTCGACGGCGAGCGGACCGTGCCGCTGCCGCCGATGAACACCGCCGATGCGGCCGCCCTCTTCGCCGAGCGCGCCGCCGCCGTCGTCCCCGGGTTCACCGTCGGGCCGTCCAACGAGGCGGCGGTCACCGAGCTCTGCGACCGGCTGGACGGCATTCCGCTCGCACTGGAGCTGGCCGCCGGACGGCTGCGCGCCCTGTCCGTGGACCAGGTGCTGCACCGGCTCGACGACCGTTTCCGGCTGCTGACCGGCACCCGCCCGCGCTGCTCCCCCGGGCTCGCGGCCCCGTTCGAGCAGGAGGGGCCCCGGTCCGGGCTCCCGGCCCCGCGTGAGCCGGGGGGACCCCCGCCCCGCCACCGGACACTGCGTACCGCGATCGGCTGGAGCCATGAGCTGTGCACGCCCGAGGAACGGCTGCTGTGGGCGCGGCTGTCGGTCTTCGCCGGGCACTTCGATCTGGAGGCGGCCGAATACGTCTGCTCGGGGCCGGAGCTGCCGGCCGGTGAACTCCTCGACGTCCTCACCGAGTTGGTCACCCAGTCGGTGCTCGTACACGAGGAGACCGCGGCCGGGGCCCGCTACCGGATGCTGGACACGGTACGGGCCTACGGGGCGGGCTGGCTGGCGGCGACGCCCGACGGCGAGCGGCTGCGGCGCCGGCACCGCGACTGGTATCTGGGGCTGGCCACCTGGTGCGAACTGGACTGGTTCAGCTCCCGGCAGGCCGAGATCGCGGCCCGGATCGAGGCCGACCTGCCCAATGTGCGGGTGGCGCTGGAACAGAGCCTGGAGACTCCCGCCGATACCCACCTGGGCCAGTACCTGGCGGGCACGCTGTGGTTCTACTGGGTGGGCTGCGGCCGGCTCTCGGAGGGCCGGCACTGGCTGGACCGGGCCCTGGAGCTGGAGAGCACCCACGACGAGGCGCGGCTGAAGGCGCTGTGGGTGGCCGGCTACGTCGCGGTGCTCCAGGGGGACACCGTCGGCGCGCTGGGGGCCCTGCAGGAGTGCCGTGACGAGGCCGAGCGGACCGGCAACGCCACCGCGGCCGCGTATGCGCTGCACCGCACCGGCTGTCTGGCGCTGGTCAGCGACGACCTGCCGCGCGCCGAGAGGCTGCTGCGCGCCGCGCTGGATCGCTACCGGGAGATCGGCGAGCTCAACAGCAATGTGCTGCTGGGGCAGGTCGAGCTGGCGATGGCGGTGGCCTTCCAGGGCGAGCTGGCGGACGCGGTGCGCAGGTGCGAGGACGTCCTGGAGGTGTGCGAGGAGCACGGCGAGCGCTGGACGCTGGCGTACGCCCAGTACGTACTGGCCTTCGCGGCCTGGTCCCGTGGCGACGGCGGGCGGGCCCGTGCGCTGCTGGAGGAGTGCCTGGCCATCGATCACACCTTCCACGATCTGCTCGGAGCGGTGCTGGCGATCGAGCTGCTGGCCCTGGTGACGCTCGGCGAGGGCGACGCGGAGGAGGCGGCGGTGCTGCAGGGAGCCGCCGGGCGGATCTGGCCGTCGGTGGGGCTGCCGCTGTTCGGCTCGCGCCATTTCAACCAGCCGCATGTGCAGTGCGAGCAGCAGGCGCGCGAGCGGCTGGGAGACGAGCGCTACGAGCGCTGCCGGCGCGCGGGCGAGCGGCTCGACCTGGACGCGGCGGTGGCCCGGGTCCTGCGGACCGCGGGCCTGCTGCCCGCACCGCTGCACACGGTGCGGATCACGGCGCCCGGCACGAACGAGCCCGCCGCCTCCCCCTCCGCGAGCGGCGGGGAGACGGCGGGCTGAGCGCGTGGCGCTGCGCCTGCTGTGGTGCTTAGCGGGCGTAGTACTCGACGACGAGCTGCTCGTCGCAGATCACCGGGATCTCCTTGCGGTTCGGGTCCCGGTCGAGACGGAACGCCAGAGCCGGCAGGTTGACCTCGAGGTAGCGCGGGGTCTCACCGTCGGTGTCGTAGCCACCCTCGCGGGCGACCTGGAAGGGGTGCTTCTCGCGGCTGCGCTCGCGGACCATCACGACATCGCCGGGACGGACGCGGAAGGACGGCTTGTCGACCTTGCGGTCGTTCACCGAGATGTGGCCGTGGACGACCATCTGACGAGCCTGGTAGATGGTGCGGGCGATGCCCGACCGCAGGACGAGCGCGTCCAGACGGCGCTCAAGCTCGATGATCAGCGCTTCGCCGGTCTTGCCTTCGACCTTCCGAGCGCGGTCGTAGGCACGCGCCATCTGGCGCTCGCTGATGTCGTACTGCGCACGCAGGCGCTGCTTCTCGAGCAGACGGACCTTGTAGTCACTGCTCTGCTTGCGGCCACGGCCGTGCTCGCCGGGCGGGTAGGGACGGGCCTCGAAGTACTTGACGGCCTTCGGCGTCAGCGCGATGCCGAGCGCGCGGGACTTCTTGACCTTGGGACGCGACTGGTTCACGTGGAACGGACCTCCGTGTAAGTTAGGTGAGGCTTACCTTAGCGCGAGGAGAACGCATGTTTCGACCTGGGATCCCCCTGCCCAGTGCACACCGCACCGAGGCGGGTCAGCCGCGTCCCGTGGAAGACGCCCAGCAGCCCACTGCCGCCGAGCGCATACGAACCCTCGTCGAGTCCAATGGTATGGCGTCTTTGAGCATCCCCGGCGTCGAGGACCCCGACGAAGCCGGTCTCTCGGCTCCCGTCTGCCGCACCGTGACACCCGGCGGAGACGTGCTGTTGCTGGTTCCAGGCGACTGTGCGGCGGCTCGGGCGGCCGCACACGCACAGGACGACGATCTCACAGCCGTGATGGAGATCACGGATGTCGCACCGGTCTCGGTGCCTCATCGGATCCGCGGACGGGCCTGGGTGGCCGGCTGGCTGACCCCCGTACGCAATGAGCAGCGCGCCGAGGCCGCCATGCTGCTCGCCGAGCGACACCCGGTGGGCGAGCTGCTCGGCATCGGTGAGGCGCTGCAGCCGGCCCCGGCACCGGGCCGGTACGGGCGGACCGCCTGGATGATGCTGCGCCTGGAGGTCGGTGAGGGCGCGGTGGACGATCTGTGGGGCGCCGAACCCGTCGAGCCCGACGAGTTCGCCGTCGCGGCCCCCGATCCGCTGGCCGCTCACGAGGCGGAGCTGCTGCAGCATCTGCACACGGCGCACAGCGAGCAGGTGCGCGGGCTGTGTGCCCTGCTGGGCGACCGCAAGGAAGCCTGCGGGGTGCGCGACCGGGCCGTGCCGGTGGGCCTGGACCGCTTCGGCCTGCGGGTGCGCTTCACCGACGCCGAGCAGCGGTCCTTCGACGCGCGGTTCGACTTCCCCGAGCCCGTGCGGGACGTGGCGGGGCTGCGGCGGGCGATGCATCTGCTCTTCGAGGCGGCGGCCGAGTAGTCCGCGGCCTCGAACGGCCCGGCCTTCCGGGACTCCGCGCGGTCGGGGAGCCACCCGGCCGGGACTCCCGGCGCCGACACGGCCGGGGAGCCCCGGCACGGCCACGGGAGCCACCGGCCGGACCGGCGAGGGCTTGCTGACCGGCCGGGGCCGTCCGGACCCGGCCAGGGCATCCGGACCGGCGCCGGCCAGGCCTATTCGGTGGCTGCCTCGCCGGAGGCCGAGCGCAGGCGGACGCGGACCCGCTCGACCACATCGGCGTAGCGCGCCTCCGCGCCATGGCGGGTGGGCTCGTAATACCGCTTGCCGTGCACCTCGTCCGGCGCGTACTGCTGGGCGGCGATACCGCCCGGCAGGTCGTGCGGGTACTGATAGCCCTGGCCGTGGCCGAGCTTCTGAGCGCCCTTGTAATGGCTGTCGCGCAGATGCGGGGGCACCGCACCCGCCTGACCGGCCCGGACGTCCGCCAGGGCGGCGTCGATCGCTCAGCGTGATCCGGGCCTCCGGGAAGCCGATCATCGCCACGGCCTGGGCGGCGGCCACCGCGGTCTGCAGGGCCGTCGGATCGGCCAGGCCGATGTCCTCGCTCGCCGAGATCATCAGCCGGCGGGCGATGAAGCGCGGGTCCTCGCCCGCCTCGATCATGCGCGCGAGGTAGTGCAGCGCGGCGTCGACGTCCGAGCCCCGGATGGACTTGATCAGCGCGCTGGCGACGTCGTAGTGCTGGTCGCCGTCCCGGTCGTACTTCACCGCCGCCCGGTCGACGGACTCCTCCAGCGTCCGGAGGGTGATCTCCTTCTCCCCCTTGGCCAGCGCGGATCCTGCACCGGCCTCCAGGGCCGTCAGCGCCCGCCGGGCATCGCCGCCCGCGATCCGCAGCAGATGCCCCTCGGTGTCCTCGGGGAGGGTGACCGAGCCCGCCAGGCCGCGCGCATCGGTCAGCGCGCGGTGCAGCAGCCCGCGCAGATCGTCGTCCGTGAGGGGTTCGAGGGTCAGCAGCAGCGACCGGGACAGCAGCGGCGAGATCACCGAGAAGTACGGGTTCTCGGTCGTCGCGGCGATCAGGGTGACCCAGCGGTTCTCCACGGCCGGCAGCAGGGAATCCTGCTGGGCCTTGCTGAAGCGGTGGATCTCGTCCAGGAAGAGCACGGTCTCCTTGCCGAAGCCGCCGGAGGCACGCCGGGCGCCGTCGATGACCGCGCGGACCTCCTTGACGCCCGCCGTGATGGCGGAGAGCTCCACGAAGCGCTTGTTCGTCGCCTGGCTGACGACGTACGCGAGGGTCGTCTTGCCGATGCCCGGCGGCCCCCACAGGAACACCGACGACGGCCCCGCCGGCCCCCCGTTGCCCTCGCCGACCAGCCGGCGCAGCGGCGAGCCCGGCTTGAGGAGATGCTGCTGCCCCACGACTTCGTCGAGGGTGCGCGGACGCATCCGCACGGCGAGCGGGGACCCCGCGGGGTCCTTCTCCTGACGGTCTTCGGCAGCGGCGGTGAACAGGTCGGGCTCCACGTCCACGAGCCTATGCCACCCCACTGACAACGCCCCGGGCACCGTTGACGGCGGCCGGGGCGTGCGGTGGGTGCGCGCGGCCGACTAGATCAGCGTGCTCCAGAACGACCACCAGTTGGTGAGGATCAGCACAGCGATCACGCCGTACCAGACCACGGGCACGACCCAGTGGAACTCCACGACGGCGCCGCGCAGCCCCTCGGGAGCCGGGATGATGCCGTGCTTGAGGTTGTGCGCGGTGGTGTACCAGAACATCAGGATGGTGACGCACCAGGTCAGAGTGCACCACAGGCACAGCGAGTTGATGCTGTACAGCGACTGGGACATCAGCCACATGCAGAAGACCGCGGCGAGCCCGGTGCCGATGTTCAGGCCGATCCAGTACCAGCGGCGGAAGCGGGCGCCGGCCAGCAGGGCCATACCGATCGCGATGACCACACCGAAGCCGACCAGCCCGGCCATCGGGTTCGGGAAGCCGAAGACTTCCGCCTGCTCGCTCTTCATGACGTTGGTGCAGGAGACGATCGGGTTGAAACTGCAGGCCGGCGTGAACTTCTTGTTCTTCAGCAGCTCGAACTTGTCCAGGGTGATGATCCAGGCCGCGAAGATGCCCAGCGCACCGGTGATCACCAGGAGCAGCGCGAAGCCGCGGCCGGAACCGATGGTGCCCGCGCCGCTCGCGCGGTCGTCGTCGGTGGACACGTCGTCAAGCGCTGTCGTCGTCATATCGCCGTTCCGTCGATCCCGTGGGAGATGAGGCTGAGCAAGCGGTCCGCGAGCGCGGCACCGCCGTTCATTCTGCCCCAATTCCACCATGGCCCACTGTGCGATGAACATAAAGCCGAACCCTCCGTACACAGGGTTCTCTCAGGTTCGCGCCCCGTCTGCCCGCCCTGCCCCCGCTCCGGGACCGGCCGCCGCCGGTGGCACGGCCCGTCCAAAACCCTCCGCCGGGATGACGGCGCAGCGGGCGTTGACACCGGACGCCGACAGCACGAGGGGCCCGGACGGCAGGTCGCCGTCCGGGCCCCTCGGAATCCCGCCGCGCGGCCTCAGCCCAGCCTGCGCCGGACTTCCTCGGCCACCCCGTCCAGCGCGACGCCGGTCTGCTCGCCGCTCTCCAGGTCCTTGAGCTGGACGACACCCTCGGCCAGGTCCCGCTCACCCGCGACCAGCGCCAGCCGCGCACCGGAGCGGTTGGCGGACTTCATGGCGTTCTTCAGGCCCTTGCCGCCGAACGCGAAGTCGGTGGCGACACCGGTCCGGCGCAGCTCGGTGACCACACCGAACAGCACCCGGCGGGCCTCCTCGCCGAGCGGGACGGCGTACACGGCGGTGGCGGCGGGGATGTCGAGCGTGATCCCCTCCGCCTCCAGTGCCAGCACCGTACGGTCGACTCCCAGCGCCCAGCCGACGGACGGCAGCGCGGGGCCGCCGATCATCTCGGAGAGGCCGTCGTAGCGGCCGCCGCCGCCCACCGCGGACTGCGAGCCCAGGCCGTCGTGAACGAACTCGAAGGTGGTGCGGGTGTAGTAGTCCAGGCCGCGTACCAGCTTCTCGTCGTCCTCGAAGGCCACGCCCGCCGCGGTCAGCAGCTCGCGCACCTGCTCGTGGTACGCCTTGCAGGCCTCACAGAGGTAGTCGCGGAGCCTGGGCGCCCCGTCGAGCTGCTTCTGCACCGCTTCACGCTTGTCGTCCAGGACCCGCAGCGGGTTGATGTCCACCCGGCGCCGGGTGTCCTCGTCCAGGTCGAGTCCGCGCAGGAAGTCCTGCAGCGCGGCGCGGAAGACGGGGCGGCACTCCTTGTCGCCCAGCGAGTTGAGCAGGATGCGGAAGTTCCGCAGGCCCAGCGCGCGGTAGGCCTGGTCGGCCAGGATGATCAACTCGGCGTCCAGCGCCGGGTCTTCGGCACCGATGGCCTCGGCGCCGACCTGGGAGAAGTGGCGGTAACGGCCCTTCTGCGGACGCTCGTAGCGGTAGTACGAGCCGGAGTACCAGAGCTTGACGGGGAGGTTGCCGGCCTTGTGGAGGTTGGCCTCCAGCGCGGCGCGCAGCACGGAGGCGGTGCCCTCGGGGCGCAGCGCCAGCTGGTCGCCGCCCTTGGTCTCGAAGGCGTACATCTCCTTGGTCACGATGTCGGTGGACTCGCCGACCCCGCGCGCGAACAGCTCGACGTTCTCGAAGCCGGGCGTCTCGATGTAGCCGTACCCGGAGTTCTTCAGCGGCGCGGAGATCGCCTCGCGCACCGCGAGATAGGTGGCGGACTGCGGCGGAATCAGGTCGTAGGTGCCCTTGGGGGCCTTGAAGGTGCTCACGGAAACTCTCGTCACATTCCTCGTCGTGGAGCCGGACTGAAGCCGTCTCCGAGGCCGGCGGCCACCTCCCGCAGGAAGGGGTTGGTGGCGCGCTCGCGGCCGATGGTGGTCTGGGGGCCGTGGCCGGACAGGACGACGGTCGAGTCCTCCAGCGGCAGGCACACACGCGCCAGCGACTGCAGGATCTCGGCGTGGTCGCCGCCCGGCAGGTCGGTGCGTCCGATGGAGCCGGCGAACAGCAGGTCGCCCGAGAAGAAGACCGGCGGAACGTCGGCCTGCTCGGGCATCCTGAACGTCACCGACCCCTTGGTATGGCCCGGGGCGTGCGCGACGGAGAATTCGATCCCGGCGAGTTCCAGGGCGGCACCGTCGCTCAGCTCCTTGACGTCGTCCGGCTCGCCCACCGTGAGCTCGCCCATGAGCTGCTGACCGATGGAGCGGCCGAGGGCCTTCTCCGGGTCGCTCATCATGTAGCGGTCCTCGGGATGGATCCAGGCCGGGACGTCGTGCGCGCCGCACACCGGGACGACCGAGGCGACGTGGTCGATGTGACCATGCGTGAGAACGACCGCTACGGGCTTGAGCCGATGCTTTGCGACGGCGTCCTCGACTCCTTGGGCCGCCTGGTGGCCCGGGTCGATGATGACGCACTCCTCGCCTGCGGCGGGGGCGACCAAGTAGCAGTTGGTGCCCCAGGCCCCGGCGGGGAACCCGGCAATCAGCACGTTCGTCCTTAAGGTCGGTGTGGAGGCCGGCCCGCAAGGCCGCTCCTCCCGGACATCTCGGCAGCTCCAGAGCCTACCGGCGGGACTCCCGGCAGAGCGAACCCGTATACCGTACG
Source organism: Streptomyces sp. NPDC015125 (assembly GCF_043080045.1). NCBI lineage: Bacteria > Bacillati > Actinomycetota > Actinomycetes > Kitasatosporales > Streptomycetaceae > Streptomyces > Streptomyces sp. NPDC015125. The sequence goes on from NZ_JBIBVF010000011.1 coordinate 229,295, forward strand.
GCCACGGCGCACGAGCGCGATCGGTGATCAGTGATCGGACAAGGAGACGACCGGTGGTCAGCAAAGATCAGCGGCGGCGGCAGCTCGCCCGCGAGAAGTACGAGCGTCAGCAGCAACGGCGGAGCGCGGACCGGCGGAAGGCCAAACGCCGCAACGTGATCATCGCCTCGGTCGTGGCCGTCACGCTGGCCGCCGGCGCCGCGGTCTACGCCTCCACCGGACTCGCGGGCGGCAGCGACCAGGAATCCGACCGGCCCGCGGCGGCCCCGACGCCGTCCAGGGCACCGGACCCGTGCCACAGGCCCGCGAAGGGCACGCCGTCGCAGAAGACCTGGGCCAAGGAACCGGCGATGTCGCTCGACACCTCGGCCGCCTACTCCGCGAAACTGGCGACGACCTGCGGCACGATCGATCTGAAGCTGGATGCCGGCAAGGCACCGCACACGGTCAACTCCTTCGCCTTCCTGGCCGGCCAGGGCTACTTCGACCACAGCAGGTGCCACCGCCTGGTCGACGAGCAGCTCCACATCCTGCAGTGCGGCGACCCGAAGGGCACCGGCCGGGGCACCCCCGGCTACACCATCCCGGACGAGAACCTCAAGGACCCGCGGCTCAAGGGCGGCGTCTATCCGGCGGGCACGGTCGCGATGGCCAACCGCTACGACGGGGCGAGCGAGAAGAGCCGCAACTCCGGCGGCAGCCAGTTCTTCCTCGTCTACCAGGACAGCAAGCTGCCGCCGAACTACACACCGTTCGGCACCATCACAGGCGGTATGGACGTGCTGCGAAAGATCGCCAAGGCCGGTTCCACGACCGACCCGCAGACCCGCAACAGTGCGCCCAACGCCACCGTCGTGATCGACAAGGCGTCCGTGAAGAAGTCCTGACCGGCCGGACGACCTGGGGCGGCGCCGCGGAGCCGCCCCGGTGCGAACCGCGGAATTTCGTGGCGCTGGATGCGGACAGCAGACCGCCGGTCGCCTAGATTGGCGTTGGGTAGGGTGCCTGCTCCGACGGCTGCCACCCTCACCCGCAATTCAGCCCGTCGGACCGGCCAGGGCGCGGCTCTGCCGGACAGAAACTGTGGACGATGCCGGGGGGCCGCACGCCCCGTCGGCATCATGTGGAGGAGGCGCTGTGAGCAGCGACCCATGGGGCCGCGTCGACGAGACGGGGACCGTGTACGTGCGTACCGCCGAGGGCGAGCAGGTCGTCGGATCGTGGCAGGCGGGAACTCCCGAGGAGGCCCTCGCCTACTTCGAGCGCAAGTATGAGGGCCTGGTCGTCGAGATCGGCCTCCTCGAGCGCCGGGTCAAGACCACCGACCTGTCGGCGAAGGACGCGACGACCGCGATCGACCATCTGCGCACCCAGGTCGACGAACACCACGCGGTGGGCGATCTGGACGCGCTGCGCAAGCGGCTGGACAAGCTCGTCGAGGCCGTCGAGTCGCGCCGCGAGGAGCGCAAGGCCCAAAAGGCGAAGCAGAGCGACGAGGCCCGGCAGGCCAAGGAGAAGCTGGTCACCGAGGCCGAGGAGCTGGCGGCCAGTGAGCAGTGGCGGGCGGCCGGCGAGCGGCTGCGCGCACTGGTCGACACCTGGAAGGGCCTGCCGCGGCTCGACCGCAAGGCGGACGACGAACTGTGGCACCGCTTCTCGCACGCCCGCTCGGCGTTCTCCAAGCGCCGCAAGGCGCACTTCGCGTCGCTGGACGCGCAGCGCGAGGAGTCCCGTAAGGCGAAGGAGAAGCTGGTCGCCGAGGCCGAGTCGCTGTCGAACTCGACGGACTGGGGGGCCACCGCGGCCCGCTACCGCGAGTTGATGGCCGACTGGAAGGCCGCGGGCCGCGCCCAGCGTGAGCAGGAGGACGACCTGTGGAACCGCTTCCGCGGCGCCCAGGACATCTTCTTCCAGGCGCGCGGTGAGATCTTCGCGGAGCGCGACGCCGAGCAGCGGGAGAACCTGACCCGCAAGGAGGAGCTGGCCGTCGAGGCCGAGAAGCTGCTCCCCGTCTCGGACCTGAAGGGCGCGCGGTCGGCGTTCCGCTCGATCAACGAGCGGTGGGAGGCCATCGGCCATGTCCCCCGGGACGCCCGCCCCAAGATCGAGGGCCGGATGCACGCCGTCGAGCGCGCCATCCAGGAGGCCGAGGAGAGCGAGTGGCGGCGGACGAATCCTGAGGCGCGGGCCCGCGCCGCGGGGCTGACCGGCCAGCTCCAGGACGCGGTCGACAAGCTGCAGAAGCAGATCGACACGGCCCGGGCGGCGGGCAACAACGCCAAGGCCGACAAGCTCGGCCGGGAGCTGGAGGGCCGCAAGTCGCTGCTGGACCAGGCGCTCAAGGGCCTGGAGGAGTTCGGCGGGTGATGTTGCGCCTCAACCGGCGCCGCTCTCGCGGAGCTGGTTGATCGCCCTTGTGGTTCCGCACCTCTTTGCGCCTCAACCGGCGCCGCTCTCGCGGAGGTGGCTGATCGCCCTCGTGGTTCCGCAATTAATGGCTGAGGTGCCTGATACGAGGAGGGGCCCCGGTACTTGCGTACCGGGGCCCCCTTTCGTGCGCGGTTACGGCCGGCGGGCCGAGGTCACCCGATAGACGTCGTATACGCCCTCCACGCCCCGTACGGCCTTCAGGACGTGCCCCAGGTGCTTCGGGTCGCCCATCTCGAAGGTGAAGCGGGAGGTGGCCACGCGGTCACGGGAGGTCTGGACGGCGGCCGACAGGATGTTGACGTGCTGGTCGGACAGGATCCGGGTGACGTCCGACAGCAGGCGGGAGCGGTCCAGCGCCTCGACCTGGATGGCGACCAGGAAGACCGAGGACTGGGTGGGCGCCCACTCGACGTCCAGGATCCGCTCCGGCTGCCGGGACAGCGAGTCGACGTTGACGCAGTCGGCGCGGTGTACCGAGACGCCGTTGCCGCGGGTGACGAAGCCGATGATGGGGTCGCCCGGCACCGGCGTACAACACCGGGCGAGCTTGACCCAGACATCGTCGACGCCCTTGACGACCACACCGGGGTCGGCGCTGGAGCGGCGCTTGGAGCGCGGCCGGATCGGGGTGGACTCGGCGATGTCCTCGGTGGCCTCGTCCTGGCCGCCGAGCGCCTGTACCAGCTTCTGGACGACGCCCTGGGCTGCGACATGGCCCTCGCCGATGGCGGCGTAGAGCGAGGAGATGTCCGGGTAGCGCATCTCGTGCGCAAGGGTGACCAGGGAGTCACCGGTCAGGATCCGCTGGATCGGCAGGTTCTGCTTGCGCATGGCGCGCGCGATGGCGTCCTTGCCCTGCTCGATGGCCTCGTCGCGGCGCTCCTTGGAGAACCAGCCGCGGATCTTGTTGCGGGCGCGCGGGGACTTGACGAAGCCGAGCCAGTCGCGGGAGGGCCCGGCGCCCGTTGCCTTGGAGGTGAAGACCTCCACCAAGTCGCCGTTGTCCAGGGTCGATTCGAGCGGGACGAGGCGCCCGTTGACCCGCGCTCCTATCGTGCGGTGGCCGACCTCGGTGTGCACCGCGTACGCGAAGTCGACGGGGGTGGCACCGGCCGGCAGCGCTATGACGTCGCCCTTGGGCGTGAAGACGAAGACTTCGTTGCGGGACAGGTCGAAGCGCAGCGACTCCAGGAACTCGCCCGGGTCCTCGGTCTCCTTCTGCCAGTCCAGCAACTGGCGCAGCCAGGCCATGTCGTTGACGGTGTCCTGGCCCTTGCCGGCGTTCTTCGGGACATCCGTACGGATCTTGGAGGCCCCCGCCACCGCCTCCTGCTTGTACTTCCAGTGGGCGGCGATGCCGTACTCGGCGCGGCGGTGCATGTCGAAGGTGCGGATCTGAAGCTCAACAGGCTTGCCGCTGGGGCCGATCACCGTCGTGTGCAGCGACTGGTACATGTTGAACTTCGGCATCGCGATGTAGTCCTTGAACCGGCCGGGGACCGGGTTCCATCGCGCGTGGATGGTGCCGAGGGCGGCGTAGCAGTCGCGGACGGTGTCGACGAGGACGCGGATGCCCACCAGGTCGTAGATCTCGGCGAAGTCGCGGCCGCGCACGATCATCTTCTGGTAGACGCTGTAGTAGTGCTTCGGGCGGCCGGTGACCGTGGCCTTGATCCGGGCGGACCGCAGATCGGCCTGGACCTCGTCGGTCACTATGGCCAGGTACTCGTCGCGCTTGGGCGCCCGCTCGGCGACCAGCCGGACGATCTCGTCGTACATCTTGGGGTAGAGGATCGCGAAGGCGAGGTCCTCCAGCTCCCACTTGATGGTGTTCATGCCCAGGCGGTGGGCGAGCGGAGCGTAGATCTCCAGCGTCTCGCGGGCCTTCTTCTCCTGCTTCTCCCGCTTGAGGTAGCGCATGGTGCGCATGTTGTGCAGCCGGTCGGCGAGCTTGATGACCAGGACGCGCGGGTCCTTGGCCATCGCGACGACCATCTTGCGCACCGTCTCGGCCTGCGCGGCCTCACCGAACTTGACGCGGTCGAGCTTGGTGACGCCGTCGACCAGCAGCGCGACCTGGTCGCCGAAGTCGCCGCGCAGGGTGTCCAGGCCGTATTCGGTGTCCTCGACGGTGTCGTGCAGCAGGCCGGCCATCAGGGTCGCCGGGTCCATGCCCAGCTCGGCGAGGATCGTCGTCACCGCGAGCGGGTGGGTGATGTACGGGTCGCCGCTCTTGCGCTTCTGGCCGCGGTGCCAGCGCTCGGCGACCTGATAGGCGCGCTCGATCTGGCGCAGCGTCCCGGTCTCGATCTTGGGGTCGTTGCCGCGGACGGCCCGCAGCAGCGGCTCCAGGACCGGGTTGTACGGGCTGGAGCGCTGGACGCCGAGCCGGGCGAGGCGGGCCCGTACCCGGTTGGGCGAGCCGGAGCGGCCGGCGGGGGTGGGGGCCGGCGGCTTGGGCGGGGCGGGCTGGTCGGCCTTGGCGGGCGGCTTGGCCGCGCGGGACGGTGCCGCCGGCTGGGGCGAGGAGGCCGCCGGACCCGGCTTGGGCGCCGTACGGGGCCGCTCGGTGGGCGCCTGGGACGCGGTGGATCCACCGGCCGGGGGCCGGGGCGCGGTGGTGCCGTCGGACGCACCCTGCCGCTCGGGCTGGGGCGCGTTCGAGGAAGCCGCGGCCGCCGGCTTCGGCTCGTCCGGGCGCGCGGCGTCGGATCCCGCCGGACGCAGTCCGGGGGAGGGCGGCTGGGCCTCGTCTGGCAAGAGCACTCCTCAAGCGGTTCCGGACCCCAGGACCTCGAACGGGCCGGGGTGCCATGGTATCGACCTCGGGGCCGCGACTCCCCCGCGGCCGAGGTTCCGTACATGACACAGCAGCAGGGGCACCCGGATTCTTCCGGATGCCCCTGTTTGCGCGACGGTGCCGTGCGAGCGCGGCTCAGACCGTGATCAGGGCCTCCAGCGCGGCGCCCTTCAGGCCCGGCTCCAGCCGCTCCCGCCCGGCCAGGAAGCCCAGCTCCAGCAGGACGGCCACGCCCGCGACCTCGGCGCCCGCGCGGCGGATGAGCTGCAGCGAGGCGTCGGCGGTGCCGCCGGTGGCGAGGACGTCGTCGATCACCAGCACCCGGTCGCCCGGGGCCAGCGCATCGGCGTGCATCTCGATCTCGGCCGTGCCGTACTCCAGCTCGTACGCCTGTCCGAGCGTCGTGCCGGGCAGCTTGCCCGCCTTGCGTACGGGGACGAAGCCGACACCGGCCCGGACCGCGACCGGAGCGGCGAGTATGAAGCCGCGGGCCTCCAGGCCCACGATCTTGTCCACGCGGTGCCGCCCGCACAGCTCGGCGAACGCCTCGGTCAGCGCACCGAAGGCTGCCGGGTCGGCCAGCAGCGGGGTGATGTCCTTGAACACCACGCCCGGCTGTGGGTAGTCCGGAACGTCCGCGATCCGGCTGAGCAGCAGCTCACGCAGCTCCACGGGGGCGCTCACCGGCGCTTGCCCGACGGGCGGCCGCGTCCGCGGTTGCGGGAGGCGGGCTGCTGCCGGGGGCCGACGACCGCGGTGCCGTCGCCGTCCTCGGCGTCCGCCCCGGCGGGGACCGCGTCCGGCCCGTCCTCCTGGCCCGCGTCCTTGGCCTCGGCCGCGGCACGCTTCGCCTGCACCCGCTTGGCCAGTGCCTTTATCTGCGGCTCGCGGCTCTTGAGGTCCGCGACCAGCGGGGTCGCGATGAAGATCGAGGAGTACGCACCGGCGGCGAGGCCGACGAACAGGGCCAGCGAGATGTCGTTGAGCATGCCCGCGCCCAGGACGCCGCCGCCGACGAACAGCAGACCGGCGACCGGGAGCAGTGCCACGACGGTGGTGTTGATGGAGCGCACCAGGGTGCCGTTGATGCTGCGGTTGGCGATCTCGCCGTAGGTGAAGCGGGTCTGCTTGGTGATGTCCTTGGAGGCTTCCTTGAGGCTGTCGAAGACGACGACCGTGTCGTACAGGGAGTAACCGAGGATCGTCAGCAGACCGATGACCGTGCCCGGGGTGACCTCGAAGCCGACCAGGGCGTAGATGCCGACCGTGATCGTCAGGTCGTGGATCAGCGCGATCAGGGCGGCCACCGCCATCCGCCACTCGAAGGCGATGGCCAGATAGAGCACCACGAGGACCATGAAGATCCCCAGGCCCAGCCATGCCTTGTTGGCGATCTGCTCACCCCAACTCGGGCCGACCAGCTGGGTGTTGACGTTCTTGACCGGGACGTTCAGGTCCTTGGCGAGCTCTTCTTGGACCGGCACCGACTGCTTGGTGTCCAGACCGCTGATCTGGATGCGCAGCGCGCCGCCGCCGAGCTTCTGCACCACGGCCTGGTGGCCGCCGGCCACCGACTCGGCCTTGTGCTGGGCCTCCGGGGCGGAGACGGAGGTCTTAGGGGTGGTGAAGACCGCGCCGCCGGAGAACTCGATGCCCATGTTCAGGCCGCGCACCCCCAGGCCGACGATGGCCACGACGGTGATGAGGATCGAGAGGCCGTACCAGATCTTCCGCTTGCCGATGAAGTCGTAGCCGACCTCGCCGCGGTAAAGCCGGGCGCCGATGTTGCCGAGCTTGGACATCTCACGCCTCCTTCGTGGTGGGGGCGGCGCCGCGACGACGGCGCAGCGGCGGCTTGGCGCCCAGGCGCTTGGGATCGAGGCCGGACCAGGAATGGCCGTCGGAGAAGAACTTGCGCCGGGCCAGCAGTGTCATCAGGGGCTTGGTGAAGAGGAAGACCACGACGACGTCGAGGACGGTGGTCAGGCCGAGCGTGAAGGCAAAGCCCTGGACCTTGCCGACGGTGACGATGAACAGCACCGCCGCGGCCAGGAACGACACGAAGTCGGAGACCAGGATCGTGCGGCGGGCCCGCGGCCAGCCGCGCTCGACGGCCGGACGCAGGGTGCGTCCCTCCCGGATCTCGTCCCGGATGCGTTCGAAGTAGACGATGAACGAGTCGGCGGTGATACCGATGGCGACGATGGCACCACAGACCGCCGGGAGGTTCAGCGCGAACCCGATGGCCGGGCCGAGCAAGGTCATGATCGTGTACGTCAGGACCGCCGAGACGCCCAGGCTCGCCAGCGCGACCAGCGCCAGCCCCCGGTAGTAGGCGACGAGGTAGATGACGACCAGCGCGAGGCCGATGGCGCCGGCGATCAGACCGGCGTGCAGCTGCTCGCCGCCGAGCGCCGCGGTGACCGTGGTCTCGTCGTCGATCTTGAAGGAGAGCGGCAGGGCACCGTAGGACAGCATGTTGCCCAGGTCCTCGGCGGACTGCTGGGTGAAGCCGCCGGAGATGGTGGCTCCGCCGCCCATGATGGCCTTGTCGACCGAGGGAGCGGACACGACCGCGCCGTCCAGGACGATCCCGAACCTGTTCTGCGGCGGCGCCTTGGTGGCGAGCTTGCCGGTGATGTCCCCGAACTTCTTGCCGCCGTCGGAGGTGAAGTCCATCTGGACGATCCAGCCCTGGCCCTGCTGGCTGTCGAAGGTCGCCTTGGCGCTGCTGACGTCCGTGCCCTCGACGGCGACGGGGCCGAGTACGTACTTCTCCCTGCCGTCTTGATTGCAGGCCACGATCGGGTCGGACGGCTTGGTGTTGGCGGCCTTCTCACCGGCGGCGGAGCGGCTCGCCTTCGAGGAACAGTCCAGCGCGTTGAGCTGCTTCTGGAGGGCCGGCGGGATGGCCGCGCCGCCCGGAGGCGTCGGCTGCACCGGGGGCGCGGAAGGCTTGCCGGAGGGGGTGGGCTTGGCGGAGGGCGCCTTCTTCAGCGAAGCGGTCACCGCGCGGCCCTGCGTCGACGGCTTGGAGCTCGGCGACTGCGGGGCAGCGGCCTTCTGCCCGCTGCCCGGCTGGTTCTTGGCCGGGTCACCGGCGGCCTTGTCGCCCTTGCCCTTGCCGTTCGCACCGCTCTGGGAGGGGCCGGGCTTGGGCTGCTCGGGTGTCTTGGTACCCGCGGCGCCGGTCAGCACCGGCCGGAACCCGAGCTGGGCGGTGGTGCCGACCTGCTTGCGCGCCTGCTTCGCGTCCGTCCCCTTGGGGATGTTCACGATGATGTGGTTGCTGCCCTGCGTCTGCACCTCGGACTCGGTCACACCGAGACCGTTGACCCGTCGCTCCATGATGTCGGCGGCGGTTTTCATGTTGGTCTCGTTGATCGCGTTGGGCTTGCCCGGCTGGTTCTGGGCCGCCAGCGTGAAGCTGGTGCCGCCCGCCAGGTCGATGCCCAGTCGCGGCGTCAGCGTGCCGGAGTAGAACATGCCTCCGATCAGCCCTGCCATGGCGATCAGGACCAGGATCAGGGTGCGGCCCGGATGCCCCTGGCTCGCGGGCGCCCTGCGGCCCTTCTTCGGTGCTGCCACCTTCTCGTATCTCCCTGTCCAACCCCTCGGCCCGGGTTGCCGGCCGAGGAGCCACGAAGTCTTGTGGGGACGTGCCCCCGCCGGAGCCTAGACCGTCCCGGAACCGCGGCGCACGACACAGCACGCATGCTCCGCGGTTCCGTGGGGCGGACTACTTCGCTTCGTCGTCGCCGGACTTCTTGTCGTCCTTGGCGGTGTCCGCGTCGGCCTTGACGGTGTCCTTGGCGTCGCCGGCGGCCTTGGTGTCCCCCGCCTCGGCGGCGGCAGGCTTGTCCGCGGCGGCCTCGGCGGCCGGGGTCTCGGCCTTGCCCAGGTCGATCTTGTCGCCCTGGTCACCCTTTTCGGCGGCCTCGCCGGCGGCGGCGCCGGTCAGCGAGGAGGCGTCGTCCGGGACGATCGGCTCGTCGCCGTGGATCGGGTCGGCACCGTCCAGGATGCGGTTGTACTCCTCGTCCGCGAGCACCGCGCCGATGGCGTTCTTGGCGTAGATCGCGTGCACACCGGGGGCGACCTCCAGGAGGACGGTTTCCTCGTGGATTTCCTTGACGGTGGCGTACATGCCGCCGATCGTCCGGACGCCGGTGCCGGCCTGCATTTCGTTGCGCATCTGCGCGGCCGCCTGCTGCTTCTTCTTGGCAGACCGGGTCATCAGGAACATGGCCCCGATGAGGACGATGAAGGGGAGGAGAGTCACGATACTCACGGGACGGAAATCCTTCGCACGACCGCTGATGCGCGGTCTCATATACGGGGGTGGGTCTGCCGTCCATACGAACGGCATCGGCGGAGTCTAGGCGAGTCCCCACCAGTGGAACAACGCCCAGCATCCCACCGCAGTTCCTGACCGGGCGAGTCCCCGCGCCGTCACGCCCCGAACAAGCCCTGCTGTCCGCTTCCGCCGGTTTGCTGCTGCGGTGGAACGAGGCCCAGATGAGCCCATGCGGCCGGGGTCGCGATCCTGCCCCGGGGTGTCCTGGCCAGCAGTCCTTCCCGTACGAGGAACGGCTCGGCGACCTCCTCGACGGTCTCCCGCTCCTCCCCCACCGCGACCGCAAGGGTGGACAGGCCCACCGGGCCGCCGCCGAACAGCTTGAGCAGGGCCGTGAGCACGGCGCGGTCGAGGCGGTCCAGGCCGCGGGCGTCGACCTCGTAGACCCCGAGGGCGTGGGAAGCGATCTCGCGGGTGATCAGGCCGTCGGCCTTCACCTGGGCATAGTCGCGGACGCGGCGCAGCAGGCGGTTGGCGATACGGGGCGTGCCGCGGGAGCGGCCGGCGATCTCGGCGGCGCCCTCGGGTTCTATGTCGAGGTCCAGCAGCCCGGCCGAGCGGTGGATGACCCGCTCCAGCTCGGCGGGGGCGTAGAACTCCATATGGGCGGTGAAGCCGAAGCGGTCACGGAGCGGGGGCGGCAGCAGACCGGCCCTGGTCGTGGCCCCGACCAGGGTGAACGGGGGGAGCTCAAGAGGGATGGCGGTGGCTCCCGGGCCCTTGCCGACGATCACGTCGACGCGGAAGTCCTCCATCGCCATATAGAGCATTTCCTCGGCGGGCCGGGACATCCGGTGGATCTCGTCGAGAAAGAGGACCTCCCCCTCCTGGAGGGAGGAGAGGATTGCGGCGAGGTCACCGGCGTGCTGGATGGCGGGCCCGGAGGTGATCCTGATCGGGGCGCCCATCTCAGCGGCAATGATCATGGAGAGGGTCGTCTTGCCGAGGCCCGGCGCCCCGGACAGCAGGACATGGTCGGCGGTGGCGCCACGGGCGCGGGCGGCGCGCAGCACCAGGTCGAGCTGTTCGCGCACCCGCTCCTGGCCGACGAACTCCTCCAGGTCCTTGGGCCGCAGCGCGGCCTCGACGGCGGTGTCCTCGCCGTCCGCATCGGCTCCGACCAGCCGGTCGGCCGCCCCCGGGGCGGCGTCCTCGGCGGTGTGCGGTGCGGTGTCGTCCCAGTTCACTGCGGATTGCCTCGTGGGGTCGGGGCGGCCGGGCCGCCTGTGTGGTCGTACGGTCGGGGGCGCGAAGCCCGGCCGGCGGCGGTCATCGCGCCCGGTTCAGAGTCTGCAGGGCCGCCTTGAGCAGCTGCGGCACCTGGGGCGTACCGCCCTCGGCGACGGCCGCCTCGGCCTGCGGGGCGACCGCGGTGACCGCTTCGTCCGCCTCGCGGGTGGCGTAGCCGAGGCCGATCAGGGCGGCGTGCAGCTGGTCGCGCCAGCCGGCCGTGACGGCGCTGCCGACGCCCGCGCGGCCGGTGCCCAGCGGCTCGCCGAGCCGGTCCTTGAGCTCCAGGAGCAGCTTCTGTGCGCCCTTCTTGCCGATACCGGGGACGGCGGTGAGGGTCTTCTCGTCGCCGGTGGAGACGGCGAGGCGCAGGGTGTCCGGGGTGTGCACGGCCAGCATCGCCTGGGCGAGCCGGGGGCCGACGCCGCTGGCGGTCTGCAGCAGTTCGAAGGTCTGTCGCTCGTCGTCGTCGGCGAAGCCGTAGAGGGTGAGCGAGTCCTCGCGGACCACGAGGGAGGTGGCGAGCTTGGCCGGCTGTCCGATACGCAGGGCGGACAGGGTGTTCGGCGTGCACTGGACGGCCATGCCGATACCGCCGACCTCGACGACGGCGGTGTCCGGGGCGAGGGCCGCGACCGGGCCGGAGACGAAGGCGATCATCGGGTGCCCTTCTGGGGATTCGTCCGGCGGGTGCCGGAGGACGGGACGGTGGCGGAAGCGGCGCGGCGGGCCGCGGCATGTGCCTGCTGGAGGCGGTTGACCGCGGGGGCGCGCCAGATGTGACAGATGGCCAGCGCCAGGGCATCGGCGGCGTCGGCCGGTTTCGGCGGTGCGTCCAGCCGCAGCAGACGCGTGACCATCGCCCCGACCTGGGCCTTGTCGGCCCGGCCCGATCCGGTGACCGCGGCCTTGACCTCGCTGGGGGTGTGCAGCGCGACCGGCAGCCCGCGCCGGGCGGCGCACAGCATGGCGACCGCGCTGGCCTGGGCGGTGCCCATGACCGTACGGACGTTGTGCTGGCTGAAGACCCGCTCCACGGCGACGTACTCCGGGCGGTACTCGTCGAGCCAGGCGTCTATGCCGCGCTCGATCTCGACGAGACGGTGCGCGATCTCGGCGTCCGCGGGGGTGCGGACGACACCGACGCCGACCATGGTCAGCGGGCGCCCCGCGACCCCGTCGACCACACCGACCCCGCAGCGCGTCAGCCCCGGGTCCACCCCCAGCACCTTCATCGCTCCCCGCCCCTCGTACTGTCGCCCGGCTGTACCCGATCGGGGAGCGCATGCCCCCTGAAGAGAGCGAATGCCCCCTGATCAGCACAGTAATGGCTGCCACTGACAAACGGACGGGCCGACGGGGTGTGTCCCCGTCGGCCCGTCAGTCGACCGAGCGTGCCACGCCTGTCAGGCGTCGACCTTGGCCATCACATCGTCCGAGACATCGAAGTTGGCGAAGACGTTCTGCACGTCGTCGCTGTCCTCCAGCGCGTCGATCAGCTTGAAGATCTTGCGCGCGCCCTCTTCCTCCAGCTCGACCTGCATGGTCGGGACGAAGTTGGCGTCGGCCGAGTCGTAGTCGATGCCGGACTCCTGGAGGGCACTGCGGACCGCGACCAGGTCGGTGGCCTCGCTGAGCACCTCGAAGGACTCGCCGAGGTCGTTGACCTCCTCGGCGCCCGCGTCCAGCACCGCGCCCAGGACGTCGTCCTCGGTCAGTTCACCCTTGGGGACGATCACCACGCCCTTGCGGTTGAACAGGTACGACACCGAACCCGGGTCGGCCATCGAACCGCCGTTGCGGGTCATGGCGACGCGGACGTCCGAGGCGGCACGGTTGCGGTTGTCGGTGAGGCACTCGATGAGCACCGCGACACCGTTGGGGCCGTACCCCTCGTACATGATGGTTTCGTACTCGGCGCCACCGGCCTCGAGACCCGCACCGCGCTTGACCGCGGAGTCGATGTTCTTGTTGGGCACCGAGCTCTTCTTGGCCTTCTGGATGGCGTCGAAGAGGGTCGGATTGCCGTCCGGGTCGGCGCCGCCGGTACGGGCCGCGACCTCGATGTTCTTGATCAGCTTCGCGAAGAGCTTGCCGCGCTTGGCATCGATCACGGCCTTCTTGTGCTTCGTCGTAGCCCATTTAGAGTGGCCGGACATCCGCCTGTCTCCTTCGCGTAACCAACGTCTGAATGAACGCCTCAGATCCTACCGGGGCCGGGTCACACGGTGTTACTCCCGCCCGTCACCCGGCCACCAACGCCGGACGGCCCGCTAGGGGATGTCTCCCAAGGCGCGCCGCACCATGTCCACGAACAGAGCGTGGACCCGGTGGTCACCGGTGAGCTCCGGGTGGAAAGACGTGGCGAGGACGTTACCTTGCCGCACGGCCACGGTGTGCCCGTCATACGTCGCCAGGACCTCGACCGCGCCGCCGACCGACTCGACCCAGGGCGCCCGGATGAAGACGCCCTCGACCGGCCCGCCGGGGATCTGGGCGACGTCGATGGCCGCCTCGAACGACTCGTTCTGCCGCCCGAAGGCGTTACGGCGCACGATCATGTCGATGCCGCCGAACGTCTCCTGGTCCTCACGGGCGTCCAGCAGCTTGTCCGCGACCATGATCATGCCGGCGCAGGTGCCGTAGACCGGCTTGCCCGCACGGACGAAGGCGCGCAGCGGCTCCAGCATGCCGAAGACGACGGCCAGCTTGGACATCGTGGTGGACTCGCCGCCCGGAATGACCAGGCCGTCGATCTCGTCCAGCTCCTCGGAGCGGCGCACCGGCCGAGCCTGGGCACCGGTGTCCGCGAGCGCCCTGAGGTGCTCGCGGACGTCGCCCTGGAGGGCCAGCACACCGATGGTGGGGGTGCTCATCTGCCGTCCTACCAGCCGCGGTTGGCGTAGCGCTCGGCCTCGGGGAGGGTGTCGCAGTTGATGCCGACCATGGCCTCGCCCAGGTTGCGGGAGGCGTCCGCGATGACGGCGGGGTCGTCGTAGAAGGTGGTGGCCTTCACGATCGCGGCGGCGCGCTTGGCGGGGTCACCGGACTTGAAGATGCCGGAGCCGACGAAGACGCCCTCGGCGCCGAGCTGACGCATCAGTGCGGCATCGGCCGGGGTGGCGACACCACCGGCGGAGAACAGCACGACCGGCAGCTTGCCGAGCTCGGCGACCTCCTTGACCAGCTCGTACGGGGCGCGCAGCTCCTTGGCGGCGGCGAACAGCTCGTTGTGGTCACAGCCGCGCAGCTTGGCGATCTCGCCCTTGATCTGCCGCAGGTGGCGGACCGCCTCGACGACGTTGCCGGTGCCGGCCTCGCCCTTGGAGCGGATCATGGCGGCGCCCTCGGCGATCCGGCGCAGCGCCTCGCCCAGGTTGGTGGCACCACAGACGAAGGGGGTGGTGAACGCCCACTTGTCGGAGTGGTTGACCTCGTCGGCCGGGGTGAGGACCTCGGACTCGTCGATGTAGTCGACACCGAGCGACTGCAGGACCTGGGCCTCGACGAAGTGACCGATACGGGACTTGGCCATGACCGGGATGGAGACGGCGCTGATGATGCCGTCGATCATGTCGGGGTCCGACATCCGGGCCACGCCGCCGTCCTTGCGGATGTCGGCGGGGACCCGCTCCAGGGCCATGACGGCGACGGCGCCCGCGTCCTCGGCGATCTTCGCCTCTTCCGGCGTGACGACGTCCATGATCACGCCGCCCTTGAGCTGCTCGGCCATCCCGCGCTTGACGCGCGCGGTTCCGGTCTCGGGGTTCTGGGGCGTGGTGGGCGTGCTGGACACGGTTCGACCTCACTCAATCCGGGTGGCTGTACTACTGCGCCCACACAACCGTTAGTGAGTGGCCCGAGGAAAGGGCCAATTAGAGGTCAGTGGCTCGTCGCTACTGGGAGTCGCAGTTTGCGGCACGCACCGCCCGGGTCCCGCTTCCCGCTCAGTTCCCGGCCGAGCGGTCGTCCAGGACGACCGGGGGCTCGTCGTCCATCTCGAAGGCCAGCGGGAAGGGCGCATGGCCGGCCAGCCGCAGATAGTGCACCACCCGGTGCCGGCGGACGGCGCGCGCAGCCCGTACGGCATCGTTGTGGAAACGGCGGGCCATCGGGACCCGGCGCACCGCGGCGGTGAGTTCGGTGACCGTTCGCTCACCGCCCGGGGCTTCCCGCACGGCCTCCAGCTGAGCCTCCTCGGCGAAGATCGCCCGCAGCGCCTGGCTCAGCTCACTCTCCGCGACTTCACGGTGGTCCTCCGCCGCCTGCCGGGCCTCGTGCGCGGCCTGGTAGAGGACGATCGAAGCGGCGGGATCGAGGATCCCCGAGGTCCCCACCTCCTGCGCGACGGACGCCCGCCGCAGCAGTTGGGCGTCGAGGGCCGCCCTGGCCGCGTCGATACGGGCGTGCAGGCGGTCGAGGCGGCCCGCCGTCCAGCTCAGATAGATGCCGATGAGGACGATCGCGGCGGCGATCCAGATGAACGTGGTCACGGCCAGTCACCTTACGCGCCTGCGGCGCGTTGTTTTCGCCCCACGTTTTCGGCTCTCTCGCCATTTCGCCTGGCGGCGGGCGGGTCCGCTGCGCGGGGCGGGTCCGCTGCGCGGGGCTGTCGGGGTGCGGTGACGGGCCTGCGCGGGTGGGGTGCCGGACTGCTTCGCTTTACGTCCGGCACCCCACCCGCTCCGGCC